>CAZITF010000031.1:0-18421 GCA_964542095.1 uncultured Rhodobacterales bacterium
CATTGAATTCTTCGTACTGACGGTCGCGTTCCGCTTCGCGCACCTTTTGCAGTATCACCTGCTTGGCGGATTTGGCAGCGATTCGGCCCATCTCGACCGGGGGCACCTCTTCGATCAGCTGTTGGCCGACTTCGGGGTTCTCCATGTACTGCTTGGCCTGCTCGACGGTGAATTCGGCCTGATAGTTTTCCAGCAATTCGTCCTCGACCACGGTGCGCACGCGGGTAAAGGTCGCGCGGCCCGTTTTGCGGTCAATCGACACACGAATGTCCATTTCCGCGCCGTAACGCGACTTGGCCGCGCGCGCGAGCGATTCTTCCATCGCCTCGATGACCAGCGCCGGGTCGATCATCTTTTCGCGCGCGACCGCCTCGGCGGTTTGCAACAGCTCAAGCTGGTTTGCGGATGTAATGGCCATCAGGTGTTCTCCTCAGACTCTTCGGTCGTTGTATCTTCGTGAATTTCGTCGAATTCAGTTTCCTTGATCACGCCAGCCGCTTTGCGTTGGCGCAGCATTTCCCTGATCAACTCGTCCGTCAGCACCAGCTTGGCCTCGGTCAGCCAGTCGAACTTGAGGCCGATGGTGCCTTCGGCCACGTTGATCAGCACTTCGTCATCCTCGACCCCGGCCAGCACACCCTTGAATCGGCGGCGACCGTCGATCAGCTCGTCGGTTTCCAGTTTGGCCTCGTAGCCTTCGAACATGTCGAAATCCTTGAGCCGGGTCAGCGGGCGGTCGATACCGGGTGATGACACTTCAAGCGTGTAGGCATCGAGGATCGGGTCTTCGACATCGAGCGTCGCGCTGACGGCGGTGGAAATCGTCGCGCAATCATCCACCTCGATCCCGCCTTCGGGCTTGTCGGCCATGATCTGCAGCGTCGATTCCTTGCCGCTCATCAGGCGCACGCGCACCAGCTCATAGCCCAGATCCTCGATCACCGGGGTGATGATCTCGGCCAGGCGACGGTCGATGGCGGCTTTGGCGATCAGGCCGTTCGACATGAGTCTTTCAGGCACAAAAAAACGGGCGCGCGGCCCGTTGATGTTTCTCGGTGGAGCGTCGGGTTTGGACCCCAGCGCGCCGCTGTTGAGGGCCGTATACGCACGTCGCACCCGTGATGCAAGACCTGTCAGGCCATCCACCACCTCTCGGCCATTCGCAGGTTGTCGAGCGGCCAGGCTTTTCCGACAGACAAGGGCACCGCTACGGAGGATGCCGCGATATGCGTCGGCCGCTGGCCCCCCGGAAGGGTTTGGAAATCACGCGGGTCTGCAAGCGGGTCAAGGGCGGTTATGTCGGCGACATCGACCAAACCGTCTCGCAGCGCCTCGGCCCGTACCGCATCTGCGCTGAAATGAACGAATTCGACGCTGTCAAACCAGCCCGCCTTCTCTTTCCAGTGATCTGCAACGCGGGTGCCGATGAAATGACGGCCCTTATTCAGTTTTTGCACCGCATACAGCCCCGTGCCCGCCCCGGACTCGGAACGAATTTCATAGCCCGGATGGGCCAGCAGGTAAGGCAGACTCGGGTTCGGATCGTCCAGCAGGATATCGACGGTGCGCGCGTCAATCACTTCGACTGTCAAAGGCAGGGACCGAAGGTGGCCTGCGTCGAACGCCCCGCCATCATGGAAAAGTACGCCCTCGCGCAGGGTGAGCCGCCAGCGGCGCGCGCTTGCATCCGATGACCAATCCGTCGCCAACGCGCCGCGCAATGTTCCATCAGCCGCGATCTCTGTCAGGTTGTCGAACACGGTTGCTGCAACCGCCTGATCAAACAGCGGCGCCGACAATGCCGCACGCAAACGCCCACCGCTCTGCGGCGACGCGGAAACGCCCGTCGCCGCCAGCAAGGCGGCGGCAGCACCGGAGGCAAAAAGGGCGCGGCGGTCCAGTCGGGTCATTTCCCTGCAATCCTGTCCATGGTGCGCACCAGTTCAGCCGAAATTCCCGGCTCGGACAAGGCGTGTCCGGCATTGCGGATCAGTTTCAGATCGGAATTGGGCCATGCCCTGGACAGCGCATAAGCACTTTCAGGCGGGCATATCATGTCATAGCGCCCCTGCACGATGGTGCCCGGAATGTGCTTGATTCGCCCCGCATGGGCCAAGATCTGGCCATCGAATTCCAGAAAACCGGCATTGGTGAAATAGTGATTCTCGAGGCGCGCAAAGGCGCGGGCATAGTCGCCGGGCGCCTCTCCGCCTGACCCGGTCGAGTGGATCGAGGCCAGCGCGTTTTCCCAGGATGACCAGGCGCGGGCAAATCGCGTCTCCATCGCAATGTCGCCGGAGAACAGGCGACGGTGATAGGCGCTGATCAGATCTCCACGTTCATCCTCGGGGATCAACGCTTCGAACCGGGCCCAGACTTCGGGCCAGAACCGCCCGGCGCCACCGCCGTAAAACCAGTCCAGCTCACGCTGGGTCATCAGGAACACGCCGCGCAGCACGATATTGCGCACACGGGCAGGATGGGCCTGCGCATAGATCAGGGCAAGGGTCGCACCCCAGCTGCCGCCGAATACGATCCAGGCGTCGATGTCCAGCGTGCGCCGGATCAGTTCGATGTCATCGACAAGATGCCATGTGGTGTTGTGGGTGACCGACGCGTGGGGGCGCGAACGGCCACAGCCACGCTGATCGAACAGGATGATGCGGTAATGTTCCGGGTCAAAATAGCGGCGCATCGCCGCACTGCACCCGCCACCGGGGCCGCCATGCAGGACCACAACCGGGATGCCGGCCGGATTGCCGCACTGCTCCACATAGACGCGGTGACCCTGCCCGACGTCCAGCATACGTTGGTCGTAAGGGTCGGTGGGCGGGTACAGATATTGCACCGCGCGCTTTTGGTCACTGTGTTTGTCCATTACTGACCTACATAGAGCATCGAACGCACATGAGCATACGGAGACGAAAATGCAAACGCATCAAACCACCGTTGACCCGTCCGAAATCGCAAAATTCGAGGCGATGGCCGCAGAATGGTGGGATCCGAACGGGAAATTCAAGCCGCTACACATGCTCAATCCCTGTCGGTTGGACTATATCACATCCCAGATCGCCGCCGAATTCGACCGCGACATGACCCGGCCCAAGCCCTTTGCGGGCTTGCGCATTCTGGATATCGGCTGTGGCGGCGGGCTGTTGGCCGAACCCATGGCGCGCCTTGGCGCTGATGTGGTGGGCGCTGATGCAGCCGAACGCAATATTCCCGTGGCGCAGGTCCATGCCGAACAATCCGGGCTGACCATCGACTATCGCCACACCACGGCCGAGGATATGGCGGCAGCGGGCGAGCAGTTCGATGTGGTGCTGAACATGGAGGTGGTCGAGCATGTCGCAGACCCGCTTGGGTACCTGACCGCCTGCTGCGCGTTGCTGAAACCGGGCGGTCTGCACGTGTGTTCGACCCTGAACCGGAACCCCAAATCCTATGTGATGGCCATCATCGGTGCCGAACATGTGATGCGATGGCTGCCCAAAGGGACGCACGAGTGGTCGAAATTCATCACTCCGGACGAATTGTTCGATCTGCTGCGCAAGGCGGGCCTCGACCCGGTCGACCGACAGGGGTTCGTGTTCAATCCGATCGCGTGGTCATGGAAATTGTCGGATCGGGATCTGAGCGTGAACTATGTCACGGCCAGCCTGAAACCGCGCGCCTAGTCTGCCTTGCCCTTGTCGGACATGTGCAGGCGCAACTGACGCAGGATGGGCAAGGTTTCCTTGACCCGATCCTCGCCCAGAGTGTCGATGACTTCGGCGATCATCGGGGCGATTGCACTCAGCGCCTGTTCGCGGGCCCGCCGCCCGGCCGGGCTGATTGCGACCATCTTGCGGCGCGCGTCGTCCCAGTCGGGGCGGATATGGACATAGCCCGCCCATTCCAGACGGTTCAGCGTGTTGGTCATCGCGCCGCGCGTGATGTTGAACGTCTCGGCCAGCTGTGCGGGACTGCGTTCCTGATCAAGCCACACGAGGTGATTGAGCACCGAGAAATGCGAAATTTCCATGCCCTTTGGCAACACACGACTCAGCCGGTAACGAACCATCTGGTCCGCCGCCAGCACTTCGCTGAACAGCGAAATCGCCAATGCGTTTCTTTCTGTACTCATGCACCTTAGGGGCCGTCGAAAGGGCGTACATTGTCCCGCGCAGGAATCCGGCGACGCGCCTCGGCCACTTTATCCAATTCCATATCAAACACATAAACGCCCGGCTCCGTGCCTGCGTCAAGCACCACCTCGCCCCAGGGATCGACCGCGAGGCTGTGGCCATAGGTGCTGCGCAGCGCACCGGATCCGCCCTGATGCGTGCCTGTTTGCGCCGGGGCCAGCGCCCAGGCCCCCGCCTCGATCGCGCGGGCGCGCAGCAGGCTGTGCCAATGCGCCGCACCCGTGACCGGAGAAAAGGCCGCCGGGTATGTCAGAATTTGTGCGCCTGCGTTGACAAGGGCGTCGGACAGTCTGGGAAAGCGCAAATCATAGCAGATCGCCATGCCCACCGGTGCGAATCCCGTCTGGGCCAGCACCGCCCGGGTGCCGGGCCGATACCCCGAGGATTCGGTGTAGGTTTCGGTTTCGGAGATCGCGACGTCGAACATGTGGATCTTGTCATACCGCGCCAGAATCGCACCATCCGGCCCGATCATGAATGAGCGGTTGGCGAGCCGGCCTTGCGGATCGTCCGTCTTGAGCGCAAGCGACCCGATCAACAAATGAATGCCACAGTCCGCAGCGACGTCCCGAAGGGCTGCGAGCGTCTCATCCTCTGCCTCCGGCCGCAGCACCTGCGCCTGATGGGCGCGGCTCGCGCTGAGGCAATTGGTGACTTCGGGCGTCAGAACAAACTCCGCACCGGCATCCACCGCCTGCCGCACCATCCCAACTGTTCCGCGCAGGTTCGCCGCAGGATCGTCGGACGCGTTGAGTTGCAGCAGCGCCGTTTTCATCTAGGCCGCCAACAACCCGTCAAGCTTGCCCGCCCGTTCCAGCGCATACAGGTCGTCATATCCACCCACATGCATATCACCGATGAAAATCTGTGGCACGGTACGGCCCCCATTCGCGCGCTTGATCATTTCCGCCTTTCGATCAGCATGACTAATAACGTCGACCTCTTCAAACTTTACACCCTTTTCGTTCAGCAACCGCTTGGCGGCATGGCAATAGCCGCACAGCGGCGAGGTATAGATTTCCACGGATTTCATCGGGCAAGTCCTTTTGACACAAAATCTGTTGCACACAGACTTAGGTGTCTTTGATCGCCCGCGCCAGTACGCTCACACACACCTGATCCGCTCCGGCCACGCTGCACGCTTCGGCACAGGCGGCCAGTGTGGCCCCCGTCGTCATCACGTCATCCACCAACAGAACGGGCCGGCCGATGATACGGTGTTTCCGGCGCGGGTTGATGCGGATGGCGCCGTGCAGGATGTCAGCACGCTCCTGCCGGGTCTTGCCGTCCAGCGATGGGGTCCGGACCGGGCGTTCGAGCAGATCGGCGCACCAGTCGCAACCGGTCAGCTCTGACAGGTTTTTTGCGATCAGCGCAGACTGATTATAGCGGCGCTTGGCCAGGCGCACCCAATGCAGTGGAACAGGCGCGATCAGGGTCTTTTCGGTGATCAGGGTTTGCACTGACATCCGCATCCATGTTGCGGCGGGGCGCGCAATTTCCTGCCTGTCCCCGTGTTTCAACCCCAGCACCAGTTTGCGGCCCATCCCGCGATAGGCCAGTGCCGCCCGACCATGAGCCCAGGGGTGCGGCGCATGCATGCACGTGTCGCAAGTCACCGCTTCACCAGTTGTGGCGCCGATCAGCGGTGTTCCACAACTGTCACACGAGGTTCCGCCAATAAACTCCGCCTGCGCCCAGCACCCGCCGCACAGGCCAAAGTCGCTATCCACGGTTGCGCCACATCCCAGACAGCGCGGGGGATAGATCGCGGCAAGTGTTGTTTGTAATAGGCCCATGTCATCCTTTACCTGTGCGACCATGTCCGACACCCACGCACCGATACGACTGACAGACCTCGCGGCCCTTGCACGCAATCGCGCCCGCGCGCGGCCCGAAACCCTGTTTCTGCAACAGACGGCCCGTGACGAGGTCGAGGATCGTCTGGAACTGGTTAATAAACCCTTTCTCTCACCCGCAATCGTCGCTGCGTTTCCAGACCTGTGGCGGGATCGCATCGCACACGCGCAGATAACGGGTGAGGCGGATGTCTTGCCGCTGGCCCCCGCGGCGCACGATCTCGTGATCCACAGCATGGGCCTGCACTGGGCAAACGATCCGGTCGGGCAATTGATCCAGTGCAGGCGCGCCCTGAAGCCCGATGGCATGCTGCTGGCGGTGTCCCTGGGTGGGCAGACTCTGCACGAACTGCGCAGCGTTCTGGCCGAGGCCGAAGTGTCGGTGCGCGGCGGACTTTCCCCGCGCGTGGCACCCATGGGCGAAGTGCGCAATCTGGGGGCGCTGCTGCAACGTGCGGGCCTGGCATTGCCGGTGGCCGATTCTGTGGCTCTGACCGCACGATACCGCAGCATGTGGCATCTGATGCGCGATCTGCGGCACATGGGCGAGGGCAACGCGATGGACGCCCGCCTGCGCCATGCGACCCGGCGCGCCGTGCTGAACCGCGCGGCGGAACACTATGCCGAAGCCTTTGCTCATCCTGACGGAGGCATCACCGCAACATTTGAATTGATCGTCCTGACCGGCTGGGCGCCGGATGAAAGCCAGCCCAAGGCACTGCGCCCCGGATCGGCGCAGGCCCGACTGGCGGATGCCTTGCGCACGGACGAAACGCCGCTGTCAGATTGACCTGGTGACAAATCCGCCTATCTGGGGCGGAACAAGGATAGGAAAGCGCCCGAAATGCTTGATACCAGCAAAACCGCGACACGACCGACACACGCCGACGACGATCACCCGGCGATCAAGCCTGCGCGGGTGGGGATATTGCTGGCCAATCTCGGCACGCCGGACAATTACGACTATTGGTCGATGCGCCGCTACCTGAACGAATTCCTGTCGGACCGGCGGGTGATCGACTACAGCCCATGGGTCTGGCAACCGCTGTTGCAGCTGATCATCCTGACGAAACGACCGTTTTCGTCAGGTGCGGCCTATAAATCCATCTGGAATCACGAGGCCGGGGAAAGTCCCCTGATGACGATCACCAAGGACCAGACCGCCAGGATCAAGGCGGCGATGCAGGACCGCTACGGTGATCAGGTTCTGGTTGATTTCTGTATGCGCTATGGCAATCCGTCGACGAAATCGAAGGTGCGCGAAATGCGCGATGCCGGATGCCAGAAAATCCTGTTTTTCCCGCTTTATCCGCACTATGCCGGGGCGACGTCGGCAACGGCGAATGACGAATTCTTCCGGGCGATGATGCAGGAAAAGTGGCAACCGGTCGCACGGACGGTCGAACCTTATTTTGCGCATCCCAAATATATCGAGGCCCTCGCGCAGTCGATCGAGCGGGCCTATGAAGCTATGGAGTCGCGGCCGGATATTCTGGTGTGCAGCTATCACGGCGTGCCCATCCGCTACCTGATGGAGGGTGATCCCTATCACTGCCAATGCCAGAAAACGACACGTCTGCTGAAGGAACGGCTGGGTTGGTCCGATACCGAGATCAAGACCACCTTCCAGTCGAAATTCGGCCCCGAAGAATGGCTGAAACCCTATACGGTGGAGGAGGTTGCGCGGCTGGCAGAGGCGGGCAAAAAGAACATCGCCGTATGTGCGCCTGCTTTTTCAGCAGATTGCATCGAAACGCTCGAAGAGATCAACGAAGAGATCAAGGAAAGCTTTGAGCATGCGGGAGGCGAACAGTTCACTTACATCCCGTGCCTGAACGATGACGATGCCCATATCGACGCGCTCAGTACAGTGATCGAGGAGAATCTGCGCGGCTGGCTCGACTGAACCAAGACATCACGGCAGACAAAAAAAGGCGGCGCGGAAGCACCGCCTTTTTGTTTTGTGGTAACGGATATTAATCCGCAACAGCCGCAGCAACGACGATCAACAGCAGCAGGGGCAGAATGATGCCGCCCGACGAGCTCCGTGTTTCTTCGACGATGACAGGTGCTTCGATGATCGGATCGGCGGGACCGCCGGCAAATGCGGTCGAAGCAGCAGCAGTCAGAGCAGCAGCGAGAACGAGTTTTTTCATATTATAACCTCCAGTTACGCACGCGCAGCAATAGCCGCAACGCGCCCAAGACTTACCTCGTGTTTCTGTGTAAACAGCAATGCGAGGCGATTGCAAAGTCTGATTCAAAAGCCGGGACGCCGATCAGCATTGATGTCGTCAAATAAGCAACACTTGTGTGCCCACTTTCGCCATTTCGTACAGCTCTTCGATGTGTTCGTTGTACAAGCCGATGCATCCATTGGATGATTTCCGACCAATCTTGCGCGTATCGTGCGTGCCGTGAATGCGATAATAGGTCCAGCTGAGGTGCAAAGCGCGCGATCCAAGCGGGTTTTCCGGACCGGGACCGATATAGTCAGGCCATTCTGGATTGCGCTTTTTCATCGCCGGCGTCGGACGCCAATCGGGTTCAGGGTCTTTCAGAATTATCTTTGTACGTCCGCGACGGGTGAGGTCTTCGGAGAGGGGCACACTGGATGGGTACAGTTTGTAGATCGACTGATCCTCGCTCCAGTAGTGGACGGCGCGGCTGTCGATATCGACAAGGATGGCACCGTTGCGCAGGTTATCGAAATAGGGCTGCCATTCCAGCATGCGGAAACTGGAAATATTGCGGGCCACGGACACCGCGGCGTCACGCTCTGCCTGACCGGCGGCGGTCTGCGCGATCGCGGGTGCGCCCAAAAAGGCGGCGGAGCCAGCCAGAAACGCCCGGCGGCTGGTCGAGCTGGATATTGGTTTGGACATGGAATACCTCTCCCAATGTTGGTCTTGCCAATGTCATTCAGGATATTGCGGGAATGTCGCAGTCGCAAATCAAAGGAGTGTCATCTCGCAGAATCACGCCGATGTGCGTTTGTATTGCAACGCGTGAGCGGCTATCGAAGTCACCGAACACCCCAAATGATGTGCAGGATCAATGCGTACACTCTCTTTCGTTCTGGTTGCCCTCCTTACCCTTGCCGCATGTGCGACTCCCCCGGCACCAACGGTTGGTGCCGATGGACGGCCATTGCCCAAACTCTATCGCATCCGGGCGAATGACACGGCAAAACTGCAGTTCCGCATGCTTGATGCCGTCAATGCCCTGAGGTCTGCCCGTGGCGCCCCAAATGTAGAGCTCAGCCCGCAACTCAACGCAGCGGCGGCAACACACTCCAAGGACATGTCCCTGCAAAACCGTCCATGGCACTTCGGTTCTGACGGCTCATCTCCGATCGACCGTCTGGCGCGCGTCGGCTATCGGGGCAGCCTTGTGGGCGAAAACATCTCGGAATCCTACGAAACCGAACTCGAAACTCTTGCTGCTTGGATGGAACAGGACGACACCCGCCGCACCATCCTGTCGCCTCAGGCAGGCGAAATGGGTTTTGCCTGGTTTCAGGAATCCAATGGCAAGATCTGGTGGACTCTCGTGATGGGCAATCCGAACAATGCGCCGCTGATCCCGCAGGCCAATCCATCCGCAACCCGACTTGTCCCCGAAGACGTCGACAGTCCCGACGTGGCGGGCATCGACGAGTCGACCCCCGACATCGTGGTGATCACCTCGACTCCGGCGTCCTGATCGTCAGGGATTGATCTGAATCGGCGTCCCGTTGCGCACCATTGCATAGACATCTTCGATTTCGCGATCCGTTATGGCGATACAGCCCCACGTCCAATCATCCGTGCCTTTTCGAAACGGTTTTGAATTGCCGTGGATAAAGATGTCGCCGCCCGGTGACTTGCCCAGTGCCGCCGCCTCTGCCCGGTCTTCGGCGTTGGGATATGAAATTCCGATCGAAAGATGGAACTTGCTGTTTGGGTTGCGACGGTCAATCACGTATCTGCCCTCGGGCGTGCGGCCATCTCCTTCGAAAAACTTGTCACCGATGGGCGCAAAGCCCAGATCGATGTCATATTCCTTGATCACCTTTTCATTGTTGAACAGGAACATGCGACGGTCCCCTTTGTTGATCACAACATAGGTCACTTCGGGCCCGGAATAGGTCTTGAACTTGCTCTGGGTGCAGGCGCCAAGGCTAAAGGCTGCGGCGCCCCCCAACATCAGATGTCTACGCTTCATCGAAATCCTGTCCCAATTCGGTTCGTGTTATTATTTCCGGGTTAATACCACTTTTCCACATACTCCGCCCAGCCGTTTTTTCGCATCCGCAAATCACCAGCCCGTGACTGGTTGTCAGGAATCGCGCTTGTCCAGCTTGGCTTCGATGTCATCCAGACGCTTCATCACCAGATCGCGATAGGTGTCGGTGGCTGCATTGGATTCTTCGGAATGGGCGTCGTGCATTGAATTCACGATCAGACCGACCAGCAAGTTCACCACGGCGAATGTTGTGACCATGATAAACGGCACAAAAAACGCCCAAGCATAAGGATACTCCCTCATCACCGGGCGCACGATGCCCATGGACCAGGATTCAAGGGTCATGATCTGGAACAGGGAATACCCGCTGAGGCCAAGGGTTCCGAACCACTCGGGAAAGGCGGTGCCAAACAACTTTGTCGCCATCACGGCGCCGATGTAAAAGATCATCGCCATCAGCACGAACACGCTGCCCATACCGGGCAGCGCCGTCACGAAACCCTCGACCACGCGGCGCAGGCTGGGGGCGACGGAAATCACCCGCAAGACCCGCAAAATGCGCAATGCGCGCAATACCGAAAGGCCCTCGGTGCCCGGTGCCAGCGCGATGCCGACAATGACAAAGTCAAAGATGTTCCAGCCGCTGCGGAAGAACCTGAACCGGAATGCGTACAGTTTTGCCAACAGTTCGATCACAAAAATCGCAAGGCAGATCTGGTCGATCGCGTTGATCAAGCCGCCCGCTATCGCCACCGCCGTCTTGGAAGTTTCCAGGCCCAGCGTGATCGCATTCACGACAATAACGCCCAGAATAAAGTTGCTGAATTTGGGCTCTTCCAGAAATTCGGCCAAGCGTGCGCGATCAATCATGCGGCGTCTCCTTCGTCTTATCGCGTATGCGACAGACGGAACGCTCCGACAAGTTCTACATGCGCTGCCCAGCGAAACTGGTCCACAGGTTGCACCCATTCGAGCACATATCCGGCACTGGTCAGGGTCGCCGCATCCCGCGCAAAGGTCTGCGGGTTGCACGACACATGCGCGATGATCGGCGTTTTCGCAGCCGCAAGCTCTGCGATCTGGGCCGCGGCCCCCGCGCGTGGCGGGTCAATGACAGCGGCCTCGAAAGGGGCCAGTTCGTCCGGCAACAAGGGCCGGCGAAACAGGTCGCGCGCCGCGCTTTCGATCAATTTCAGACCCTGCGCCTGCCGCCATCCGGCATCAAGTGCAGCGACCATTTCGGATGCGCCTTCAACCGCCAGCACTTCGGCCCTTTCGGCCAAAGGCAGCGCAAAAGTGCCACAGCCAGCGAACAGATCAACGACCGATTTCGCATTGCCCACGATCCCTTGCACCAGCCGGGTCAGGGTTTCCTGCCCGTGCTCTGTCGCTTGCAGAAACGCGCCGGGTGGCGGAACAACCCGGGCAGCACCGATGATCTGCGCCGGAGGTACACGCATACCGACCAATTCATCCTGCCATGTCAGGCGCGCCAGACGGTAGGTTTCGCACAATCCGGCCAGGACAATCCGGAGCGGGCCATCCAGCGGTTTTCCCCCGGTGACCGAAATATCCAGCCCTTCACGGCTGTCGGTTGCGGTAACGGCCAGCGCGCCCTTGCGACTTGCGCCCGCAATGGCCAGCGCCTCGGCAAGCGGCGCAATGCCGGCCAGCGCCGGTGTCACCAGTATGCAGTCCGGCACCGGAATGATCGCATCGGATTTGCGCGCATGAAATCCGACCATGGCCCCCTTTTTCGTGCGTCGCGCCGCAAAGGTCGCGCGCCTTCGGGACCGGTCGGGCGAGGTCAGCGTGGGGCGCACATCCGTCTCTAACCCGTGGACAGCGAGGGCCGTCACCACGAGGTCGCGCTTCCAGTTGGCCACGAGATCATCGCTGGCATGTTGCAACTGGCATCCACCACATGACCGGAAATGCGGACAGGGGGCCGCAACCCGGTCCGGAGAAGGCGTGTCGATGGTTACCTCGACCAGTGCATCACCCGCGACGGTGCCGCTGACCACCTCGCCCGGCAGGGTCAGGGGTACAAAAATCGGGCCGCGCGCGACGCCGTCGCCCTGATGCCCCAATCGTTCGATGGTCACTGTTGTCATGGGCCAAGGCCTATCCGGCACGGACGTTCGGCAAAAGCCCTATTCGGCAGCCTGTGTGCGGATGAACCCGCCGGACTGACGCTGCCAATAGCGGGCATAAAGGCCACCCTTGGCCAGCAGGGCGTCATGTGTGCCTTCTTCGACGATGCGGCCCGCATCCATCACAAGAATGCGGTCCATCTCGGTCAGGGTCGACAAACGGTGGGCGATGGCCAGCACCGTCTTGCCCTCCATCACACGGGCAAGGGCGGATTGAATTGCGGCCTCCACCTCGCTGTCCAGGGCGCTTGTCGCCTCGTCCAGCACCAGGATCGGCGCATCCTTGAGAATGGCGCGGGCCAGCGCGATCCGCTGGCGCTGCCCGCCGGACAGTTTCACGCCACGCTCGCCCAGATGCGCGTCATAGCCGCGACGCCCCTTGTGATCCTGAAGATCGAGGATGAACTCATGCGCCTCGGCCTTGCCCGCCGCCTCGATCATCGCCGCCTCGTCCGCGTCCGGATTGCCGTAAAGAATGTTGTCTCGGGCCGCGCGATTGAACATCGCGGTTTCCTGCGTGACCATGCCGATATTGCGGCGCAGGCTTTCCTGTGTGACGGCGCGGGTGTCTTGCCCGTCGATCAGAATACGACCCTGTTCCGGTTCGTACAGACGCAAGAGCAGCGACACGAGGGTCGACTTGCCCGCACCGGAGGCGCCGACAAGTCCCACCTTTTCACCCGGTTCAATCGTCAGCGATACATCCTGAATACCGCCTGCATCCCGTCCATAGGCAAACCCGAGATGATCCAGAGTGATCTTACCCTGAGGTACCGCGAGGGGTGCGGCATCGGGCGCATCCTCGACGCGGGTTCGGGGGGTCAGGGTGCGCATTCCGTCCTCGACCTCTCCCACGTTGGAATAGATCGCCATCAGGGTAAAGCTGACCCAACCGGTCATCTGCGCGATGCGGATGGCAACTGCCCCCGAGGCGACAATATCCCCCGGCGTGGCCAGCCCACGCTGCCACATCAGGATCGTGCCACCCAGCAGCAGCACCGGCAACAGGCCCGCCAGCGTCATCAGGGCAAGGCGAAACCCGGCGGACAGGATACCGAACCGGACCGAGTTGGCGCGAAAGGTCGCCATCGCGCCAAGTGCCGCCTGATCCTCGTGATCGTCATGGGCAAACAGCTTGACCGTCTTGATGTTGGTGATCGTATCGACCACCTGCCCCGACACCATCGCGCGGGATGCCGCACGCGACGCCGAGCGTCTGCGGATGCGCGGCAGATACCAGCGGATCAGCGCAAGGTAGAAGATCAGCCAGATGCCGAAACCCAACGCCACGCGCCAGTCAATCGCCAGCAACAACAGCACCGACCCAACCAGCGAGGCAAGCGCAAAGGCGACCACGTTGATGAATTCCGATACCACCTCTGTCACGGCACGGGCGGCCTGCATCTGCTTTTGCGCGATGCGACCCGCAAAATCGTCATCAAAGAATCCGACGGACTGCCCCAGCGTCCAACGATGTAGACGGGACAGGACCAGCGGGTTCACATTGGGCTGAACGATGATGGCGTTTGTGGCGGCACTCAGCCCGAACAGAACGGGCCGCGCGATCAGAAAAAACACAAGCGCACCGATGACAAGGCCCATATTGCTGACACCAAAGAACCCGTCCGGGCCCAGCGCCACCGTCGCATCAATCACCCAGCCCAGGATCAGCGCTGTGCCCGCCTCAAGCGCGCCCGCTGCCGCCGAACAGATCGCCGCCAGCCACAGCGCAGGCCAGGCCCCCGACAGGCACCAGCGCATGAAAGGCCACAGCTGTTGCGGCGGCGGCCCTTCTGCGTGGCGGAACGAATCGATCCAGTTCGAAATAATCACTCGGCTGCCTCGGTTGCGATGAACCCGCCCGACTGGCGCGCCCAGAACTCTGAATATAGGCCACCCTTCTGCAAAAGCGCGTCATGAGTCCCGTCTTCGACAATTTTGCCGTCATCGAGCACCAGGATGCGATCCATCTGGGCGATGGTGGACAGGCGGTGGGCAATGGCGATCACCGTCTTGCCCTCCATCATTGCATAAAGCGTGTCCTGAATCGCCGCCTCGACCTCGCTGTCGAGCGCACTTGTCGCTTCGTCCAGCACGAGGATCGGCGCGTTTTTCAGGATGACACGGGCCAGCGTGACCCTCTGACGCTGCCCGCCCGACAGTTTCACGCCGCGCTCGCCAACCTGCGCGTCGTAACCCTGACGCCCCTCCGGATCGGCCAGATCAAGAATGAACGCGTGCGCCTGCGCCTGTTTGGCGGCTGCGATCATCTCTTCCTCGCTGGCATCCGGACGGCCATAAAGGATGTTCTCGCGTACCGACCGATGCAGCAGCGAACTGTCCTGCTGAACCATTCCGATGTTCAGGCGCAGGCTGTCCTGCGTCATCTGCATGATGTCCTGACCGTCGATCAGTATCTGACCGGATTCGGGGTCGTAGAACCGCAACAACAGTTTGACCAGTGTTGACTTGCCCGCGCCCGAGCGCCCGACAACACCGACTTTTTCCCCGGGTCGGATGGTAAAGTTGACAGCTGACAACCCGCCACTGCCACGCCCATAGTGGTGCGACAGGTTCGTCACCTCGATCTTGCCGCGCTGCAAGACAAGCGGCCTGGCATTTGGCGCATCCACCAGCGTGATGGGCTGGGCAATGGTCTCCATCCCCTCGGCCACGACACCCAGTTCCTGAAAGAACGAGGTCAGCGCCCACATGATCCATCCGGTCATCGCATTCAGACGCAAGGTCAGCGCCGTGGCCGCCGCCACCACACCCACGCTGGCAGCACCCTGAGTCCACAGGGCGATGGCCCAGCCGACAACACCTACGATCAGCAGACCGTTCAATGCCACCAGAACGACATCCATGATGGTGAACAGCCGCATCTCGCGCATGAACGTCCGGCGCGTGTGTTCTATGGCACCCTTGGCATAGTCCAGCTCGCGCTCGTGATGGGCGAACATCTTGACCGAATGGATGTTGGTATAGGCGTCCACCACCTTGCCGGTCAGGGCCGACCGCGCATCCGATGCCGCCTTGGACGCGGGCCCGATGCGCCTGACTGTCCACACCACGAGGGCGGCATAAAGCGCAAACCAAACCACCAACGGCATCAGCAGCCGCACATCGGCCACCATCAGCAACACCGCCGCGCCCAGAAGGTAGGCCAACGAAAACGAGATCGCGTCAAACACCTGAAAGATCACTTCACCCGCCGACCTTGGGGTCTGCATGATGCGGTTGGCGATGCGCCCGGCAAAATCGTTCTCGAACCAGCCAACGGATTGGCGCAACACGTGTTTATGCGCCCGCCAACGGATCAGGGTTCCGAAGTTGGGCAGGATGGCGTTGTTGAGCAACATCACGTCCATCGCCTGCAACACCGGCCGCGCGATCAACACGAACAGAGCCACCAGAACCACTTCGGTGCCATAGGTCGCCCAGAATTCTTCTGGCGAAGTGCCAAGCAAATCAACGACCCGGCCCATGTAATAGATCAGCCCGACCTCGATGGAAGCGACGACAAGGGACATGATGGCCGCCAGCACAAAGACGGTCTTGAACGGCTGGGAATAGGCGCGCAGAAATGGCCAGATTTTCGTCGGGGGCGTGTCGGTTTCAGCATAGCTGAGATAGGGATCGACGAGCGATTCAAAGTATTTGAACATGAGGAAATCTCGGGAAGTAACAGAGCAACATGGATGCGACCTGGGCCAAGGCCCGCCTCGTCACATCAGACGATCGGCGACAATGTCAGGTGTCGTACCAGATCCCGCGAAACATGTTGTACCCTCCGTGTTCCCGCCACGTTTAACGCCGGTCGGGCAAAAAGTCACGCGCCCAAAAGGTCGTTTTTCGACTTTGCCAGATCAGAGGCCAGCCAGTCGACCTTGAGCGCAGCCAGTCTTTCGCCCAGCGCCTTGCCTTCAAGATCGGGTAAGTCGCTGGCTTTGACAGGAAATTCGGTCCCCGCTCCGGCCCTCACTCCGTCAATCGACGCCGCATCAAGGACGGCATTCGCCATTGCGGCCCGCAGCAGGATTGCGCCGAAGCCTGCCTGCTTTCCGACCAGATGGCCAATGGCTTTGGCTCCAAGCGGGCTGATGGAGTGATCCCGGATCGCCTCCAGCCGCCTTTGATCGACGCGGGACAGACGCAGGCGGGCGGCCACGTCTTCGCCGCCCAGCGCAGCCAGCCGGGCCATGGAGTCCGGCGCGACATCCGCGATCTGTTCCAGATGGACCAGCGGGGCCACCAGCACCGGGTCGGCCCCCGGCAGGATTGCATTCAGAACTCCGGTTTGCGCCATCACGGCCAAGGCAGGCGCAGGATCAGGCGCAGAAAGCAGTTTGACCATTTCAGCACCCACGCGCTCGGCCGAAAGCGTCTCTAACCCTCCCAGATTGGCCGCAATCCCATCCAGTGCCTCCGCGTCCCAGCCCTGCTCGGGGGCGGCATAATAGGCGTGAAACCGAAAGAACCGCAGCGTGCGCAGATAATCCTCGCGGATGCGCTGCCCGGCATCCTCGATAAAGCGGACGCGGCCGGCCTTCAGGTCGGGCAGACCGTTCAGCGGGTCCACCACCGCGCCCGCGGGATCCGCATAGATCGCGTTCATCGTGAAATCGCGGCGACGGGCATCATCTTCGATCTTTGTGGAAAACGCGACCACCGCACGGCGTCCATCGGTGGCCACATCGCGGCGGAATGTCGTGACCTCAAAGGTGCGCCCATCCACAACGACCGTTACCGTGCCATGATCGACACCCGTGGGAATGGCGCGAAAGCCTGCGTCCTTAACAATGCGGATCACTTCGTTAGGCGTGGCATCGGTGGATATATCGATGTCACTCGGCACAAGGCCCAGCAGCGCGTTGCGCACGCACCCCCCGACAAACAAGGCAAGATGGCCCGCATCCGCGAGCGCCCGGCACAGTTTCTGCGCCGACGGGTCGGTCAGAAACGGCGTGTTCGGGTCTAGGCTTTGGGCAATGCGTCGGTCCATTTGCGCAATATACGCGCGGTCGCGCCCCAGATGTAATAGGGACCATAGGGCACCGCGAAATAAGACCTTTGATGGCCCCGCCAGCGCCGGGATTGCACGACGTAGTTCGATGCATTCAACACATGGGACAGCGGAACGCGAAACACTTCGGCGACTTCGCCGGCCTCGGGAACGGCCTGAAACTCATGCGTGATCAACGCGACAACGGGCGTCACGGTAAAGGACGTCACAGTCTCATGTGGCGCAAATGTGCCCAGCACCTCGACGTGTTCCAGCGGCAGGCCGATTTCCTCACGGGCCTCGCGCAGCGCCGTTGCGATCAGATCAACGTCGCCTTCATCCTGCTTGCCGCCGGGAAACGCGATCTGCCCCGGATGGTGCTTCAGGGCCGAGGACCGCTTGGTCAGGATCAGATCATAGCCGCCCTGCCCCGCAATGATCGGAGCAAGCACCGCCGCAGGGCGCAAACGCCGCCCCGCGGCGAGGCTCACATCCGGGTTCAGGTCGAAATCGGAAGAAGCGTCGCCGCCCCGCGCCAGTGCGGCACGGGTGCGGGAGATGAGGTCACTCACCTGTTCGGGCTTCGGCCTCGAACCCGACGGTCGCCGGATCGAGGTCGTAATGCGCCCCGCAGAACTGACAGTCCGCCGTCACACGCCCCTCGTCCGTGGTCATCTTTTCGATGTCACGGGCCGAGTAGATCGACAGGCTCTGCCGCACGCGATCTTCGGAACAGGTACACCCAAAGCGCACCGGTTGCGTGTCATAGACTCGGGGTGTTTCCTCGTGAAACAGGCGCAGCAACAGATCGTTCGGCGGCACCTGCGGTCCAATCAGCTCCATCTCCTCGACGGTGTCGAGCAGGATATTCACACGGTTCCAGTTCTCGGACTCGTCGCCATCAAGCAGATCGGTGGCGGCCAGCAACTCACCCGTGCCCTCACCCTTGGCCATCAATGGCGACGCCTTGGGCATGTGCTGCAACATCAC
>CAZITF010000032.1:0-18099 GCA_964542095.1 uncultured Rhodobacterales bacterium
ACACGATGTTGGACAAAAGGCCGGTCTGGCGATGACGATGGCGGCCCACCAGCAGGTTCTGCAGGACGCTGGCCTGCTCAAACAATTCGATGTTCTGAAAGGTGCGCGCGATGCCGAAACCGGGCACTTGATCCGCACTGCTTTGCAGCAGGTCTTGGCCATCGAAACGGATACTGCCCGCCGCCGGGTTGTAAAAACGCGAGATCATGTTGAAGATCGTGGACTTGCCGGCGCCATTTGGGCCGACAAGGGCAAACACTTCGCCCTCGTTGACCGCCAGCGACACTGAGTCGACGGCGACCAGACCGCCAAAGCGCAAGGTGACGTTGTCGATCTCAAGCAGGCTCATTGCACGCGGTCCGTCTTGAGGTAGGACTTCTGCCGCTTGAACATGTCCTTGCGATAAAACGGGAACAGCTCGAAATAGGTGCGGATCTTGAGCCAGCGACCATAAAGTCCCATCGGCTCAAACAGGATGAACCCGACAAGGATCAGCGCAAACAGCGCGCTTTCAAGGCCGGGAATATTGATATTCACATCAAAGGAGGTGGCCAAAAACGAGCGTCCGTTGGCGATTGCGACAGGAATGATCCCGACCACGATGGCGCCAAAGAACGCACCGTGAATGAAGCCAAGGCCGCCGATCACGATCATCAAAAGCAAGGTGATCGACATCACCAGATCAAAGGTCTCGTTGGTCACATAGCCCGCCGAATGGCCAAAGAGCGCCCCCGCCAACCCGGCCGCCGTCGCCGACAGGAAAAACGATGTGGCCTTGGTGCGCGTCAGGTTGATGCCCATGGCGCGGGCCGAAATCTCGCTGTCGCGGATGGCGGTGAAACTGCGCCCCGTAGGGGTGCGCAGCAGGTTGCGATAGAACCAGACCAGCAGGATCGCGACGAACAGCACGAGATAGTAGAACTTGTAAGGAGTCGAATAGCGGTTGATCTCGATCCCGAAGATTTGGATGTCCGGCACCGCCGCCCCGGCAATGCCGCCCGTCCAGGGTTCGGCCATCACCACGAAATCCCCGGTCAGGATCGACATGGCCAGCGTGGCAAGCGCCAGATAGACACCGTGCAGGCGCAGCACGGGCAGGGCGATCATGGTGCCCACCAACCCCGCAACCAGCCCCGAAACCGGAAACGAGACAAGCCAGGGTACGTCCGCGCCCAGCAGGATGATGTTGAGATAGCAGCCCAAAGCCATGAATGTGGCATGCCCGAGGCTTGGCAGGCCGGTATGCCCGGTCAGCAGCATCAGCCCCATACCCGCGATGGCGAGGATCAGAACACCGGTGATTTCCCCCAGCAGGTAGGCATCGCCTATGGCCACAAAGTAAAGCGGCGTGGCCAGCACCAGCAGCAACAGCAGCCCATACCATGCGGCCTGTGCGCGATGTTTGAACAGGCGGATGTCGGCGTCGTAAGAGGTTTTGAACACAAAGCGCATCTTCAGACCTTCTTTCGCTGCGTCTGGGAAAAGATGCCGCCGGGGCGGAAGATCAGGATCAGCAGCAGGATGGCATAAGGTGCGATCTGGCTGACGCCGGGGGGGCCGTAGCGCGAGGCGAGCGGTTCGACCAGGCCGATGATCAGCCCGCCGAGCAGCGCACCGGGCAACGAGCCGAACCCGCCGATGGCCGCCGCAGCAAAGGCCTTGATGCCCAAAAGGCCGGTCGAAGGATCAATGGCACCCTTGGACGCAAACAGGATCCCGGCAACCGCCGCGACCATTCCAGAAAGGCCCCAGACGAGGCTGTGAATGCGCTTGACCGGGATGCCCATGTAATAGGCCGCCAACTGGTTCTGCGAGGCCGCCTGCATCGCAAGGCCAATCCGGGTACGCGAAAAGAACAGGAAAAAGACCAGCGTCAGAGCGGCGGTGACAACCACGATCAGCACCTCGTCGATCCCCAGAACCAGCCCGCCCGCGCGCACATCCTGCCCGGCATATGGGGTTTCCAGCGACGTGGGCTCATGGCTCCAGGTGGCACCGGCAAAGAACCGGATGATAAAGCCCATGGCGATGGTCAGGATCACGATCGATGTCTGAGACTGACCGAACATGTGGCGCAGGATGCCCCAGTTGAACAGATAGCCGAATGCCCCCATCACAAGGATGGACAGGGGTACGGCAAGCCAGAAATTCAGCCCCAAATATTCCTGATTGGTAAACCCGATGCACACAAACGCCCCAAGCATCATGAAATCGCCCTGGGCGAAATTCACCGCTTCGGTCGCCTTGTAGATCAGCACAAACCCCAATGCGATCAGCCCATAGACGCAGCCGTTGGCAAGCCCACTGATGATCAGTTGAACAAAATCCACGGCGCTCCTCCCAAAGACCATTTGCACGACGTTACCCGTTGCGGTTGCCATATCACAACGGGCATTGTGCGTATGGGTGTTTTGAAACGGGGTTGGTGTCGCCAGGGTTCGCCTTTGCCGCCGGCGGGCTACTCCTCCCCGATCCGCACGAAATTCGCCCGGCCTTCGAAATCGATGGACGACCCCCGAGATTGGTCGCAGTTTTGCACCACAACCCGATCACCGAAAGACAGGACGAGGTACATTTCATGCGGATCATTCACAGTGAGGATCACCGGCTTCATTTCCCGCAGGCAGAGCTGTCCGGCGGACAGTTCGTCACACCGTTCGAACGCCCCTCGCGAGTCGAATACGTGCTCAACCGCCTGAAAGAGCGGGGGTTGACCGACATTAATGCGCCCGAGCCCGTGGATATGGATCCCGTCAGGGCGCTGTTGGATCCGGGCTATCTCACCTTTCTGGAAACGGCGTGGGACGATTGGAAAGCTGCCGGAATGGCCGGTGAAATCATCGCCGCCAACGTGCCCGCGCGGGGCATGCACATGGATCGGATTCCCGACAATATCGACGGCAAGGTCGGCTATTACTGTCATGCCTCCGAAACGTCGATCACGCGCGGCACATGGGCGGCGGCGCTGGCTTCGGTCGCCTGCGCACAAAGCGCGCAGCGCCATGTGGCGGCAGGTGCGGACAGCGCGTTCGCTCTGTGCAGACCGCCGGGGCACCATGCAACGGCCGATCAATACGGCGGGTACTGCTTTGTCAACAATGCCGCCGTTGTGGCGCAGATGTTCCGCGCCTCGGGCGCGGCGCGCGTTGCGGTTCTGGATATGGATTTCCATCACGGCAATGGGACACAATCGCTGTTTTACGACCGCGATGACGTGATGTTCGCCTCGCTCCATGGCGCGCCTCAGGATGCCTATCCCTTTTATCTCGGCTACGCGGACGAGACGGGGGCGGGCGCGGGCGAAGGCACAAATCTGAACTATCCCATGCCGCCCGGCACCGATTACGCCGTCTGGTCAGGCGCGCTGGATGACGCCATTTCCAAAATCCAGACGTGGGGTGCCGAGGCCCTCGTGCTGTCGCTGGGCGTGGATGCCTTCAAGGAGGACCCGATCAGCTTTTTCAAACTGGAAAGCGACGATTTCACCGATGCGGGCCGCAAGGTCGGGGCCATGCGCCTGCCCACGGTGATCTGCATGGAAGGGGGCTATGCCATCGAGGCGGTGGGCATCAACACGGTCAACGTGCTCGAAGGGTTCAGGGACGCCTGACGCCGGGCCAAAGGGGCCGCTTGCGCAGCGGCCCCTTTGTTGTTTCACTTCAGCAATTCGGTCCAGATCGCCGTATACAGGTCGGTCGCGGATTGTGGGCAGGTGGGCAGGAACTGACCCGCCGCAGCAAACTCCGCTGGCGTCACGATTTCGGGCGCGGTTTTCATGTCCTCTGGCATGAACTCCTCCGATCCCGCAACGCCGTTGGCATAGCGCGCAAAGCTGGAAATCATCGCGGCATTCTCAGGCTCAAGAATGAAGTTGAGGAACTGATAGGCCTCATCCACGTTCTGTGCGTCCGACAAGAGGGCAACCGAGTCCATGAACAGCGGATAGCCTTCGACCGGATAGCCATAGACCACGTCCGGGTTGTTGATGCGCGCACGCATCGTCGACCCGTTCCAGTTGACCGAAGCGGCATAATCACCCGAAGACAGCTTGTCCGTGGTGCCGTAATCCATCGACAGCCACTTGGGCTTGGCCGCCATCATCTTGTCGCGGACCTTTTTCAGCACTTCGAGGTCTTCGGTGCAGGCTTCGCCGCCAACGTTGAAGATCGCCATGTTCAGAACGTCGGACATTTCAGGCACCACGTTGATCTTGCCGACCAGCTCTTCGGGCGGGTTCAGAAACAGCTCGGACGTATTCACGTCGCCGCTGTAGACAGAGGTGTTGACCGCGATGCCAACCGAACCCCACTGCCATGGCACCGAATAGGCGCGGCCCGGATCCCATGGCACGTCTTTCCATTCAGGCGCGATGTTGACGATGTTGGGGATCTTGGAATGGTCAAGTTCCGCGATCAGGCCCTTGCGCACATAGACAGGGATGTAGTTGGCGGACGGCACCACCAGATCGAACCCCGATCCACCGGCCTCGACCTTGGTCAGGGCCGTCGTGTTGCTGTCGTAATCGGTGATCGTGACCTCGATCCCGGTTTCCGCCGTGAACTTTTCGATCAGTTCGGGGCTGGTGTAGTTGCCCCAGTTGAACAGGTTCAACTGCCCTTCGGCCAGTGCCCCCAGCGTACTGCCCAGAAGGGCGGTTGTAGCGATCAGGTAGGTTTTCATCGGATATCTCCCTTGATGAAACGCGGGTTAGTCCCGCTTTTTGGTGACAATGAAAAAGACCGTCAGGATAAGCACGGTCAGCGCCAGAAGTGCCGTCGAGATGGCATTCACCTCGGGCGTGAGGGCCCGGCGCAATTGGCCCAACATGTATGTGGGCAGTGTATCCTGCCCGGCGGATTTGACAAATTCCGTGATGATGACGTTATCCAGCGAAATGATGAAGGCCAGCATTGCCCCCGCGATCACCCCCGGCAGCAACAGCGGCAGCGTCACGTATCGAAACGTCTGCCACGGCGTCGCGTAAAGGTCGGCGGCGGCGGTCTCCAGGGTCATGTCCATTCCTTCCAGCCGGGCCCTGATGGGCAGGTAGGCAAAGGGGATGCAAAAGGCCGAATGGGCCAGGATCAGGTAGCCAAGCCCGGTATAGCCCGTCGCGACCTTGACCGAGGAAAAGAAGATCAAAAGGGCCACCGCCGTCACAATCTCGGGCACCATCAGGGGCTGGTTGATGATGATATAGATCGTCGTCTGGCCCCTGAACCTGCCCCGCCGCGTAGTCCCAAGGGCGGCCATGGTGGCCACGGTGGTCGAAATGACCGCCGCCCACAGCGCGATGATCAACGACCGGGCCGTGGCACCCTGTACCGCTTCGTTGTCCCAGGCGACCGTGTACCATTCCAGCGAAAAGCCACCCCACTGGTTGACCGAATTGCCGCCGTTGAACGAATAGATCACCAGCGTGACAATGGGCGCATAAAGCAACGCAAAGGCGAGGATCGCGACAAAGGTGAACCCCGGCAGGGTGGTCACATCAAAGGCGCGCGGTCTAGCCATGCGGTTCATCCCGCGACGACACGCGCGTATAGACCAGCAGCGACACCAGCACGATCAGCAAGAGCAGTGTGGACAGCGCCGCCCCAAGGGGCCAGTTCTGGCCCTGCCCGAACTGCAATTCAATGAAATTCCCGATCATCATGTTCTTGCCCCCGCCCAGCACGCGCGGTGTGACATAGGCGCCAAGGCTCGGGATAAAGACAAGGATGCTGCCCGCGATGATCCCCGGTTTCACGATCGGCAGGATGATATTGCGCAGCACCTGCCAGCGCGAGGCATATAGGTCATAACCCGCCTCGATCAGGCGAAAATCGAACCGGTCGATGGCCGCATAAAGCGGCAACACCATCAGCGGCAGATAGACATAGGCCATCCCGATCAGCACGGCGGTGTCGGTATACAGAATCTGGACCGGCTCGCTGATCAGCCCGATATTCATCAGGAACGTGTTCAGGATCCCCTGATTGCGGATCACCTCCATGATCGCGAATGTGCGGATCAGCAGGTTTGTCCAGAACGGGATGGTGATCAGGAACAGCCACATCGCGCGCGCCCTGGGGGGCCGTGTTGCGATGAACCACGCGGTCGGCAGGCCAAAGGCAAAAGTGATCACGGTTGTGGCCACCGACAGCTTGATCGAGCGCCAGAAGATCGACAGGTTCGCATCGGCAAAACTGACGGTCTGGTCAAAGATGTCCCGCTGGAACAGCACCTGAAACCAGCCATCGCCGGACAAGACCCAGCGCACACCGGAATAGTCCCCCTTCTCCAGTACGGAATACAGCGCGACGATCAGCAACGGCCCACTTGCCGCCAGCACCAGCAGGATCAGCGCCGGGGCGGACAGCAGCCAGCCATTGGCCCCCTTGCTGCGGCTGTGCGCCTCTTTGCTCATGACTTCAGCACCTGAACCGCCTGCGCGTCGATGCTGACGCCCACGGTGTCGCCCACCGCAAAGGTTGCGGTCGAATTGGACTGCACCCGCGCCACAAGATGGCTGTCATCGCTGAGGCCCAGCGTAAAATGTGTGTCCGTGCCCAGGTAGGTCGCCTCGAGAATGCGCGCCGTGATCCCTGCGCCCGGCGCGTTCAGGCTGACCTGCTCGGGGCGGATGGCGAGGGTCACGGCACCCACATGTCCCGCCAGTGGCACGGCCAGACGGTCGCCCGTACCGATGCGCACCGCATCGCCGTCCACCTGCCCATCGAGAAAGTTCGTCTCGCCGATGAAATCCGCAACAAAGCGGTTCACGGGCCGGTCATAAATGTCATGAGGCGTGCCCACCTGCAACAATGCCCCGGCGGACATCACGCCGATGCGGTTGGACATGGTCAGCGCCTCTTCCTGGTCGTGGGTCACAAAGATGAAGGTGATGCCCGTCTCGGTCTGCAACCGCTTGAGTTCGCTCTGCATTTCCTTGCGCAGTTTCAGATCGAGGGCCGACAGCGGTTCGTCCAGCAACAGCACTTCGGGTTCCGGGGCGAGGGCGCGCGCCAATGCCACGCGCTGTTGCTGCCCGCCCGACAGTTGCTGGGGCAGGCGTTGCGCGAACTCTTCGAGCTTGACGAGGCCCAGCACCCGCGCCACCGCCCGGTCCACATCCGCCTTGGCCGCGCCCTGCATCTTGAGGCCAAAGCCGATGTTGTCCGCCACGCTCAGGTGCGGAAACAGGGCATAGGACTGGAACACCGTGTTCACCGGGCGCTTGTTCGGCGGCGTATGGGTGATGTCGCGCCCCGACAGATGGATCGACCCGAAGGTCGGCGTTTCAAACCCCGCGATGCAGCGCAGCAAGGTGGTCTTGCCGCAGCCCGACGGCCCGAGCAGGGTAAAGAATTCACCCTTTTCGATGGATATGGACACGTCCCCAAGGGCTGCGACCGCGCCTTTTCCCGCCCCATAGATTTTGCCGACATTGCGCGCGTCGATCGCGATTTCAGTGCTCAAATACGATCCCCCATGGCACGAGACTGCGCGCAAGACCGCCCTTATGCAAGATAGTCTGTAAGCATCGCGGGCCTGCGATGCGCCCAGGGGGCGGCCTGCTCGAGTTCCGCGCAGAGCGCGATCAACGTGGCATCCTGACCGAAGGGTGCGGCAAGCTGAACACCGATGGGCAGGCCATCCGCATTCCAGTACAAAGGCACCGACGCGGCGGGCTGGCCGCTGGCATTGAAGGTCGCGCAGAACGGCGAATACTCGAACACGCCGCCCGGACCGGTCCGGTACGCCTCGTAATCGTCGCGGTCATGGGTAAAGCGGCCCACCGCAGCAGGCGGTTCGGCCAGCGCGGGGGACAGGATGATGTCGATACCTTCAAAGGCCGCCGCCATTTCCCGGCCATAGGCATGGATCTTGTTCACAGCATCCAGATAGTCCGCGCCGGAAATCCCTTGCGCATAATCCAGCGCACTGCGCGCCACACCTTCGATGTCGCCCTGTTGCAGGTCGCGGCCCTTGGCGCTCAGGCTGGCCCTGATCCACGAGGCGGTGCCGCAGGCCACAATCCGGGTCCAGGCCCGCATCATGCCCTCGTGATCCGCCCGAGGGCACCCGGGTGCGACTGCGTGGCCAAGGTCTGCGAGGGTGTGGGCGGTATGCACGACCGCCGCCTTGCAGGCCGGATGGATGGGCGCGCCCGTAAACGTCGTGTCGCAGACCGCGACCCGCAAGCGGTGCGGCGGTCGCGCGATGGCGTCCAGATAACTCATCTCCATCGGCGGTGCGGCATAGGGCGCGCCCGCATCCGGGCCCGCGCAGGCATCCATCATTGCCGCATTGTCACGCACGGATCGCGACAGGAACCCGTCGATGGCCATCCCGGCCCAGCCTTCGCCCGCCATCGGCCCGTCGGGAAACCGCGCGCGCGTGGCCTTGAAACCGAACAGGCCACAGCTTGATGCCGGAATGCGCACCGATCCGCCACCATCCGAGCCATGGGCGATAGGAACGATGCCCGCCGCCACCGCCGCTCCGGCCCCGCCCGAAGACCCGCCGGACGTGCGCGTCAGATCCCACGGATTGCGCGTCGGCCCGCCATAGACCGCAGCCTCTGTCACCGGTCCAATGCCCCCTTCCGGAGAGGTGGTGCGGCCAAACGTGACGACACCCGTCGCACGCATCCGCTCGAAGATCGCGCTGTCAAAGCTGTAGGTGCGGTCGCGCAGCAACTGCGAGCCGCTGTGGGAGGGGAAATCCTTTGCCTCCGCACCGAGGTCTTTCAACAAGAATGGCACGCCCTTGAACGGTCCATCCGGCAGGCCCGCCCTGATCGAGTCGCGCGCGACCTGTTCCTGCATCAGCACAACGGCGTTCAGGTCGGGGTTGAACGCGGCGACGCGGGCCAGCGCCTCGTCCAGCAGTTCATCGGGAGAGACAGAACCGTCCGCCACAAGTTGCGCAAGGGAAGTGGCGTCGTCCAATTGGCTATCCTTGGCTGAGGGCTGCGCAGGGGCTGTTCCGTCGCGTCAGCGTATCCGCAGGGTCGGATTTGGCAAGTGGCCGACAAAATGCCGGCGCGCTCAAGTCGCCGAAATCCACAGCATCCTGTAAGGGGTGAGGGCAATGTGATTTGCGTCCGTCGACACGGCGACCTCTTCCAGCAGGTCCAGCAAGGCCGCCCCCTCATCGATGGCAAGCGCTGAAAGATGTACCGCCCGCACGGTGTCGGTGAAATTCGCCACGCAGGTCAGCGTGCCCGTATCCCCGGGGCGCGCGAAGGCAAACAGCCCCTTGCCCGGTGCGTCCAGCACGCGCGTCGGTACATGGGACGCCAGCCGCGCCGTCGCCTTGCGCCGCGCCATGATGTGTTGCACCCGTGTGAGCAACCGGGCCGACGGGGCGTCGGGATCGGTCTGTGCCGCCAGCGCCCAGTCCATGGCAGGGCGCTGCATCCAGCGCCCGTCATCGGCCTGCGCGGGATCGTCCAGATAGCGGTGATCGTTGAGCAGACCCAGTTCATCCCCCATGTAGATCAGTGGGATACCCCCAAAGGACGCAATCAGCGCAAAGCCGAGGGCGATCCGATCCAACGCCAGATCAATGGCGCGCGCATCCCCATCCTCCAGCGCGGTTTCCAAACCCGCGAGGCTCGCAAAGCTGCCATTGGTGCGCCTGTCACCGGTTTCGGGATTGGATTGGAAATCCGCCCCCCGCGCAAAACTTCCCGAAAAGCTGCCATTGTAGAAATCGGCCAGGAAATTGCGGTGCGCGGGCGCGTCAAGATGGGGAATGTGGGCCGCATCTTCTTCGGTGATGGCCCAGCCGATATCGTCATGACAGCGGATATAGGTGGCAAAACAGGCCCGCCGGATCGATTCCGGAAAATGGCTGCGCAGCACATGGGTCATCAGGGCCGTGTCTTGCGCGGCGAGCGAAGACCAGTACTGCACCATCAGGCTGTTGTGATAGGCCAGCTGGCTTTCGCGCCCCGCATGGGTGCCGGTGCCCAGATAGGGCACCAGGTCGGCGGGGCCGACGATGGCCTCTGCCTTGTGGATCACGGCCGGGGCCGCAACGCGGGTGGCCTGGGTGATCAGTTGCAGCAGGTCATGCACTTGCGGCAGGTTCTGGCAGTTCGTGCCCATCGCCTTGCCCATGAACGCGACGGCATCAAGACGGAAAACCTCGACCCCCTTGTTGGCCAGAAACAGGATCGTGTCGAGCACGGCCAGCAGCACCTCGGGGTTTTCCCAATTCAGATCCCACTGGTATTCGTTGAACGTGGTCCAGACCCATTTTTTCATGTCAGGGTAATAAGTGAAATTTCCCGGTGCCTGATCGGGAAAGATTTCGGTGAGCGTCTCTTCGTACTGTTTGGGCAGCGTGTCGTCGTCGAACATCCGATAAAACGCCTGATAGAACCGATCGCCCGCGCGCGCCTTTTGCGCCCAGTCGTGATCTTTTGCAGTGTGGTTCAGCACCATGTCTATGCAGGTGCTGATCCCGGCGGCGCGCAACATCAGCGTGGTTTGCTGAAATTCGGCCATCGTGCCCAGGGCCGGATTGATCTCACGGTAATTCTGCACCGCATAGCCGCCGTCATTGGCCCCGTCACGCGGTTTGAGACAGGGCATCATGTGAACGTAGGTCACGCCAAGGTCCTGCAGGTAAGGGATGTGGGAAGGCACATTGGCCAGACGGCCCGCGAACTTGTCGATGTAAAAGATATAGCCAACCATATCCTCGGACAGGAACCAGTCGGGGTTCAGGTCGCGTTCCAGATCAAGGGCGCGCAGGGACGCGCTGCGCTGTTTCCAGTGGCGCAGCAGCATGTGGCGCAACCGTTCGGCAAGGTTCTCAGGGTCGTGGCCCCTGCCGAACAGGCGCGTCAGCGGCCCGATCAGGTCCTTGTGGCCCCGCTTCCAGCGCAGGTCGAACAGGTGCTGGTTGGTGATGCCCGGACGGGCGCCAACGGCCATCTCAGGTGATGACGTCGGGGGCTGTGCGACCGGTATGGGCCTCGATTCCGATGATCGCGTGCGCGGCGGCGATCACATCGCCGAGGGCTGCTTGCGGGTCGAGGGCCAGCTTTTCGGTTTCCAGCGATTCCAGGTACAGGCGCAGGGTTGCACCGCTCGTTCCGGTCCCTGACAGACGCACGACAAAACGCGCGCCCCCCTCGAACACCACGCGCACACCCTGCCGGGCAGAGGTACTGCCATCGACCGGATCGAGATAGGCATAGTCATCCGCCTCGATGATCTTCAGCGGCCCCACACTCTGGCCGGGCAGGACCGGCAAAGCCGCGCGCAGGGCGGACATCAGCGCATCGGCCTTGTCGGTATCGATCGCTTCGAAATCGTGGCGCGAGTAATAGTTGCGCCCGAACCGGGCCCAGTGATCGGCCATCAGCTGCGGCACGGTCTTGCCTGTCGCGGCCATGATGTTCAGCCACATCAGCACAGCCCAGACACCATCCTTTTCGCGCACATGGTCCGAACCGGTGCCAAAGCTTTCCTCACCGCAAAGCGACACGCGACCGTCATCCATCAGGTTACCGAAAAACTTCCAGCCCGTGGGCGTCTCATAGCAGTCGAGCCCCAGTGCCTGCGCCACCCGGTCGACAGCGGCAGAGGTCGGCATGGAACGCGCCACGCCCTTCAGGCCGTCGCTGTAGCCCGGTGCCAGATGCGCGTTGGCCGCGATCACGGCCAGCGAATCCGACGGGCTGACATAGCAGTTCGGACCGACGATCATGTTGCGATCACCGTCGCCGTCCGAGGCGCAGCCAAATCCGGGGGCATCCGCGCCCATCATCTCGTCCATCAATTCATGCGCCCATGTCGGGTTGGGGTCGGGGTGCATGCCGCCAAAGTCGGGCAGGGGGGTGCCATGCACAACCGTACCCGCAGGCGCGCCCAGCGTGTCCTCGAGGATGCGTTTGGCATAGGGGCCGGTGATGGCGCACATCGCATCGAACCGGATGCGCAGGCCCGCCTTGATCATCGCGGCGATGGCCGGAAAGTCGAACAAACCCTTCATCAGATCGACATAGGCCTCGACCGGGTCGACGACGTTGACCTGCATGTCGCCCAGCGTGCTGACCCCGAGGGTGGACAGATCGACCGGGTCGCCCTGCCAGATGCGATAGGCATCGATGGTCTGAGTGCGTTCGAAAATCGCGTTGGTGACGGATTCCGGCGCCGGGCCGCCATTGGGCATGTTGAACTTTATGCCGAAATCCTCGTCCACGCCGCCGGGATTGTGGCTGGCCGACAGGATAACGCCGCCATCGGTTTTCATCGTGCGGATCAGGTTCGACGCCGCCGGGGTCGACAGCAACGCGTTCTGCCCGACAATGGCGCGGGCCGCCCCGTTCGCGGCGGCCATGGCCAGAATGGTCTGCGTTGCCACATCGTTGTGAAAGCGCCCGTCACCGCCCACCACCAGCGTCTTGCCCTGCACGCCGCCGATGCCATCGAACATCGCCTGCACGAAGTTTTCGAGATAATGCGCACCCATGAACACGCGGCACTTCTTGCGCAGGCCCGATGTGCCGGGCTTCTGGCCATCAATCGGGGTGGTCGCAATGGTCGCTATGCTCATGGGGCTGTCCTTTCAGGTGATGGCAGTCAACGTAAACACGGACACCGAGGGCGCGCTGACCAGCACCGTGTTGCCGACCACACAATAGGGGCCCTCATCCGGTGCGGCAGTGTTCAGGATACGCTCCCAACTCTTGCCGGGTGCACACGGGGGCAAAACGACCTCCTGGTCGGTGCCGTTATTGAAGACGAGAAAGATCACATCGTCTGACGCCGAATAATAGGGCGTCGTGGACGAGGTACGCAGCTCGACCCCGATGGTCTTGGTGTTGGGGTCTTCCCACTGCTCGCGGGTGGGGGCCGAGCCGTCGGGCAGGCGCCAGAACACGTCCGGTTGCCCGTCCTTGCTGCGCGGGCGGGAATGGAGGAACCGGGTCTGGCACAGAACCTTGTTGTCGCGCCGCAACGCACTCAGCTTGCGCACGAAGTCCAGCAGGCTCTCATCGGCATCGGCCCAGTTGATCCAGCCTAGCGGATTGTCCTGCCCAAAGGTGTTGTTGTTGCCGTTCTGCGTGTTGCCGATCTCATCACCCGCCAGCAGCATCGGGGTGCCCTGGCTCAGGAAACCGGTGGCCAGCAGGTTGCGCTGGCGCAGGGCGCGTGCGGCGTTGATCTCGGCATCGTCGGTGGGGCCCTCGACGCCCATGTTGTCGGAATAGTTGTCATCCTTGCCGTCGCGGTTGTTCTCGCCGTTGGCATGGTTGTTCTTTGTGTCGTAACTCACCACGTCGCGCAGCGTCATGCCGTCGTGACAGGTGATGAAGTTGATCGAAGAGGTCGCCGCCCGGCCGGAATGGTCGAACGTATCCGCACTGCCGGTAAGGCAGCGGCCCAGCTTGCCGGTCAGACCATCGTCGCCGCGCCAGAACTTGCGGATACCATCGCGGAACTTGTCATTGTACTCAAGAAACGGATGCGGCCAGTTGCCCAGCTGATAGCCGCCGGGGCCAAGGTCCCAGGGCTCTGCGATCAGCTTGACCTGGCTCAGCACCGGGTCCTGCCCCAGCGCGTCCAGAAAACCGCCATAGCGGTTGAACCCGTCTTCCTCGCGGCCCAGCACCGTGGCCAGATCGAAACGGAAACCGTCCACATGCATCACCTCGACCCAATAGCGCAGGCTATCCATGATCATGCGCAGCACCATGGGGTGACGCACATTCAGCGTGTTGCCGGTGCCGGTATCATTGACGTAGTAACGCGCATCGTCGTCCTGCAGGCGGTAATAGGATTTATTGTCGAGGCCACGGAACGACAGGGTTGGCCCCAGGTGGTTGCCTTCGCCCGAATGGTTATACACCACATCAAGGATCACCTCGATCCCGGCAGCATGGAACCGGCGCACCATTGCCTGGAATTCCCAGATGCCCGCCTGATCCATGTAACGCGGCTCCGGCGCGAAAAAGCCGATGGACTGATAGCCCCAGTAGTTGCGCAGGTTCGCATCCACGAGGAACTTGTCGTCCAGAAATGCTTGTACCGGCAGCAATTGCACCGTGGTTACGCCCAGCCTGGTCAGGTGCTCAAGGATCGGCTCGCTCGACATGCCAAGGAAATGGCCCCGATGCGCGCGGCGCAAGCCGGGAAACTCGGCCGTCATGCCCTTGACATGGGCCTCGTAGATCAGCGTTTCGGAACTGCTGATGTCGGGCGGTGCATCCTTGCCCCATTCAAAGCTGGGGTCGACCACGACCGAGCGCGGGACATAGGCCGCACTGTCGCGGCGGTCAAAGCTGAGGTCCGCGGCCTTGGACCCGATGGAATAGCCCATGACCGCGTCATTCCACGCCACCTCGCCGATGATGCGCTTGGCATAAGGGTCCAGCAGCAGCTTGTTGGGATTGAAACGGTGGCCGTTTTCCGGATCGTAGGGCCCATGGACGCGGTAGCCGTAACAGGTGCCGGGGGTCAGGCCTGCCACATAGATGTGCCAGACATCGCCGTCCCGCTCCATCAGCGGGATGCGCGCGGTCTCGATCCAGCCGTCATGGTCGAACAGGCACAGATCGATCCGCTCGGCATGTTCGGAAAAGACGGCAAAGTTGACGCCCTCCCCATCGAATGTCGCGCCGATGGGAAACGGGCGGCCCGCAGACATCGAATGATGTTTCAGAACCTTGGGCAGATCGTGCTGAGCGGAGACGTTCACGCGGTAAGCCTTTCGTAAAGTGCGGCATATGCCGATGCAGAGGCCTCCCACCCCAAGTGTTGCTTCATTCCCCTTTTTTGCAGGCGGGTCCAGCCCGATCTGTCCGCAAACAGCTCTGTGACGTTGCGCAAGCAATGACCAAGGGCCAGCGAATCCACCGGATGAAACTGGAACCCGGTCGAGACGTTGGACGACTGCGCCATGACATTGGCGTGAATCACGCTGTCCGCCAGACCGCCTGTCGCGGCAACGACAGGCACCGTGCCATAGCGCAACCCGTATAGCTGTGTCAGCCCGCAAGGTTCAAAGCGCGACGGCACCAGCACCACATCGCCGCCGCCGAACATGCGATGCGACAGCGCCTCGTCATAGCCGATGCGCAGGCCGATCTTGCCGGGATGATTGCGCGCCAGCATCCGCATCTGGTCCTCGATGGCCGGATCGCCGCTGCCCAGAATGGCAAGGCCGCCGCCCAGTGCGACGAACTGATCGGCGGTTTCGGCAATCAGGTCCATCCCCTTTTGCGAGGTCAGGCGGCTGACGATGATCGCCAGCGGGCCGTCGATCCTGGACAGACCGAATTCGGAGATCAACGCCTTGCGGTTCTTGGCCTTGCCTTTCAGCGAGGTGGCGGAATAGGGCGTGATTTCGGGGTCGGTTTCGGGGTTCCACACATCCATGTCGATGCCGTTCAGGATCCCGCTGAGGTCGCCCGCCCGATGGGCAATCAGCCCGTCCAGCCCCATGCCGAACTCGGGGCGCATCAACTCGGCGGCATAGGTCGGGCTGACGGTGGTGATTGCGTCCGCGTCCACAAGACCCGCCTTGAGCGTGCTGATCTGGCCCCAGTATTCCAGGCCCTCGGAGGTGAATTCGGAAATCGGCAGGCCCATGGCCCCCAGCATCGCGGCGGGCGCAAGGCCCTGAAAGGCGATGTTGTGAACGGTCATGACACATGCGATGTCGTGATCGCCCCCCAGACGCAGATAGGTCGGGGCCAGCCCGGCCTGCCAGTCATGGGCATGCAGCACCTCAGGGGTCCAGCCATCCGACAGCCCCTTGCGCGCGATCTGGGCGGCCGCATGGGACAGGGCGGCAAACCGAACCGGGTTGTCCGGGAAATCGACCGGATTGCCATAGGGCCCGCCGGGGCGGTCAAACAGGTGCGGCGCATCCAGCAAAAGCACATCCACGCCGCCCGCCTGACCCGCCATCACGCGGGCGGGGCCGCCCATCAGATCCTTGAAGGCAAACACCTTTTTCCTGGCCACCGCCTTGGCAAGCAATCCGGGATAGGCAGGCAGCAACGTGCGCACCTGCCATCCCGTCTGTGCCAGGCCCGCAGGCAGGGCACCGGCCACATCGGCCAGCCCCCCCGTCTTGATCAGGGGAACGCATTCGGAGGTGACGGACAGAACGGTGCGCACGGGGTCACGCTCCGGCGGCAGCGCGCGCGGCGATCATCGGCTTGGTGATCAGCACGACGCCCGACTCGGTGACGCGGAACCACTTGGCATCCTCGACCGGATCCTGGCCCACGACCAGACCGTCCGGGATTTTGACGCCACGGTCGATCACGCATTTGGACAGCTTCGCCTCGCGGCCCACATCGACATAAGGCAGGGCAACCACCTGATGCAGCGACGAGAACGAGTGACTGCGCACGCCGGTGAACAGCAGCGATTCACTGATTTCCGACCCCGAGATGATGCAGCCACCCGACACCATCGACGACACCGCCATGCCGCGCCGCTTTTCCTCGTTGTGGATGAACTTGGCCGGTGGCACGCTTTCGGCATAGGTCCAGATCGGCCAGGAATTGTCATAAAGATCGAGGGGCGGCGTGAACTTGGTCAGGTCGATATTGGCCTGCCAGAACGCATCGATCGTGCCCACATCGCGCCAATAGGGCTCGGTCTCCAGCCCCGATTGCACGCAACTGTCCTCGAACCGGTGGGCCTGCGCCTTGCCGCCCTTGACCACTTGCGGGATGATGTCGTTGCCGAAATCATGGGCCGAATTGGGGTCTTCCATGTCCTTGATCAGCAACTCGCGCAGGAACGACCATTTGAAGACATAGATTCCCATCGAGGCCAGCGCATGATCTGGATCGCCCGGAATGGCCGGCGGATCGGCGGGCTTTTCAAGAAAGGCGGTGATGCGGTCCTTGGCATCACAATGCATCACGCCAAAGGCGACGGCCTCCATGCGGGGTACGGTCAGACAGCCGATGGTGACGTCGGCATCGGTGTCCACATGCTGTTGCAGCATGATTTCGTAATCCATCTTGTAGATGTGATCGCCAGCCAGAACGACAATAAAATCAACGTTATAGCTGTCGATGATGTCGATGTTCTGCGCGACGGCATCGGCGGTGCCCAGATACCACTTGTCCTCGGATGTGCGCTGGCTGGCGGGCAGGATGTCAAGATATTCGTTCCGCTCGGCGCGCAGGAACCCCCAACCGCGCTGGCAGTGCCGGATCAGGCTGTGGGCCTTGTATTGGGTGGCGATGGCCATTTTCCGAATGCCGGAGTTCAGCGCATTGGACAGGGCAAAATCCACGATCCGTGTCTTGCCGCCGAAATAGACCGCCGGTTTCGCCCGGTTGTCGGTCAGCTCTTTCAGTCGGCTGCCGCGCCCGCCTGCCAGCACAAAGGCCATGGCGCGGTTCGAAAGCCGCTGGTTAGGTGTCGGTTTCATGGTTATTCCTCCCCTTCAATCAATATCACTGCCGAAAGCGGAGGCAGCGTGACGTTGGCCGAATGGGCCTGGCCCATCCATTCAACGTCCTCGGCGCGCACGCCGCCGAGATTGCCGCGCCCGCCGCCGCCATATTCGGCCGCGTCGGTATTCATCGCCTCGCGCCAGTAACCGGGGCCGGGCAGGCCGATCCGGTGATCGGACCGTTCAACCGGTGTCATGTTCAGTGCCACGACGACACGCGGATCACCCGGTGCGCCATGCCGCTGATAGACATAGATCGAGTTTTCCATGTCGCCGCCATCGATCCACGCAAAACCCGCCGGGTTGCAGTCGTTGACATACAGCGCAGGGGTCGCGCGATAGAGCGCATTGAGATCGCGCACCAGTGTCTGCATGCCCTTGTGCAGGGGCGCATCCAGCAGGTGCCAATCCAGGCTCTGGTTGTGGTTCCACTCGTCCCGTTGGGCAAATTCCTGGCCCATGAACAGCAGCTTCTTGCCCGGATGGGACCACATGAACCCGTAATAGGCGCGCAGGTTGGCGAATTTCTCCCAGTCGTTGCCGGGCATCTTGCTCAGCATCGACCCCTTGCCATGCACCACCTCGTCATGGCTGATCGGCAGCACGAAATTCTCCGAAAACGCATAATGGATGCCAAAGGTCATCAGATGGTGATGGTATTTGCGG
>CAZITF010000033.1:0-18040 GCA_964542095.1 uncultured Rhodobacterales bacterium
GGCGGCGATCTGCAAGATCGGCATTGCCGGGTTCAACGCCTGCAAGGCCTTGTCCACCAAGCGCGCGGACGATCCCACCAAGGCAAGCCGCCCCTATGACGCGGACCGCGACGGGTTCGTGATGGGAGAGGGTGCCGGCATGGTCGTGCTGGAGGAATATGAGCATGCCGTGGCGCGCGGTGCCAGGATCTACGCCGAGATATGCGGCTATGGCCTGTCGGGCGCCGCCTATCACATCACCGCCCCCTCGGAGGATGGCGACGGGGCCGAGCGGTCGATGCGCGCCGCATTGCGCAATGCCGGGCTCGAGCCGGAGGCGCTTGACTATATCAATGCTCATGGCACCTCGACCATGGCCGACACGATCGAGCTGGGTGCCGTGCAGCGGATGCTGGGAAATCATGCAAGCAAGGTCACCATGTCCTCGACCAAGTCGGCGACGGGCCACTTGCTGGGTGCAGCGGGGGCCATCGAGGCGATCTTTTCCATTCTGGCGATCCGCGATCAGGTGTGTCCGCCGACCATCAACCTCGACAATCCGGCGGTCGATACGCCGATTGACCTGGCCCCGAATGCCAAGCGGGAGCGCCGCGTTGACTACGCCCTGTCCAACAGCTTTGGCTTTGGCGGCACCAATGCCAGTATCATTTTCGGGAAAGTCGGCTGATGTGGCGTTCGATCGCGTCCAACGCAATGACGTTTCTGATCGTCGCCCTGTTCGTGCTGGGCGGTGTGATCCTGTGGGGCCGGGGCCAGTATCAGGGTCCGGGGCCGCTGGCGGATGCGATCTGCGTGCAGGTTGAGCGGGGCACGAATTTTCGCCGCGTGAGCCGCAATCTCGAAGACGAGGGCGCTGTCACCAATGCCGCCATCTTTCGGATGGGGGCGGATTATTCGGACAGGACCGGCGCGTTGAAAGCGGGCAGCTATCTGATCGAGCCCGGCGCGTCGATGGAGGAGATCGTCGATATCGTCACCCGCGGCGGCGCCAGCACTTGCGGCACCGAGGTGGTGTATCGCATCGGGGTCAATCAGTTGAGCGCGCAGGTGCGCGAACTGGATCCCTCCACCAACCGTTTTGTCGAGGTCGCTGAATTCCAGCCCGGTGTCGAGGAGACGCCGGAACTCTACAACAAGGTCAAGGAAGCGCAGGACACCCGCTTTCGCATCGCGCTGGCCGAAGGGGTGACAAGCTGGCAGGTGGTCACCGCTCTGCGCGGCATGGACGTTCTGCGCGGCGCGGTCGAGGAGATCCCGCCCGAAGGCGCGCTGGCCCCCGACAGCTACGAGGTGCGCGTCGGGGACGAGCGCGCGGACGTGTTGGCCAAGATGATCGAACAGCAGGAGTTGCTGGTCTCGGCCGCCTGGGAGGCGCGTGACCCCGATCTGCCGCTGGCCAGTCCCGAAGAATTGCTGACCCTTGCCTCGATCATCGAGAAAGAGACGGGTGTGGCCGAAGAGCGCGAGCAGGTCGCGTCGGTCTTTGTGAACCGGTTGAACCGGGGCATGCGCCTGCAGACCGACCCGACGGTGATCTATGGCATCACCAAGGGGCAGGGCGTGCTGGGTCGGGGATTGCGCCGATCGGAACTGCGCGCGGCGACGCCCTGGAATACTTATGTGATCGAGGGATTGCCGCCGACGCCGATTGCCAATCCGGGACGGTTGAGCCTGATGGCCGCCGCGCAACCCGCTGACACACCTTATCTGTTCTTTGTGGCGGATGGCACGGGCGGGCATGCTTTCGCCGAGACCCTGGAAGAGCACAACCGCAACGTGGCCCGCTGGCGCGAAATCGAGGCGGAGCGTGGATCACAGAGCGATGGCGGGTAGGGCGCTTTTGGCGGACGTGGTGTAGGGTGCGCATTCATGGCGCACCTTTGGTCGGTTTCGGTGGCGGTGGCTGGTGCGCGATGAATGCGCACCCTACGCGCCGTAATGCACGTTTGGGTTGTGCAGCGGTTTCAAAGGGTTGCGATCTGATCTCGACATAACCAATGGAAAAATAAAGGTTTTGTTAATCCGTGCGCACGCTGGTTCGGGTGGTGCGCGGATCATTTTGCTTGACTCTGCGAACGGTTGCACGTATAACTTGTGTCAAGCTAGGAAAAGTGGGCAAGCGACGTCGGAGTGATCCGGGGTCGCTTTTTCATTTTGCTCGTGCGGAGGAACCCCAACGCATGAGAGGTTATTGCACATATGACACTTATCACCCCGGGGCTTGAAGAAGCCCGCACGGATGAGCTGTTGCTCGACGTGCACAACTCGCTGAGCGATCTGCGGCGCGAGTTAAGGGCCCTCAAAGAAAGGGTCGAGGCGGGGGAGGACGTCAAAAACGCCGAGCTGAAGTCCAGAGGATCGGAGTTGGGCACGGCGCTGGTGAATTGCCACAAGTTGGAGACCACACTTGCAGAAGTCAGACAAAAGCGAAGTCGCATCGCACAAGGGGGATATGCCCTCGATCTCGATGCTGCCGGAGTTGAGGTACGGTGCGCGCTTGGTCGCCTCCGCACCTGTGCAAGTGCAGGAACAGTTCCTGAGTGAGTTGGGTGAGGGCGCATTGTGCGCCCTCCCTTTTCTGTTCGAATTCTGGGCGATGCCGCACCAGCTGCCCCCGGATGGCGACTGGCGCACCTGGGTGATCATGGGCGGGCGGGGTGCGGGCAAGACCCGTGCCGGTGCCGAGTGGGTCCGGTCCATGGTCGAGGGGCCGACCCCGCTGGATGAGGGGCGCGCCCGTCGCGTGGCCCTTGTGGGCGAGACCATCGACCAGGTCCGCGAAGTGATGATTTTCGGCGACAGCGGCATCCTTGCCTGTTCGCCGGCGGACCGCCGCCCGAAATGGGAGGCCGGGCGCAAGCGCCTGCTGTGGCCCAACGGGGCGGTGGCGAGCGTGCATACGGCCTTTGACCCCGAGGGGCTCAGGGGGCCGCAATTCGATGCCGCATGGGTCGACGAGATGGCCAAGTGGAAGAAGGCCGAAGCCACCTGGGACATGTTGCAGTTCGCGCTGCGTCTGGGTGAGCAACCGCAGGTTTGCGTGACCACGACGCCGCGCAATGTGGGTGTGCTCAAGGCGCTGCTCGCGCTGCCTTCGACCGTTGTGACCCACGCCCCGACGGAGGCGAATGCCGCCAATCTGGCGGGCTCGTTTCTGCAAGAGGTGCGGGCGCGTTATGCGGGTACGCGACTGGGCCGTCAGGAGTTGGACGGTGTGTTGTTGAGCGATGCCGAGGGTGCGTTGTGGACCAGCGAGATGCTGGAGTCCTCGCACAAGCCGCAGGTCGGAGATTTTGACCGGATCGTCGTCGGGGTAGACCCGGCGGTGTCCAGCGGCAAGAGTGCCGACGAGTGCGGTATCGTCGTGGTTGGTGCCCGGATGCAGGGGCCGCCCCATGAGTGGACGGCCCACGTGATCCACGATGCGACCGTCACGGGCGCCCGGCCATCCGAATGGGCGGCGGCGGCGGTGGCGGCGGTCGAGACCTATCAGGCGGACCGTCTGGTTGCCGAGGTCAACCAGGGTGGTCAGATGGTGGCCGAGGTTGTTCGCCAGATTGATCCGATGGTGCCTTTCAAGGCGGTCCATGCCAGTCGCGGCAAGGTGGTCCGGGCCGAACCGATTGCCGCCCTGTATGAGCAGGGCCGCGTGAGCCACGCCACGGGCCTGACCGCGCTGGAGGACCAGATGGTTCAGATGACCCGCCGGGGCTATGTGGGCGACGGATCGCCCGACCGGGTCGATGCGCTGGTCTGGGCATTGCATGAGTTGATGATCGAACCGGCGAAGGAATATCGCCGACCCGCTGTGCGCCTGCTCGGAGGGTAGCGCACGGTTGGCATCTTCCCCTCCGGGGGCGGTTTATTTGGCGAAATGAAGCAGGGGATTTTCCTGCACGGATGGGCGGCGCTGGTGAGGCGGGCGCCCATTTTCTTTGGAATGGGCGGGCCGAGGGCCTGACGGAACGGATAGGAGACCCATCATGGTGTTTGATTTCTTTCGGAGCCGGGCCGCGGAAGCTGTGCCCGAGCAAAAGGCGAGTGCCACCGGCAAGGTTGTGGCCTGGCAATCCGGGGGGCGTGTGGCCTGGAGCCCGCGCGATGCGGTGTCGCTGACCCGGTCGGGGTTTTCGGGCAACCCGGTGGGGTTTCGGTCGGTCAAGCTGATTTCCGAGGCGGCGGCTGCCTTGCCCCTGGTGTTGCAGGACGGCGAGCAGCGCTTTGACGCCCATCCCATCCTTGGCCTGATGAAGCGCCCCAACCCCGGGCAGGGGCGGGCTGAGTTGCTGGAGGCGCTTTATGCCCAGTTGCTGTTGTCGGGCAATGCCTATGTGGAGGCTGTCGCCGGCGAGAGTGGCGCACCGCTTGAGTTGCATGTGCTGCGTTCGGATCGGATGTCGGTGGTGCCCGGCGCTGATGGCTGGCCTGTCGCCTATGAATATGCGGTGGGTGGCAAGACCCATCGTTTTGACGCCAGCGGGCCGTTGAGCCCGATCTGTCATGTCAAATCCTTTCATCCGCAGGACGATCATTACGGGTTTTCCCCGATGCAGGCGGCGGCCATGGCGCTGGACGTCCACACGGCGGCGACCCGCTGGTCCAAGTCCTTGCTGGACAATGCGGCCCGCCCGTCGGGGGCCATCGTCTATCGCGGGCAGGATGGGCAGAGCCAGTTGAGCGGTGACCAGTATGAGCGGCTGGTGAGCGAGATCGAGAGCAACCATGCGGGCGCGCGCAATGCGGGTCGTCCGATGCTGCTGGAAGGGGGCCTCGATTGGAAGCCGATGGGCTTTTCGCCCTCGGACATGGAGTTCCAGAAGACCAAGGATGCCGCCGCCCGTGATATTGCGCTGGCCTTTGGTGTGCCGCCGATGCTGCTGGGGATCCAGGGCGATGCGACCTATGCCAACTATCAGGAGGCCAACCGCGCCTTTTACCGCCTGACCGTGTTGCCGCTGGCAACGCGCGTTGCCGCGGCGCTGGCCGAGTGGCTTGGCGCGCATACGGGCGATGACGTGGTGCTGTCCCCTGATCTGGATCAGGTGCCCGCCCTGTCCGCGGAGCGCGATGCCCAGTGGGCCCGCGTCGCGGGTGCCGATTTCCTGAGCGAAGCCGAAAAACGCCGTTTGCTGGGCTTGCCGGCACTGGCGGCGGAGGGATCGGATGGATGAGCTGGCGGTTGAGAGGTTTGCCTGTGCGCCGGGTCTGCGACTGGAGGCCCATGAGCGTCTGACCGAGGTGCATTTCGCGCATCTTGTCCGCCGTCTGGATCGGCTCGAAGAGCTGATGGAGCGGTTGGAGAAACGGCTGTGGCTGACGGTTTACGGTGTGGTTGCCGCCGTTCTGGCCACGGGATTGCAATCGATCATGGCGGCCATCCCGCAGTGATTTTTCCAAGGAGAAAGATGATGCAGACACAGACGGGTCTGGAGACCAAATTCGCCCGCTTCGGTGACGGGATCACCGTGCAGGCGGGCCATGTGATCGAGGGCTATGCAAGCCTGTTCGGCGCCTGTGATCAGGGCGGTGATGTTGTCAGCAAGGGCGCTTATGGTGCTTCGCTGAAGTCCATCGCCGCCGAGGATCGCAACGTGAAGATGTTGTGGCAGCATGACCCGGCCTGTCCCATCGGCGTGTGGGACGAGGTGCGCGAGGATGCCAAGGGCCTTTGGGTCAAGGGCCGCCTGCTGCCCGAGGTCGCCAAGGGCCGCGAGGCGGCCGAGCTGATCGCGGCGGGGGCCATTGACGGGCTGTCCATCGGCTATCGCACCGTGAAGGCGACAAAGAATGACAAGGGCCAGCGGCTCTTGACCGAACTGGAGCTTTGGGAGGTGTCCCTCGTGACCTTTCCGATGCTTCCCAGTGCGCGTGTGGCGGCCAAGACCGACGAGATGATGTCGGAAGAGGCGACCATGCTGCGTGAGATGGCGGCGGCCTTTCGGGGTGCCCGCGCGAGCCTGGCGCGGCGCTGATGCGCTAAGCCGTTCCCTATCACAACTCGAAGGACATGCGAATGAGCAAGACCGACATCAAGGCGCGGGCCGGGGAAGGTTTGTCCCCCGCCCAGGACGTGAGCGAGGCCATGCAAGGTTTCGTCACGGAATTCAAAGGCTTTCAAGCCGAACTTCAGACCAAATTTCAACAAACAGAAGAGCGACTGACCATGCTGGATCGGAAAACCATGACTGCTGCACGCCCGCAACTGGCTGGCGGTGTTGACCAAGGCGCCCCCCACCAAAAGGCGTTCAACGCCTATGTGCGTTCGGGCGATGATGATGGCCTTCGGGGCTTGGAACTGGACGGCAAGGCGCTGTCCACCGCGATCAATTCGGATGGCGGATACCTGGTCGACCCGGCCACATCCGAGAGCGTCAAATCGGTACTGAATGCGACCGCTTCGATCCGCTCGATCGCATCTGTGGTGAATGTCGAGGCGACGTCCTATGATGTGCTGGTCGATCGCGGCGATGTGGGATCGGGCTGGGCCACGGAGACGGCCAGCCTGACCGAGACCGACACGCCCCTGATCGACCGCATCACCATCCCGCTGCACGAGCTTTCGGCCTTGCCCAAGGCATCGCAGCGCCTGCTGGACGATTCCGCATTCGACATCGAAGGCTGGCTGGCCGGTCGCATCGCGGACAAGTTTTCCCGCGCCGAGGCATCGTCGTTCATCAATGGCGATGGTCTCGACAAGCCCAAGGGCTTTCTGGCCCATACCAGCGTCGACAATGACGTCTGGGTCTGGGGCAATCTGGGCTATGTGCCCACCGGTATCGATGGTGCCCTGACGGCGGATTCGATCATCAGCCTGGTTTATGCGCTGGGGGCGACCTATCGCGCCAATGCGACCTTCGTGATGAATTCGAAGACGGCGGGTATCGTGCGCAGGCTCAAGGACAATGACGGGCGGTTCCTGTGGAGTGACGGACTGGCGGCTGGTCAGCCTGCGGTCCTGATGGGCTATCCCGTTCTGGTGGCCGAAGACATGCCGGATGTCGGCATCGGTGCGAATGCCATTGCATTTGGCGATTTTGCCGCCGGTTACACGGTCGCCGAACGCCCTGATCTGCGCATTCTGCGCGATCCCTTCAGCGCCAAACCCCACGTCCTGTTCTATGCCACCAAGCGCGTGGGCGGCGATGTGAGCGACTTTGCTGCGATCAAACTGCTGAAATTCGCGACGGCCTGATGGCTTGAGCGGATGGCCGGGGGAGGGCGCGAGCCTGACCCCGGTCTCCGGGTGCGTGCTGGAAGTGCGCCGTATTGTCTAGCTGCTCCCCTCCGTCCGAGCAATGCGGACTGGCGCGCGCCCGGGCCATTGGAGCTGAGGGGGAGGTTTTTCTTGGAGATGTTCCATGATGTTGATCGAAGAGACCACGGTGCCGGATCAGGCGCTTCCGGTCGCAGAATTCAAGGCGCATCTGCGTTTGGGCACGGGGTTCACCCCGGATGACGTGCAGGATGTCGTGCTGGGCAGTTTCTTGCGCGCTGCGATTGCCTCGATCGAGGCGCGCACCGGCAAGGTATTGATCGAGCGCGATTTCGTATTGTCCATCACGGCCTGGCGAACAGCGGATTCCCAGACCTTTCCGGTGGCGCCGGTGCGTTCGGTGACGATGCTGACGGCGGTGGATCGTGCCGGTGTGCGCACCGACCTTGCCACCGACACCTACTGGCTGGAGCGTGACGGGCATCAGCCGCGGTTGCGGTCGGTCGGATGTGCGCTGCCTGCCGTTCCTGTTGCCGGGGCTGTGGAAATCGCCTTTCGTGCGGGCTTTGGCCCGGACTGGAGCGATGTGCCTGCGGATCTGATGCAGGCAGTGATGCTGTTGGCGGCCCACTACTACGAATTCCGCCATGAGACGACGCTGAGCGAGGGTTGCATGCCTTTCGGTGTGACCAGCCTGATCGAGCGCTATCGCGTGATGCGGCTGGGCGGGGTCGCGACATGAGCGTGCCCCGTCTGAACCGGCGTCTGACCCTGGAAAGCCCGTCACGTGTCGCGGACGGCGCCGGCGGGTTCGAGGAGAGCTGGACCCCTTTGGGTGTGGTGTGGGCCGCGTTGAAGGCCCGCACCGGTCGGGAGACCCAGATCGCGGCCGCTGCGGTGTCGACCGTGCCCTATGCGGTGACCGTTCGGAGCGCCCCGGTTGGCCATCCCGAGCGCCCGGTGCCCGAGCAACGCTTTCGTGATGGTGGCCGCGTGTTTCACATTCGCAGTGTCGCCGAGGCCGACCCGCAGGGCCGGTATCTGATCGGCATGGCGGACGAGGAGGTGGTCATATGAGTTATGCTGTTTCCGCCGCGCTGCAGAGCGCGGTTTTCGCGGCCATTTCCACCGATCCGGGCGTTGTCGCGGCGGTCGGGGATGCGGTTTATGACGCGCTGCCGAGCGGCACCCTGCCGGGTCTCTACGTTAGTCTGGGCCCCGAAGACGTCCGCAGTGAAGATGACAAGACCGGATCGGGCAGTGCCCATCGTTTTGTCGTCTCCGTTGTCACGGACGTGCCCGGATTTCGTGCCGCCAAGGAAGCGGCGGGTGCTGTCAGCGATGCGCTGCACGAGATCGACCTGGTACTGACGCGGGGCCGATTGGTGTCGCTCCGGTTCCAGCGTGCCCGCGCATTCAAGATCGAAAACGGGACGGGTCGGCGCATTGACTTGACCTTTCGCGCCCGTGTCGACGACCAATAACCCCCTAATTTCAAACGGAGAAAACCTATGGTTGCTCAAAACGGAAAAGACCTGCTGATCAAGGTCGACATGACCTCGGACGGGCAGTTCGAGACGATTGCGGGCCTGCGCGCCACGCGCGTGAGTTTCAATGCCGAGGCGGTCGATGTGACCAGTCTGGAGAGTCAGGGAGGCTGGCGCGAGTTGTTGTCCGGTGCCGGCGTGCGATCGGCAAACATCTCTGGTTCGGGCGTGTTCAAGGATGAGAGCACGGACGAGCGCGCCCGCCAGATCTTCTTTGACGGGGAGACGCCGGATTTTCAGGTGATCATTCCGGATTTCGGCATTGTCGAGGGCCCGTTTCAGGTCACCGCGCTGGAATACAGCGGCAGTCACAATGGCGAGGCGACCTATGAGGTGTCCTTGGCCTCGGCCGGTGCCCTCAGCTTTACGGCGCTGGTTGCGTAGATGACCAATCCTTGGAGGGGAGAGGTGACGCTGGTCATCGATGGTCAACCGCGCGTGATGCGTCTGACCCTGGGTGCGCTGGCAGGGCTTGAGGCCGCATTGGCCGAGCCGTCGCTGGTGGCGCTTGTCGAGCGGTTCGAGCAGGGCCGGTTTTCGAGCGCCGATGTTCTGGCGTTGCTGAAGGCGGGATTGCAGGGCGGGGGCTGCGGCGAGGTTGCCGACGCGCTGGATCATGCCGAGATCGAGGGTGGTCCCATGGCTGCGGCACGGGCGGCCGCGCAGCTGATCGCCCGCGCATTCGTGGTGCCCGGAGCATGAGTGAAGGACTGGACTGGCCCGCCTTGATGCGGGCCGGGATGCGGGGGCTGCGCCTGACGCCGGAGGCGTTCTGGGCCCTGACCCCTGCGGAGTTGCAGGTGATGCTGGGCGATCCGGGGCAGTCCGCCCCGTTGCTGAGCGACGGGCTGGAGGCCTTGATGGCCGCCTGGCCCGACAGTGCCGAACCATAGAGGGGATTTCCCGATGAGCGAATACAGAGACGAGATCGAAGGGCTGGAGGAGACCACGGACGGGCTGCGCCAGACCCTTGATGCCACCTCGGTCATGGTCACCAGCTTTGACAGCGAATTGCGCCGCATGCGCGAGAGCCTCGCAGCCACCAACAAGGATGTCGCCACGCTGGAGAAAGGCATGTCGCGCGGCTTGCGCAAGGCTTTTGACGGTTTGGTGTTTGATGGCCTCAGCCTGTCGGATGCGTTGAATACTGTCGCCAATTCGATGATCAACGCCACCTATAACGCCGCCATCAAGCCGGTTGCCGACCATATGGGCGGCTTGCTCGCCTCGGGTGTTGGCAGTCTGGTTCAGGGCGTGTTGCCATTTGCCGATGGTGCGCCGTTCAGTCAGGGGCGCGTGATGCCCTTTGCGAGCGGAGGCATCGTCAGTTCGACCACGCCCTTTGGCATGCGTGGCGGCATGGGTGTGATGGGCGAGGCGGGTCCGGAGGCGATCATGCCGCTGGCCCGCGGGCCTGACGGCAAGCTGGGTGTGCGTGGAGCGGGCGGGGCGTCAACCTCGATCGTTATGAACATCACCACGCCGGACGTGCAGGGCTTTGCCCGGTCGCAAAACCAGATCGCCGCCCAGATGAACCGCGCCCTGGGGCGCGCCAATCGCAATCGTTAACTCTGTAGGGGAGCTAGAGACATGAATTTTCACGAGGTTCGCTTTCCCGCGTCCTTGAGCTTTGGCTCGGTCGGGGGTCCTGAGCGTCGCACGGAAGTTGTGACGCTGGCCAATGGGTTCGAGGAGCGCAACACGCCCTGGGCGCATTCGCGTCGCCGCTATGATGCCGGGCTTGGCATGCGCTCGCTTGACGATGTCGAGACTCTGATTGCCTTTTTCGAGGCCCGGTTGGGCCAGATGTACGGGTTTCGCTGGAAGGACTGGTCGGATTTCAAATCTTCCGCCGCAAGTGGCACGACGCAGTTTGATGATCAGACCATTGCGCTGGGGGATGGGGCTTTGGGGGTCTATCCCCTGATCAAGACCTATCGCTCCGGTCCGCATGAATATGCCCGCCCCATCACCAAGCCCGTGTCCGGTACTGTCCGTGTCGGTCTTGGCCGGGACGAGATGAAGGAAGGGGTCGATTACGAGGTCGACCTGACCACCGGGTTGATCACATTTCAGCACCCTCCCGAGCGCGATGTGGAAATCACTGCGGGCTTTGAATTCGATGTGCCTGTGCGCTTTGACACGGATCAGATCCAGACTTCGGTGGCGAGTTTCCAGGCCGGGAGTGTGCCCAATGTGCCGATCGTCGAGGTGCGTGTGTGATGGGGGGGCAGAGTGCAGAGTTTCTCGCCCATGCGGCGACAGGTCTGACCACCCTGTGCCGCGCCTGGGCGATCACGCGCAAGGACGGCACATCGTTCGGATTTACCGATCATGATCGCGAGTTGTCATTCGAAGGTGTCACCTTTCGCGCCGATTCCGGTCTGACCGCCTCGGCCCTGGCGCAATCCACGGGCCTGAGCGTTGACAATACGGAGGCGTTGGGTGCGCTGACGGACGCCGCCGTGCGCGAAGATGACATCGAGGCGGGTCGCTTTGACGGCGCCGAGGTGCGGGCATGGCTGGTCAATTGGGCCGCGCCGGATACCCGCTGGTTGCAGTTTCGCGGCACAATCGGAGAAATTCGCCGTGCCGGTGGTGCCTTTCGCGCCGAGTTGCGTGGGTTGACCGAGGCGCTGAACCGACCCTTGGGCCGGATCTATCAGAAGCCCTGCACTGCTGTGCTGGCTGACGGGGCCTGCGGCTTTGACGTGTCTCAACCCGGATACCGGCACGAAGGGTCTGCTGATCGCATGCGCGAGGGCCGTGTTTTCGAATGGGACGACCTGAGTGGGTTTGATGTCAATTGGTTTCAGCGTGGCCGCCTGGATGTGTTGAGTGGGGAAAGCGCGGGCCTGTGGGGCATGATCAAGCGCGATTCTGTCGAGGATGGCGTGCGCCGTATCGAGCTGTGGGAGCCGATCCGGGGTGGTTTGGCAAAGGGCGATACGCTCCGCCTGACGGTGGGCTGTGACAAGCGCTTTGACACGTGTCGCTTGAAATTCAACAACCTTGTGAACTTTCAGGGGTTTCCGGATCTGCCTGGCGATGACTGGGTGATGGCCTATCCCAATGGGACCGGGGCCAATAGCGGAGGGAGCCTGCGATGAGCGCGTGCCGCGCCGCAATCGTGGCGGAAGCCCGTGCCTGGATCGGGACACCTTATGTCCACCAGCAGGCTGCGAGGGGTGCGGGGTGCGATTGCCTTGGCCTTGTGCGTGGCGTGTGGCGCGGTGTGATCGGTGTGGAGCCTGAGCGCCCGCCTGCCTACACGATGGACTGGTCCGAACCGCAGGGCGAAGAGCGGTTGTGGGCCGCAGCGCTGCGCCACCTGAACCCCAAGCCCGCCGCGGACGCCGCCGAGGGCGATGTGATCCTGTTTCGCATGCGCGCGAGCGCTGTTGCCAAGCATCTCGGCATCCAGTCCGGGATCGGAGCGCACGCGGCGTTTGTTCATGCCTATTCCGGTCATGGCGTGGTCGAAAGCCCGCTGAGCGCCCCCTGGGCCCGTCGGATCGTGGCCCGATTTGAATTTCCGACCGAGGAGGTCTGCTGATGGCGACTGTTGTTCTTTCGGCTGCGGGTGCAGCCATCGGTGGCTCGCTTGGCGGGACATTTCTGGGGCTGTCCTCGGTCGCGATTGGCCGTGCGGTGGGCGCCACTCTTGGCCGGGTCATCGACCAGCGCCTGATGGGTCAGGGATCGGAGATCGTCGAACATGGCAAGGTGGACCGGTTTCGCCTGACCAATACCGGCGAGGGGTCGGCGATTTCCCAGCTGTACGGGCGCATGCGTCTGGGCGGGCAGGTGATCTGGGCATCGGATTTCCTCGAGACCGTCTCGACGAGCGGTGGCGGAGGCGGGAAGGGCGGTGGCGGGTCGCGGACACCGCAGACCCGGACCTACAGCTATTCGGTGAGCCTTGCACTGGCAGTGTGCGAGGGCGAGATCACTCGCATCGGCCGCGTTTGGGCGGATGGCGAAGAGATTGCGGTCAACGATCTGAACATGCGCGTCTATACCGGATCGCAGGATCAGCTGCCCGATCCGCTGATGGAGGCGATCGAGGGGCAGGGGCTGGTGCCCGCCTATCGCGGGACGGCCTATGTGGTCATCGAAAACCTCGCGCTTGCGGATTTCGGCAATCGCGTGCCGCAGCTGTCCTTTGAAGTTGTCCGCCCCGAGCAGGCCGCGCAGGACGGTGCGCAGGAAGAGATGACGCGCGCGGTACGTGCGGTGGCCCTGATGCCGGGCACGGGCGAATACGCACTGGCCACGACGCCTGTGAATTACGTTGATGCCGCCCGTGGGCGGTGGAGTGCCAATGTCAACACACCTGCCGGGCGGACCGATTTTTCCGTTTCTCTTGAAAGTCTTGGCGATGATCTGCCTCGGTGCGAAGCGGCCTCTCTGATCGTATCCTGGTTCGGGGACGACTTGCGCTGCGGGTCCTGTCAGCTGAAGCCAAAGGTGGAACGCAAGGACATCGAGGGCGAGAATATGCCCTGGATCGTGTCCGATGTGACCCGAGGCAGCGCCGACAAGATCGCCGATATCGAGGGCCGTCCAGTCTATGGCGGCACCCCTTCGGATGCGTCGGTGGTCGAGGCAATTCAGTCGATGAATGCGGCCGGGAAGGCCGTGATGTTCTATCCTTTCGTGCTGATGGATCAGCCCGAAGGCAACACGCTGCCCAATCCATACGATCCGTCCGGCACGCAGCCGCATTTGCCCTGGCGAGGGCGCATCACGCTGTCCTTGGCCCCCGGCGTTGCCGGAACCCCTGATGGTACGGCGGCGGCGGACGCAGAGGTCGCGGCGTTTTTCGGGACGGCAACGGCGACGGATTTCCAGTTCGCGCCGCTTTCCACAGGTTTTTCCCGCACGGACCAGCTGGTCAATTACACGGGACCTCAGGAGTGGTCCTTGTCCCGCTTCATTCTGCATTATGCTGCCCTGTGCGCGGCGGCGGGCGGGGTGGAGGCGTTCTGCATTGGTTCGGAATTCCGGGGGCTGACCCAGATTCGCGGAGCTGGCAACAGCTTTGTCGCTGTGCAGCGGTTGCGGGCGCTGGCCGCCGAAGTGCGTGCGATCCTTGGGCCGAACGTCAAGATTTCCTATGCGGCCGACTGGACCGAATATTTCGGGTATCAGCCGCAGGACGGGACCGGGGATCGCTATTTCCACCTCGACCCACTCTGGGCGGATCAGAATATCGACTTCATCGGTATCGACAATTACATGCCACTGTCGGATTGGCGCGACGGTCGGGATCATGCGGATGCCGATTGGGGCAGCATCTATGACCTCGACTATCTGCGCGCCAACATTGCAGGCGGCGAGGGTTATGACTGGTATTATCATTCGGCCGAGGCCGGGGCGGCGCAAATCCGCACGCCGATCACGGATGGTGGGTATGATGAGCCGTGGGTGTTCCGTTTCAAGGACCTGCGCAATTGGTGGGAGAATGCGCACCACGAGCGGGTGAATGGTGTCCGTTCAGAGGTCGCGACGGACTGGGAGCCTGGATCGAAACCGTTCTGGTTCACCGAGCTTGGCTGCGCGGCAATCGACAAGGGCACCAATGAGCCCAACAAGTTTCTGGATCAGAAATCATCCGAGAGCAGTGTGCCGAAATATTCCAACGGTGCGCGGGATGATCTGATCCAGAAGCAGTATCTGCGCGCAATGAATTCCTATTGGGCGGACCCGAGCAACAACCCGCAAGCCACCGAATATGAAGGGTCGATGGTCGATATGGACCGGGCATTCGTCTGGGCCTGGGATGCGCGGCCCTACCCGTTTTTCCCCAATGCGCTGACCTTGTGGAGCGACGGAGAGAACTATCCCCGTGGGCATTGGCTCAACGGGCGCACCTCTGCGCGCACCTTGGCGTCGGTCGTTGGCGAAATTTGCGAGCGTGCAGGACTGACGGCCTATGATACCTCTGCCTTGCATGGCTATGTGCGCGGCTATCTGGTCGAGGACGTGTCCTCGGCCCGCAGTGCGTTGCAGCCATTGATGCTGCGCTATGCCTTTGATGCGATCGAGCGGGATGGGGTGTTGAAATTCGCGATGCGTTCCGGCATGGGGGCGACAGCGCTTGAACCGGGCCGCTTGGCCGTCAGTTCGGACCTTGAGGGCCGTCTTGAACAGTCTCGCGAATCCGAGGCGGATCTGGCGGGCCGCGTCCGTCTGCGTTTTGTCCAGACCGACGGGGATTTCGATATCCTGTCCGAAGAGGCCATTCTGGCTGACGATGCCACCCATGCGGTGTCCACCACGGATTTGCCGATGGCACTGACCCGACCCGAGGGCCGTCAGATCGCCGAACGCTGGTTGAGCGAGGCGCGGATTTCGCGTGAATCCGTGCGGCTGGCATTGCCACCGTCGCTGATGGGCATCGGCGCGGGCGATGTGATCGAGGTTGCGCCGGATCAGGCGGAAGGCCCGGGACTTTATCGTGTCGACCGTGTCGAGCATGGAGAGATGCAGATTCTGGAAGGGGTTCGGATCGAACCTGAAATCTACACGCCATCCGAACTGTCCGACGAACTGGCTAGCGTGCGCGAATTCGTGTCACCGGTGCCGTTGACGTCCGTTTTCCTCGATCTGCCCTTGCTGACCGGCGAAGAGGTGGAACACGCGCCCCACGTCGCGGTGACCGGCACGCCCTGGCCTGGCAGCGTGGCGGTGTATCAATCGCCGACGGAGTCCGGTTTCTTCCTCAATTCGGTGATGGCGGCCCGGTCGAACATCGGATTTACCGCGACGCCTTTGCGGCGGGCGCGGGCGGGACTGGTGGACCGTGGAGACGCGCTGGAGGTCGAGATGGTGCATGGCACGCTTGAATCGACTTCTGATGCCGCATTGCTGAACGGCGCGAACCTTGTCGCCATCGGCGATGGGACACCGGACAATTGGGAGCTTTTCCAGTTTCGCGATGCCGAGTTGATCGCGCCGGGGCGCTATCTGCTGAGCCACCGGTTGCGCGATCAGTTGGGCAGCGACTCGGTAGGCCCGGAAGTATGGCCGGAAGGGTCGTGGATCGTCGTAATGAACGGTGTGCCGTCACAGATCGACCTTGCCCGTAATCTGCGCCGGGTGGCGCAGACCTATCGCGTCGGGCCTGCGCGCCGGAGCTATGACGATCCGTCCTATGACGAGTTCATTCATGCCTTTGATGGCAATGGCTTGCGCCCCTATCGCCCCGTACATCTGCGCGCTAACGCCAGTGGTGGCGATCTGGGCGTCAGCTGGATCCGGCGCACTCGGCTGGACGGGGATGATTGGGATCTGCCGGACGTGCCACTGGCCGAGGAAAGCGAAAGCTATACGCTGCGGATCATGCAAGGTGGCGCGGTTGTGCGGGAAGTGGTCGTGAATGCGCCAGCCTGGACCTATGATGCGGGGTTGCAGGCGGCGGATGGTTTGACGGGGGAGTTCGAGATTGCCGTGGCACAGAATTCGGCCCGCTATGGGCCGGGGCCGTTCGCGTCGCTTGCGGTGTCTGCCTGATGCGACCCGTGCTGGCGACTGATCTGCTATGTGCGGGGCGTGCTGTTCTGGCGGTCGCGCCGCAGGCGCGTTGCGACAGGGCGCGCCGTCTTTTGCAGGAAGCCGAGACCGCCGACAGGTTTTGCCAGAGCAGCGGCGTGCCGCACCCGGACTTTGGCGATGGTACGCTGGCGGCGGCAGCGCGTCATGCGGGGTTGGCGGTTGAGCCGACGATCTGCGATCCGGACTTTGCCCATGCGCTGATCCTGGTCCTGTCAGCGTTGAAATTTTGCCGTTTTGACAACTGATTGGATCGGGCGATGGAGGCCATCACAGCTTTGCATTTGGAAAAGGCATCCTATTTAGGGTAAGCAAGTCCCGAAAGGATGCATCATGGCTTATCTCAAGACGAATCTCGCATCGATTGACCCTTTGTGGGATCAGATCAATGACGAGGCACGGCAGGCGGTAGCGAATGAACCGCTGATCGGCGGGTTCGTACATGCCTGTATTCTGCATCACAAATCGATCGAGAAGGCACTGTCCTATCGGATCGCCGCCAAGCTTGCCTCGAACGAAATGTCGATGGTGGTGGTGCGCGAGATCGTCGAGGAAGCCTATCAGAATTCGCCTGATCTGGTCGACGCGGCGCGTGCCGATCTTGTTGCGGTTTACGAGCGCGATCCGGCCTGCCATCGTCTGGTGCAGCCGATCCTTTACTTCAAGGGCTATCAGGCCATTCAGGCGTATCGCGTTGGCCACTATCTGTGGACCGAAGGCCATCATGATCTCGCCTATTTCTTTCAGATGCGCGTGTCGGAGATTTTCGGAGTAGACATTCACCCCGCGGCGTCCATCGGCAAGGGCATCATGATTGACCACGCCCATTCCGTCGTGATCGGCGAGACGGCGGTGGTCGGCAACAACGTGTCGATGCTGCATTCCGTCACCCTGGGTGGGACCGGCAAGGAAGAGGAAGACCGTCATCCCAAGATCGGCGACGGGGTTCTGATCGGTGCAGGTGCCAAGGTGCTTGGCAATATCCGGGTGGGCAATTGCAGCCGCATTGCCGCCGGGTCGGTCGTGCTGGAAGAGGTGCCCCCGTGCAAGACGGTTGCAGGCATCCCGGCGCGGATCGTGGGCGAAGCGGGCTGTGATCAGCCGGCGGTGTCGATGAACCACATGCTGGGCAAGGATCAGCAGTAGTCGTATTTATCGTGCAAACGGAAAAGGCCGGAGCGAACGCTCCGGCCTTTTTTTGCGTTCTGGTGGGTTCGGTCAGGCCAGCATCGCCAGCGGATTCTCCAGATTGTCCTTGATCGCGTTGAGCAATTGTGCCCCGAGCGCGCCGTCGATCACCCTGTGATCGACCGAGAGTGTGACGGACATGACCGTGGCCACGCCCAATTCCCCGTCCTTGCCGACAACGGGTTTCCTGACGCCCGCACCGACGGCGAGGATGGCACCGTGGGGCGGGTTGATCACTGCGTCAAAGTTGTCGATGCCGAACATGCCCAGGTTGGAAATCGCAAAGCTGCCGCCCTGGTACTCGTGCGGCGCGAGCTTGCGGTCGCGCGCGCGGGTGGCGAGGTCTTTCATCTCGGCCGACAGGGCCGACAGTGATTTCTGGTGCGCATCCTTGAGGACGGGGGTGAACAGACCGCCTTCGATGGCGACAGCCACGGCCACATCCGACGGTGTCAGTTTCAGCATCCGGTCACCGGCCCAGACGGCGTTGGCGTCGGGCACCTGTTGCAGGGCGAGCGCGCAGGCCTTGATGATG
>CAZITF010000034.1:0-17592 GCA_964542095.1 uncultured Rhodobacterales bacterium
TCCGAAGTGTTTGGACTGAAACGGCACGATTTCCGCGCCCAGATCGGCCAGCGCGCCGCGCACATCGACGGCATCGATACGAGGGTCCTTGGGCCACAAGGGGCCGGGCTGGGGTTCGCAGATCAGCACCCGCCCTTTGAATTCGGGGCTTTTGGCGCGCAGGGAGGCAACGAACAGCAACGCTTCATAGCTCAGCCGTCCGGATTGCCCAACGAGCGCCACGTTAAAGGGTCTTGCCGCCTCTTTTGCGGATTTGCGTGCCATATACGCCTGCTCTGCGTTTTTTTCTTTGCCGCAACTATACAATGATAAGTTTTGCGATAAAGCCTCGATCGCTATTCCGGCGGCGGGTTCAGCCGATCGTAGAGTTTTTGCAGCACCGTCAGCACCAGAAAGACGCCGACCGCCCAGATCAGCAGTTCGAACGGGGCAAAGTCCGTCCCGCGCAACCATTGATCGACAAGGCCGCCCTGCGGGCGCAGCGCCTCGATCCCGAACAACCCGCTGCGCGGCCAGAGCGACAGGCTCCAGAATCGCGAAAGGTAAAACAGCACCGCCGCGACGGCGATCACGATGGCCATCCAGATCAGTCGCTTCATGGTGTCACCCGTATCGTGTCGGGTTCGATCTCCCAGACCAGCAGGTCGCCGCGTCTGGTGATATTGCCCTCGGCTGTGATGAATTGCGCCACGAAATCATAGGCTTCGCGTGGCAGGCGGGTGCCGCCCGGGCCGGTGACCAGCAGAAATTCCTCGCCCAGCACGGGTTGGGAAGAAACGAAAACGGGCGGCACATCACCCAGCAGGCAGAGGTTCGCACAGGCCTTGTGGGCAAGGCCCCTTCCGGGCCGCATGGCACCGGCGAGGCATTTGCCATCGCAAATTTCGCCTGTCAGTTTCCAGCGTCCCTGCGGTTCTGCGGGCACTTCGGGTGCGTCGCCTTCGGCCGCTTTCAGCCCGTTACGCCCGCCGCGCAGTTGCAGCATGTAAAGATCGCCGCGCTCCAGTATGACACCAGACACTTCGGCGAGTTGCCCGTTCAGCGGCATTGCGCGGCTGTCGACGCCGGATTTGCCAGCGGCGGTCATCAGGAAACTGTCGCCCGGCTTGATCCGGTCATTGCCCTTGGTCACATGGATCACCGGGTACGGGGTCATTTCCACGACGCCCGTCACGGTCTGGCGCCCATAGTCAAAGCGAAAGGCACCCGGGCCGGGATCGTCCTGTGCCGCGCCCAGGAGGTACCCGGCGGCGGCCAGTCCACCGATCAGCGCCACGCAAACGGACAACAGGAACACGCGCAGCGGGCCGGGTGCGGGCAGATAGCCGACAAAGAAGGGTTTCTCGCTCATGCGGGCTCTCCTTGCGGCAGCGGTGCGCTTTCGGGCAGGCGCAGCGGGTCGACATAGGTGCCGGGCGGATTCGGATCCGGATGTACCTCGACCACGCCGTTCTCAAGGCGCAGTCGGTAGGTCGGCACCATTTCGGTGAACGGCGCAGGCGAGCGGCCGGAACGCACATCGTATTGAAACCCGTGCCAGGGGCAGGTCACAAGGCAGTCGATCACACGGCCCTCGCCCAGTGGGCCATTCTGGTGCGCGCAGGCGTTCGAGATGGCCGACAACTGCCCCTCCAACAGGTAGACAGCGACGCGGTCGCCATTCGGCAGGCGTGTGATCCTGGCGAAACCCTCGCGAAACGCCTCGGGGCGTGCCACTTCGACCCACGCGCCGTCGCGGACGGCGACGTCGCCGCGTTCGGACCACCACGCGGCCAGGTGGAGCACGATGACGGTGGCCGCCCCACCGACGAAGATCACGGTGAACACTTGGTTTTTCTGGTCTTGCAGGATGCCGAGGCTGATATGCGCCGCAACCGAGAAATAGGCGGCATAGATCAGGTAATGAAGCCGCTTCCACACCGGGGGCGTCAGGAACCTGAGCCAGAAATCATGGCTGGTGGCAGCGAGGATCAGCAGGCAGATCAGCGCGAAAATCCCGAACACTTCAAAGGGAAAGCCCGCGATCTGCCCAAAGCTGGAATTGGCGTAGAGCAGGCCGACATATTTGTTCGAGCTGGAAAAGGCGAAGTACCAGTTGAGGATGTATCCGGCATGGGTGATTGCGACAAAGGCGGTCATGACCCCGAAATGCCGTCGATTGTAAAGCAGCGGCAGAAACCGCGTGTCCAGCCGGGCGGCGGGCCCGATGCACAGAATGACCGTCAGCATGACAAAGGCGGCAGCGCCGAAAGCGCGTGCGTTGTGGATTTGGGGGTTGATGGCCGGATCGTAGCCGAGGGCGTCCGGCGTAATGTAAAGGAACACCCACAGAAAGGCGGCCACCCCGGCCAGCATCACCCCGTCATAGATCCATTTGTTCCGATTCCACTGAACGGGCGTGAACCTGACGCTCATTGGTTGTCACCTGCGCTCAGTTGCACCGGGACAGCGTCGGCAGGCCAGGTCTGGCGCACGGAAAGGCCGGTGAGGATGATCGCGACGATGGCTACGCTCATCGCGATCACCGCAGGTCCATGCCATCTCCGGACCGCCCGGTAGCGACCCGCCCATCCGGCGGCTTCGGTTTCGATCCGCCACCAGCGCCACAGCACAATGGGCCAGATCAGCAACACGCCGGGGATCAGCAGAGGGCGAAAGACATACGCACCGCGCGCGTCCTCGTCGATGCGGTCCATGCCGACAGTCAGGAACACCGCCGCCACAAGGCCGCCGATGATGCCCCAGGTTTGCGTCGCCATGACAAGGGCCTGTGCAACATCCATACGGCGTCTCTCCAACTTTGTGTGGCGTTTCAGTGTTGTGTGGACCCTAACAAGGCCAGGCGCGTGGGCAAAGTGCAGAAGTCGCTGTTTCCTGTCACAGGCGGAAATTGTGATCGAGACGGGCCGCGTCTGGGTGATCTGACGCGGGTTGATGCCATCTTGCCGCGCCCTGGATTGGCAAGGCTCGTGTCGCTCTGCCGCGCGAAACGGCGCAATTGCTCTGGTCGCGGCGCGTTTGATTGGTTTATCAAAGCGCATCACCAATCAAAAACTGCCAGGAAAACAGGGAACAAGATCATGAAAAAACTCGCTTTTGCCGCCGCAATGGTAATGGGGACCTCTACCGCCTCCTTTGCTGCCGCCGATTGCGGCGAGGTGTCGATCACCGAAATGGACTGGGCGTCGAGCGCCGTTGTCACCTATGTCGCGAAATTCCTGTTGGAGCAGGGCTATGGCTGCACTGTCAGCACCGTGCCTACCACGACCGAACCTGCGATGGCTTCGGTTGCGGAAACCGGCCAGCCCGATATCCTGACCGAACTCTGGACCAGTTACACATCGGTCTACGAAGAGTTGCGCGATGCGGGCAAGCTGGTCGAACTCAGCAAGGTGCTGTCGGATGGCGGCGTCGAGGCGTGGTGGATCCCTGCCTATCTCGCCGAGGAATACCCTGAGCTGACCACGCTTGAGGGCATCAAGGCCAACCCCGAACTGGTCGGTGGCCGGTTCCATGATTGCCCGTCGGGCTGGGGCTGTGACATCACCAACTTCAACAATTTCAAGGCCGCAGGGCTGGGTGAGGCCGGCGTCGAACGCTTCCAGCACGGGTCGGGCGAAACGCTGGCCACGGCCATTGCGGCCGCCGCCGAGGCCAAGGAGCCGTGGTTTGGATACTACTGGGCGCCCACGTCCGTGCTGGGCAAGTACCCGATGGTGCAGGTCGAAATGCCTGCCTATGACCCCGACATCCACATCTGCAACGGGCGTGAGGATTGCGCCACGCCGGGTCTGTCGGCCTATCCCGTTTCCAATGTCGTGACTGCCGCCACCCAGGCCTTTGTCGACCGCGAACCCGATGCGGCGGCGTTGATGCGGAACCTGACATTCACCAATGCCCAGATGGGCGACGTGCTGGCCTGGCAGGAAAACAACCAGGCCTCCTACGAAGAGGCCGCGGTCTATTTCCTGACCACCTACAAGGACACATGGGGCGGTTGGCTGAACGACGAAGCCCGCGAAAAGCTGTCGGCCCTGCTGCAATAACTGACACGACCTGCCCTGCGCGCCGCACGATCGGTGCGCAGGGACCAACAACAGGCCCGACAACGGGCCGAGGCGACGGGGACATTTCATGGCACGCTATGACGTATTATTCGATACGCTCGGGCTGCGCGACTGGTGCGATGCGGACAAGACCGAAGCGCCCCTGTCCATGGCGCAACTGCTGGCGCAAGCGCAGGGCGGCGGGACGGATGTCGAAACGCCAGGACTGCCCTTTCCCTCGCTGGACGAGTTGCACCAGGCCTGTTCGAAAATCGGCCAGACCCGCGATCTGACCGAAGGGCTGGAAAACGGGTTCCTCTCCATCCGGTCCGAATTGAAATTTGTCCTCGACCCGATCACGCAGCCCCTGTCGTGGATGCTGGACGGGACGCTGTTCGTGTTTGAATCCGCGCCCTGGTGGGCGATGATGCCGGCGCTGTTGCTGCTTACCTGGTATGTCAGCCGCTCGCGTGCCGTGACGTGGTTTGTCACGTTCGTGCTGCTGTTCTTTGCATTCATCGACCATTACGAGGTGGCGATGCAGACGCTGGCCATCGTCTTTGTCTGTACCGGCATTTCCGTAGCCTTCGGGGTGCCCATCGGCATCGGCATGTCGAAATCGGACACCGCGCAGCGCAGCATCGTGCCGCTGCTGGATCTGCTGCAAACCTTGCCCACATTCGTCTATCTGATCCCGCTGATCTTCCTGTTTCCGGTCACGGAATCAAAGCTGTACGGGATTGCCATCATCCTTTACGCCATCGTGCCCGTGATCCGCCTGACCGATCTGGGCATCCGGCTGGTCGACAAGGATGTGATCGAGGCGGCCAACGCCTTTGGCCTCACGTCATGGCAGAAACTCACACGTGTGGAGTTGCCGCTGGCGTTGCCCAACATCATGGCCGGCGTGAATCAGACCATCATGATGAGCCTTGCGATGGTCGTAATCGCTTCGCTGGTCTCCGCGCCCGGCCTTGGGGTGCTGGTGCTGCGCGGTATCCGCGCCCTGGATCTGGGCGTGGGGATCGTGGCGGGCCTTGGCATCGTGTTGCTGGCTGTGGTGCTGGATCGCGTGTCCAAGGCGGCGCTGAACCGCGTCGACACCCGCGCCAAGTCGAAGTAGGGGCCTGACATGACACCCAAAGTCTCCATTCGCGGGCTCTACAAGATATTCGGGGCGGACGCCAAGGCCATGGTCCCCCTGGTGCAGGCGGGCATGGACAAGGCGGCGTTGCTGGAACAGCACCGCCATGTGCTGGGCCTGCGGGACATCAATGTCGACATGCAAGCCGGTGAAATCACGACGCTCATGGGGCTGTCCGGGTCGGGCAAATCCACGCTGATCCGCCACCTCAACCGGTTGATCGACCCGACAGCGGGCGAAATCCTGATCGATGGCACGGACGTGATGTCGCTGGACAAGGACGCGCTGCGCCGCATGCGCCAGCAACGCATGTCCATGGTGTTCCAGAAATTCGCGCTGCTGCCGCACAAGACGGTACTCGAAAACGCGCAACTGCCCCTGTCCGTGCAAGGTGCGGATCGCAAACGCCAGGACGACGAGGGGCGCAAATGGCTGGCCCGCGTGGGCCTTGACGGGTTCGAGGAACGTTATCCGGCGCAATTGTCGGGCGGTATGCAACAGCGCGTCGGGATTGCCCGCGCGCTCACGGCCAACACCGATATCATGCTGATGGACGAGGCGTTCTCGGCCCTCGACCCTCTCATTCGCACCGACATGCAGAACCTGCTGCTGGAACTGCAGAAAGAGCTGCAAAAGACCATCATCTTTATCACCCACGATCTGGACGAGGCGCTGAAACTGGCCGACCACCTTGTCATCCTCAAGGACGGCGCGGTGGTGCAACAGGGCGAGCCGCAGGGCATATTGCTGAACCCGGCCGATCCCTACATCGAGGACTTTGTCAGCGACATCAACCGCGCCCGCGTGCTGCGCGTCCGCTCGGTCATGCGCCCGCTCAGCCGGGACAGTTTTGACGGGGATGTGCGGGCGAATGCCAACCTCGAGGACATGATTGGCCTGTCTGACGGCGATACCAGCCTGATCTACCGGGTCATCGAAGGGGACGAAGCCGTGGGTCAGCTGGACATGAAGGATCTGGTCAAGGCGCTGGTGCCGCGCGTCTCCGGGCAGGACACGGCGGCCTGAGACGGCCCGGCGCGCAAGACAACGTTGACGATGCGCGCCTTTCCGGCAACTCTGAACCGGCACCGCAGGAAGCGTCTCGCATCGCCCTTTCGGCCTTCTGGGCTGCTGCTGCAACGATTTGCCCTGCCAAGGCGTGCATTTTCGCGCCATTTAAGACCAAGGAATTGAGATATGTGCGCTGATACGCCCCCCAAGGTTCCAACAGGTCCCGACGCCGTTGCCGCGCACAAGTTTCTGACCGAAATCCTGACGCGCATCTCGACCCAACGCCTGCATTTCAGCGAAGGCGATGAAAAGGTGGCGCTCGACAGCCTCTATGACCTGTTTGGTCTGGCACGCAAGACGATCTCGGACAATGTGGGCTGCGTCGAATTTTCCAATGTGACGGTCGCATTCCTGAACGGCAACTTTCGCAGTTTCATGGCCAGGTGGCACCGCAAACGTCTGGCCGGAGAGTTGGACACCCGAGATGGCGCGGTCGAGTTTCGCACCGCCCTGCGCGGTATTCAGGACGAATTCAGGGCCTTTGCCGGGGTCCTGCACAAGATGGCCTATGGCCCGGACCTGCCCGAGTTTCCCGCCGATCGCAACGACAAGGTCTTTCCCGACGCGCCTTTGGTCTATGGCATCCCCAAGGACGGCATGATCCGGGCCGAAGAGGGGGATGAGGAACCCGTCCATATCGTCGACCGCATCAACACGTCGGAAATCGAGGCGATCCGCCAGCGCCGCGTGCGCGTGGGCGCGGGTGCGCCGACCGAGCCGCTGTGCGACGTCGCAGGGCTGGCGCTGTCCGGGGGCGGCATCCGCTCGGCCAGCTTCAGTCTCGGAGTGGCGCAGGTGCTGGCCAAACATGCCAAGATCATGAACAGCATCGATCTGATGTCGACGGTCAGCGGCGGCGGCTTTACCGGGGCGTTCCTGTCGCGCCGCATTGCCGCTGGCGGAACCGAGGCCGTCGCCAGCCCCGAAGGGCCCGACACCGAGGCTGTCCGCTACCTGCGCCAACGTGCCGATTACCTCAAGACCGGCAACATGTGGATCACCCTGGGTCTGATCTTTAACCTTCTGGCGGGCATGATCCTGAACTGGACCGCCCCGGCGGCGCTGATCGCGGTTCTGGCCGCGGGAATTCATCTGCTGGGCGTGGTCAACCTGTCGACCGTCGTGCTGGCTGTTCTGGCCGTCGTCAGCCTGTGTATCACTGCCGCGACCAAATTTGCGGCGCCCCATTCGCTGGGGCGCATCAGGGATTTCGGCATCTGGTTCTTTTCGCTCAGCACCGGGGGTGTGCTGGCTGTCTTGTTGTTCAAATTCAACTATGACCGGCTGATCCTGTTCAGCGCCTATGCTGCGGGGGCGGCCTTTGTGGCCTATGCGTGGATGCCCTACAGCGCGGACAGGCTGCGCGGCGGCAAGATCAAGTTGCGGTTGTGGACGATGTGGGCCCTCGCGCTTGCAGCGGCGTTTTTCCTCGCGCTGTTTCTGATCCATCGGGGATATCTGGCCTTTGTCTGGATGATCGAGAACGATCTGGCCATCACCAGCGCGTCGATTGCGACCATTGCGGCGTCCCTTCCGGCGATTTCGCGGCTTTTGCCGATGCTGGGGCAACCCTGGGTGCGGATGATCGGCAACCGGATCGTGATGATCATCGCCTCGATTGCGGTGCCTTTGCTTGGTCTGATGCTGGGTTATGCGCTTTATTATCTTGGCACGTGCGACAGCCCGCCGCTGCCGGAGGCGATGTGCAACCAGACATTTCCCCCAGGTCTGACCCTGCTGCTGATCATCGCCTCCGCCCTGATCGTCACGGCGCTGGGAGTGATCAACATCAACTCGACAGGGCCGCATTGGCTTTATCGCCAGCAACTGGACAAGACCTTTGTGCAGTTCTCGCCGGATGAGGCAGAGGAGGTGGCGCTGTCAGATCTCGATCCGGAGCAGAAAGCGCCCTATCTGCTGCTGAATGCGGTGGTGAACCTGCCCAACAGCGAACGCATCGAGATGCGCGAGCGTCGTGGTGATTTCTTTGTGTTTTCCAAGACCTGGTGCGGGTCTCCGGTGACCGGGTATCGGCCTACCGCGCACTGGCTGCGCTGGCCCAAGACCAAGCTGGACCTGGCGACGGCGGTGGCGACGTCGGGGGCTGCTGTGGCTCCGCACATGGCGCTCTTGTCGATGTCCTCGGCGCGCGCGCTCTTGTCCTTTCTCAACATTCGCCTCGGTTTCTGGGTGCGCCGCCCCGGCCTCAACCAGACCGGACCCAAGGGGACGGGCGGGCGACCGGGGGCGTGGATGCTCTTGCGCGAGATGCTGGGCTTTGCCATGGATGAAAAGCGTGAATGGATGATGCTGACGGATGGCGCGCATCTGGAAAATTCAGCGATCTACGAATTGCTGCGCCGCCGCTGCAAATTTATCGTCGCGGTCGATGCGAGCGCCGAAAAGACCGGCGCATTCAGTACGATCCTGACGGTCGTGCGCCACGCGGCGGTCGATTTCGGCGTGCGCATCCACACCGACCTCAAGGAATTGCGCCCCGATCCCGACACCGGCCTGTCACGCGCCCATGGGGTGCTGTGCGAAATCGACTATCCGGCGGTGGACGACCAACCCGCGGGCAAGGGGCTGTTGTTGGTCATCAAGCTGTCGATGACCGGCAATGAAAGCGAGCTGGTCAACGCCTATCGCCACGCCAATCCAGCCTTTCCCAATGTCTCGACCGCGGATCAGTTCTTTGACGAGCACCAGTTCGAGGCGTTCCGCCAGCTCGGCGCCCATGCGGCACAGTCGCTGCTGGAACCGGCCCTGGTGGGCGATGGCGGAGAGGTGAGCAGTGTCGCAGACTGGCTGACCCGGCTTTATCAGCGTATTCCGCCCGATCTGGATCGATAGCCGGGGATCAATCGCTCGCCTCGTCCGACTTTTCCTCTGTTTCGGGGTTGGGAAGCCAGGTGATGGCGACTTCGAAATCCACGTCCAGTCCTGCACGACTTTCCACATCGCGCGCACCCATGTTGACTCCCATGTAGGTGCTGAGCACATGTGCGATCTTGGCCTGAAAATGAGAGATCATGTCATTGGGATCCACTGAGCGCGCAGGCACATCCGCGACAAGGCTGGTTCTTCCCGGTTCGATCGTGCCCTGAAACAGTTCCGGGTCGTTCCATGGGCGATCATCGATTTCCACCCCGTTCACCCAGATGACAAGCTCGATCGGGCGTCCATTGCGCCTTGCGGTGACCAGCAGGTCAATGTCGCCGTCGACGGGGGCAACGATCTCGATCTTGTCCGTGCGCTTGAAGGCGCGGGAGTCGGTGTGCGTGACCGGTGCAGCAGACTGCACGCGATCCGCCAGAACGAAAACCTCGCTTGATCTGGAAGTGAAGGATTCAACGACGTCTTCGGACACTTTGGACGAATAGGCGGCGTCCAGCAGTTCATCCGCCAATTCCTCCAGCCGTCTGAACGACGCGCCTTCCTGGATCTCCGACAGAATTTCTTGTGTTTCAGCGACCAGTTGACGGTTGCCGCCCGCATCTTCGATCGATTTGATCAGACGGCCAAGGTTGTCGGCGACGAGCCCCCTCCACGCTGCCGCCAACTCGCGTTTGGCGGATTTCGTGGCCTGGGCCTGCGCGCTGATTCCGGGCAAGACGATGTCTGTTACTTCGCCGCGCCCGGGCGCGGATGTACCCGAAGCCGGCGCGATCACCACGAGCGCGATGAACACGGTGGCGACACCCGCAAACAGGCTCCACCGCACTTTGTTGAACAGAACCGATTTGTCCGTCTCACCCGTGTGCATGACCTGATTGCCATGGCTGCCCTGATGGATCGCCATGAACAGCGCGACCGGCACGCTGACCATCAAATAGGCGCTCATCACCTCTCCGTATTCGTACCAAAGCGGATCGATGGCATCCAGAACCCGAAGCAGGACGGAATAGACAACAACCAGCACGCCCAGTGTGATCAGGCTCAGCAACAGGGGATAAGCCAATCGATGCCTGATCCGCGTCGAGACGTGCAGGGCAAGACGTACCAGAACAAGTGGAATGACAAGGTAGAGGATCGCGGGCACAAAAAAGCTTTCGTCCGGGATCTCGTTGATCAGAACACCGAACAGGGTGAGTGCGATCAAGATGACGACGGCGAACTTGATCACTCCGATCGCGTCGACATAGGCCGTCACGCTTCGCCGGAAGGCGAGAACGGGCGGGGCAAACATGACGGCCAGAGGTATGCCGATCAAAAGAACGGACGACGCGGAGATAAACGGCCCCAAAGTGACAAGATCATCATCCGCATTGTCGATGAGCAGCCACCGCAAGAGGATGGTCAGCAACACCGCCATGACCGCGGATATGACGATATGGCGGTTCAGCAAACGCGCCGCGAACCCGTATTCGTTCTTTCTCGAAAACAGCAGTCGTCGGTTGAGCTTGCGGCTGGCGCGCACTTCCTGCCGCCAGGTCCCCAAAGAGGAAAAGAGGGACGTGCGCGTGCCCTTGGCCACCCGGTCGGCGCTGCGCACCCAGTTCAGGATGTGATCCTTGCCCTTTTCGGGCGAAAACCGCTGGGCAATAGAGGGTTGCACGGCCTGCAACTGCGCCGGGCTGAGACCGCCGATCTGACCGGCGGCCAGGGCATTGACCTGCGGGTCGGGGTCTTCGGTGGCGAGGTCCAGCAGCAATTCGGCGGCCTCGGGCGTTCCGTCCGCCACCAGCGCGTCGCACAGGTTGCGCCGCACTGCCGGATCGTCGGCCTTGGCGTAGTGCCGCATGATGGATTGCAACGCGCTGCTCATGCGACATCCTCTTGACGCTCATCGGGCGGGGCAGTGTGGTGCAGGGTCTTTTGGCGGATCGCGAACAGGTCCTGAAATCCCTGGACCGAAAGCCCTTTCTGGATCGCTGCATGGATCACGAGATCCACCACCTCGGGAGTCCAGTGGCAACGGTCGGCATTTTCCAGCAGGGCCACCACCGCGTTGCGCGTCAGGTTCTCGGCGCGCTGGGCAAGGTCGGGACCGGCGGCAGTACCGCCGCGCGTGGCAAAAGCGCTGGCCACCGAGCGTTGGGCAAAGCGGAACAGCTTTTCAGAAGGGTTGACGTGCTGCACGATTTCCGACTGTAGTGGATCGATTAGGAATTCATGTGCGATTTCAACAAATTGGCTACCCATGCGGGCCTCTTGCCGTACAATTCCGCTGGCCTGCATGTCAAGGATGAGGGCCGCCCGTTTGCCTGCGTCGCGCAGCGCCCCGCCCACGAGGGTACTGTATTCGACCACGTTGCGTTTGCTGCTTTGGGTCAGCAGGTCTGACAACATGTCGAGAATTTCCAGCTGGTCCGGGGCGTCGAATTTTTCGAGGATTTCCTTGAAATACTCTTGTTGAATACGCACCGTGCCGCCGGTCTTTTTCATGAAATCGTCATAGGAAATCTGCGGAATGGACTTGCCCGGATGGTGCGTCAGTTCGGCCCCGAACAACTGCCAGATCTTGTCGCAAACGATCTGGATATGGGCCGGTTCGACAAAACGGTCCTCTTTCTTGAGGGCGTTGATGACCTCGCCATAGATTTCGTCTCCATAGCTGTAGCCAAAGGCCTCGGCCGGTTTCTGGATGGCCGCGCGCGCATCCGCTATGGTCAGGTAATCCAGCCGATACCGCGAGGTCTGCCGCTTGGCCGCAAGGTCAGGGACCGAGGCAAGCTGGCCGATATATTCATCCCGCATCGACAAAACGACCGAGATCGGCAGCACCGTCTCATGTGGCCCGAATGGCTTGAGCAGGCGGCGCAATTCGTCAAAAAAGCTGGGCCTCAGCCGCCAGTCCGGCTTGTCCTCTTCGGCGACTCCTGGCAGGGAGTCGTCCGTATAAAGGGTAAAGATCTGTTCGAACTGGTCGATCACCAGGCACAGGGCATACCCGGGCTGATGCTCTGCCCATTTCTCCCAGAAGTGTTTGAAAAACTGGACGAACCCGAATTCCGGCAGATCCAGAACCTCGATCCATTCGCGGTGGGCCGCGCGGGCATGGGGCGAGGACATCAGCGTGTGGATCTCGCGCAATGTGGCGCCTTTCCACAGGTCGCCCTCGATCCCGTGCCCGATCTCGTCAAAGGAAAAGAATGTGTGGAAATGACGCCAATAGGCGCGGATATCCATGGCACCCGCCAGCAGTTTGCAAAAGAACGGTGTCGTGCGCCCGCCGCGATGGCGGTAGGGGTCGAATGACAGCTTGCTGACCTCGAAAGCGGCCAGCAGGTTGCGCCGGGCCGGGTTCTCGCTTTCGATGGCATCAAAGCGGTCCAGCACCACCTCAAGCGGCTGATCGGCAAGGTCGGGCGCAAAGTCCAGCATCGCCGCAATCGCATCCGCTTCGCATTCGGGGGGCGGAATCAATTGCAGGATCGAGGCGACGCGCACCGCCTCGAGCGGGTCGCTTTGCGGGGTCAGCCGCACGGTGTGGATGCCGGTTTCCTCGATCCGCGGGATCACGCGGGCGTTGAGGATGGAGGTCTTGCCGGCCCCGGATTGCGCATGCAGGATACAAAGCTGCCCCTTGAGAAACAGCGAAGCCATCTCGCGTTCCTCGCGCACCCGACCGAAAAACAGCGGTGAATCCTCGAACTGATAGCTGTCGGTGCCCTTGTAGGGTTCTTCGCCAACCGTGGCGCGGGTATATTCGAGCGGGAAATCGTCCGCGCGCGCGCCGTACCCCTTGGGTGGGTTGCGCAGGCCGTCAAGGCGCCCGGCCTTCGGGGCGGGCGCGCTGGGCGATGCGGGCGCCTCCCGGTCCATCAGGCCGTCTGCGCCATGGCAGACACGTCCCCGTTGGGATCGAATTCCTTCTCGAGCGCACGAAGAAAGGCCTCTTGCCCGGGTTTGACTTCGATCAGGTTCAGGGTGCTGGCGTGATGTTTGAGGTTGTCGCGCATCGCTTCTTCCAATTGCAGCAACCAGCCGTCCCGGAACCGTTTGGTCAGGCCCTCACGCTCGCGCGGGACCACATAGCGGTTGATCCGTGTGGCCCGGAAAGGCACCCGCCACACCGCCTCGGCGGCCTGCTGGACTTCGGTCAGCAGAAACGAGGTGCCGAATACGACGGAAGGCGCGATCTTCAGCCGTTCTTCGACCGCCGATGGCACCAGGTCTTCGATCCGGGTGAGTTCGAACAACTGTTCGTTGTTCACGACGCAGCTGTCATCGACATCGACCGAGCCGTGGTATTTGAACAGGATGCAGCCTTCCATCTCGTCGAAACTCAGATCGCGCGCGGTGGTAGGCTGGGTGTAATCATCGCCCGTGCCGCGATAGCTCTGGCGCGAGGTGGTGGCGTGCCGGCTAGCGGTTTCGGGCAAGGCGTCGGCCAGAAAGGCGAGCGCCTGTTCCTCGGCATCCTCGCTGTCGCGCGGCAGGATCAGGGGCTGGCTGTCCTCGTCGAACGCATCGCTCAGGATAAGGGTCTCGCCCTGGATTTGCGAACGCACACTTTGAATGATCAGGCAATCCGGCAGTTTGACCGTTACGCGCGTGAAGGCCACGCCGTGATACATCATGTGCCATTCAAGGTTGGTGCCGAAATTGGTGGTAAAGATCATCGGGGCAGGGGTGCGCCTGCGCCGCGTGGTTTCGGCGGTTTGTAGAAGCAGCCGCAGCACCTTGGCGAATTGGCTGTAGAACCCGCTGTTGCGTCCGCGTCTGGAATGGAGGATGGTCTTGAGCCGCGACTGCACCAGGCGGGAATCCCCTTTTCCCATGGACAGCCAGCTTGCCACCAGTTCCAAGGGCAAGACCCCGGTGGAGTCTCCGTCCTCGGGCAGGAAATCGCCTTTTTCCTTGATCAGATGCGCGACTTCCCAGGGGCTGGGTTCGCCCGATTCCGGCCAGCGCAGGTTCTGCTCTTCGCCGTAATCCTCGCCCGAGGGAGCCTCCATCCCCGTCAGCGGTCCAACCAGAAAATTCAAGCCGAACTGGCGCACGTCGCGGCGCAGCTGTTCTGGAATTCCGTGATAGGGGTCTTCTTTGGTGGCGGCGGCATCATGCAGATTCTGACGCGAGGCGCGGGTGGGCTGCGTCTGTGGCGCATTTGCCTCGCCCGTATCGCGCGGGGGCAGGTTTCGGTCGCTGCGCACCCGGTCCACGACACGCAGGATCTTTTGCACGGGGGCCGTGTCTTCGAGATGGTTGAAGATGATCGGGGGAAAGCTGCGGAATCGCGCACCCGGATCGGCGGGTGTGGCACCGGGCAGGATCACGGTGATCAGTGAAAATTTTGAATCGATGGCAAAATTGAACCCCATGTCCAGTTCGAAACTCTGGTAGCGCCCGACCCCGGCAGGCCCCCAGCACCCGGCGAACACCAGCGTCTTGTCAAAGGCGACGTCGATCTCGGACCCCGCGATGCGGTCGTTTTCCATGTCCTGATCATCGAAGAACACCGAACAGCCTGCTTCCATCAGCGCCTTGCTCAGGGCGCGGGCGGCGGGCTTGTCTCTGGAGTTGTGCGACAGGAATACGTCGTAAAAATCGTCAGCCATTATTCTCAGCGGTCCAAATAGTATTTCAACCTTAGGCAGAAGGTTAATGCAGATTGACGCTTTTGCACAGCCCTCAGTGCGGACAGGGGGTGATCGGAGGGCCGGAGGGCCAGGCGCGCGTCACCCTTCAGGGGTCCCAGGCGGCCTAAATGCCAAGGGTGGGTTTGCGGTTGTCGAGTGCGTCGATATAGGCGTCCTTGTCGTGGTTCGGACCGGCCTTGGGGGCCTTGTGCCGCCAAATGCGGGTCTGGCCCATGCGGTGAAACGCACTGGGCAGGAAACAGACGATATCGTCATCGCGGCAGATCGACAGTGACAACTCGTCCACTACGATCTCTGCGCGCGATTTGCGCGGGCACGGGGCGGCAAAGCCGGTGGCGGGTACGGCCCAGGTCCTGGACAGGAGCCGTGCAGCCGCCGCCCCCGGCAAATGGCCGGTGGTCATCTTGGGCCAGTCGATGGGGTTGTTGCCGACCCATTTCTTGATTGCGTTGGCGTGGGACAGAAAACCCTGGCGCCAGACCGTACGCGCGGCCCGGAACCATCGCCATTTCGGATGCAGTGTTCGGCAGTCTCGATGGCACGCTGCGCCCGTCCTTTGATGACGCGAGTGGACGGCTGCTCAGGAATATCGCCAAACCCGCGCGGGTGTGGATGGGGGCAATGCGCCCGATGCCTCCCATGCAGACAGCGCCAAGGCCGACCGCTCCTACGTGGTCATCCAGCCGGTGCAAACCTCGGACCCCCGCGCCGAAGAGATCGAACTGGCCGATGCCCTTGCCGGCGATGTACTGATCTTTCTCGCCGCAACGCACTGGCTGTCGGTCACCAGCGGTGCTGGTAATGATCGGGCCTATTCCCTCACCTCGCGCCTGCGGGCAAGCGGTGCCCGATTGCGCCTGGAGGTGCGCCTTGTCGGACCGACCGGGGCCGAATTTTGGGCCACCATGATCGATGGCGACATGGGCGATGCCTTTGGCTGGCAGGACAGCACCGGCGAAACCCTTGCGTCCCATGTTCTGGCTGCTGTTTTCGACGCCGAACGCCGGGTACTGGACAAGCTGAACCTGCCCGAGATGAGCGCCAGACAGTGCGAATTGCGCGGCCAACTGGCGCTCGATCATCTCGACCCGGCCGCTTTTGCCGCGGCCCTGACCTGTTCCAGCGCCGCCATCGCAAAAGATGCGACTTCCGCCCCGGCCTTTGTCTTGGCGCCGATGTCATGGGCTTTGATGCGGTCACAGCACCCCACGCCCGCTCGATTCCGCAGTGGTGCGCCGCCGCCGCCCGCGCTCATCGGGGAAAAGACGCGGCCGCCAGAACCGCGCTCGAACCCGCGTTGGTCGCTGACCCGCAGGATTCGATCCGTGCGATCCGGGCGCGCAACCTGTGTGCCGATCATGACTCCGGCAATCGCTATCTTGACGGACTGCGGCTGGCGGGGATGCCGGAATAGGCCACTAGTTGATCTCCGGTTCCGGCACCGGCGCGCCAAACCCCGTTTCGAGATAGTCGAAATCGCAGCCCTTGTCCGCCTGCTGGATATGGCGGGCAAACATCCAGCCATAGCCGCGCTCATATCTCGGGGCAGGGGCGGTCCACGCCGCACGCCGCTGCTCCAACTCGGCCTCGCTCAGGCGCACGTTCAGCCTCCGGCGCGGCACATCCAGTTCGATGATGTCGCCCGTTTCGATCAGCGCCAGCGGCCCGCCGATGAACGCCTCGGGGGCCACATGCAGGATGCAGGCCCCATATGACGTGCCCGACATCCGCGCATCTGACAGGCGCACCATGTCGCGCAGGCCCAGTTTCAGAAGGGCGCGTGGCATCGGGATCATGCCCCATTCCGGCATTCCCGGCCCACCTTGTGGCCCTGCGTTTCTCAGCACCAGCACGCTGTCCGGGGTCATCGGATAGTCCGGATCGTTGATGATCGTCTTGAGCGCGTCATAGCTGTCCGCGACGATGGCAGGCCCCGAATGGGTCTGGAATTTCGGATCCATCGCCGCGGGCTTGATCACCGCCCCGTCGGGCGCGAGATTGCCGCGCAGAACGGCGAGCGAGCCTTCGGCATAAACCGGGTTGGACAGGGGGCGGATGACGTCGGCGTCGAAGGTCCTGGCCTGCGCGATGTCTTCTCCCAGCGTCTTGCCCGTTACGGTTGTCACCGACAGGTCCAGCTTGTCGCCGAGTTCCCGCATCAGGGCAGGCAGACCCCCGGCATAAAAGAAATCCTCCATCAGGTATTCGGTGCCCGAGGGCCGGATATTGGCAATGACCGGAGTTGTACGACCGACCGCATCGATGTCTTCGAGGGTCAGCGGCACGCCCGCGCGCCGCGCCATGGCGATCAGGTGGATGATGGCGTTCGTGGAACAGCCCGTGGCCATCGCGACCGTCACCGCATTGCGGGTGGCGGCGGGGGTGATGATCTTGTGTGGGGTCAGATCCTCCCACACCATGTCCACGATGCGCCGTCCGCAGGCGGCCGCCATGCGCTTGTGCCCGGCATCCGGGGCGGGGATCGACGAGGCTCCGGGCAAGGTCAGCCCGAACCCTTCTGCAATCGACATCATGGTCGAGGCCGTGCCCATGGTCATGCACGTGCCATAGGAGCGCGCGATGCCGCCCTGTACCCCCTCCCATTCGGCAGCGCCGATCGTGCCTGCGCGCCGCTCGTCCCAGTATTTCCAGACATCCGTGCCGGAGCCGAGCTTTTGTCCCGCGTAGTTGCCGCGCAACATGGCACCCGCGGGCAGAAAGATCATAGGCAGGCCCATCGACACGTCCCCCATGACGAGAGCGGGCGTGGAAGTGTCACCTC
>CAZITF010000035.1:0-2401 GCA_964542095.1 uncultured Rhodobacterales bacterium
GCCCGCGCGGGACGGCCACCGATCTCGCTCACAGACGCCACGCCCATGGCCAGGGCAACTGGCGACCGCACTCCGAGCGCCAGCGGCCCGATGTTCAGTTCGATGCGCCGCGTGCGCGCCGCGAGTGTGGGTCAGAGGCTGGAATTTGACGACATCGTGCTGGATTCCGAAAGCCACAAGGTCACGCGCGGTCCCGACGAGCTGAAGCTGGGGCCGACCGAATTCCGTCTGCTCAGCACTTTCATGGAAAAGCCGGGCAGGGTATGGAGCCGCGAGCAACTGCTGGACCGGGTGTGGGGGCGCGACATCTACGTCGATACCCGCACCGTCGACGTGCATATCGGGCGGCTGCGCAAGGCGTTGACCCGACACGGTGGCATCGACCCCGTGCGCACGGTGCGCGGGGCCGGATATGCCCTGGGGTGAAGAACGCCCAAGCAACCTTAGCTATCAGTAGTAATCTATTGTTTTTGTACTGTTTAGGGCGATGACGACCGTCATTCCCGGGTGCTCATTGTTTTGCTGGCACTCTGCGCCAAGAACCTCGGGGCGCTCGCAGGTCGGTTTCAACACAGTGCAACGGCAAGGACTGGGGTCCGGCATCAATATTTAATATACATAATGTGGATTATAGGAATTTTGTGTGTGTAGCACGGGCACATTTAAATCCGAAGTGCTAATTCTGCCCTAAAACCGACTGTTAAATGGAGTTGGAGTATCGAGCACTGCCGCCCTCACCTGAACCACGAAGTACGTCGCAAGCGGGCCAAATGGCTTGATGCGAAGACAGAAATCAAAGAGACCTCCGACAATCTGCGTCTCGGGTGGTCGAACACACTTACAGAGGTCTTCGCGCGCGCCCGTCAAAAGCCCTGATGTCAGCGCAGAGATGGTGGGTTTATCAATAATATCGATATAGTTAACGGCCTCTCCTCACGTAACGCGAGACTTTGTTTGAAATTTCGGATCGCGCCAGATCTCGTTGCCGATCACATCCTCGATAATCTCGGCGGCGCGCACGATTTCTGCGCGATCCAGATAAAGCGGCGTGAACCCGAACCGCATGATGTTTGGCGCGCGGAAATCGCCGATCACGCCACGCGCGATCAGCGCCTGCATTGCCGGATAGCCGTGCTCGAACGCAAAGGACACCTGCGAACCGCGCAACGCCGCATCTCGCGGCGAAGCGAGCGTCAGACCCGGGCAGCGGGCTTCGACCTCGGCGATGAACGTCTCGCTCAGCGCGATGGAGGCCGCGCGCAGATCGGCCATGTCGACCCCTTCCCACACTTTCAGCGCCTCCTGCAGGATCGACAGTTGCACAATGGACGGCGTTCCGACACGCAGGCGTTCGGTGGACATCGCGGGCCGATAGGTCTGCTCCATCGCGAACGGGGCTGCATGGCCCAGCCAACCGGCAAGCGCCGGTTCGAGGTCCAGCGTGATGTCGGGGCGCGCATAGATGAAGGCGGGCGCGCCCGGCCCGCCATTGAGGTATTTGTAGGTGCATCCAACGGCGAATTCGGCATTGCAGGCGCCCAGGTCGATCGGAACCGCACCCGCGCTGTGGGCGAGATCCCAGATCATCACGGCCCCGACGGCATGGGCGGCATTCGTGATCGCGTCCATGTCGTGCATCCGGCCTGTGCGGTAATCGACCTGCGTCAGCATCACCACGGCGACCTCATTGGTGATCGCCTCCAGCACGTCGCCGGGTGCGGGCGTGCGCAATTCATAGGCTTTGTCGATCGTCCTGATCAGCCCCTCGGCCATGTAAAGATCGCTGGGAAAGTTGCCGTTGTCGGACAGGATCACCCGGCGGTCCGGGCGCATTTTCAACGCTGCGGCCAGCGCCTGGTAGACCTTGATCGACAACGTATCGCCCGTCGCCACCGACCCTGCGGGTGCCCCGATCAATCCGGCAATGGTATCGCCCACCTCGGTGGGCAACGCCATCCACCCGGCACTGTTCCAGGCCTTGATCAACTGGCCGCCCCACTCGTCCCGGATCACCTGCACGGCCCGTTCGGCCGCACCCTTGGGCAACACGCCCAGTGAATTTCCGTCCAGGTAAATGACCCCTTCCGGGATTTCGAACATCTCCTTTCTCGGCAGCGCCACACCTATGCTCACAACTCCCCCCGCACATGCCACAACTCCGGAAACAGCTCGACCTCGAGCATCCGGCGCAGGTAGGATACGCCCGATGTGCCCCCGGTGCCACGCTTGAACCCGATGATCCGCTCGACCGTGGTGACGTGGTTGAAGCGCCAGCGGCGGAAATAGTCCTCGAGATCGACCAGCTTTTCCGCCAACTCGTAAAGTGTCCAATACGTGTCCACATGTTCATAGACCAGCTTCCATTTGGCCTGAATCTCGGGCCGCGCGGCGTGTGGTGTGT
>CAZITF010000035.1:2411-17288 GCA_964542095.1 uncultured Rhodobacterales bacterium
AGCTGCGCCTCCGGCACCCCTGCCCCCGATCCGTCGACTGTGACGAACAAAAGCCGCACGACCTCGTCATACAGGCTTGGCCGCGCCAGTTCCTGCGCCAGCATGTCATGGACGTCGGGCACATGGGCGTGGGGTTTGAGCATATTCGGGTTCCGATTGCCGAGGATGTATTCGATCATCCGGTATTGATGCGACTGAAACCCCGAGGACGGCCCCAGCGTTTCGCGAAACGCGGTGTAATCCGCAGGCGTCATGGTGCGCAGCACATCCCATGCGCTGTTGAGTTGTTCGAAGATACGCGCAACGCGGGCCAGCATCTTGAACATGTGGCTCATGTCACCGGCAATCAGCGCGTTGCGGGCCGCGTTCATTTCGTGAATCGCCAGCTTCATCCACAGCTCGCTGGTCTGGTGCTGGATGATGAACAGCAATTCGTCATGGGCCGTGCTGATCGGGTGTTGCTTGTCCAGCAGACCATCGAGCGAGAGGTAGTCGCCATAGGACATCGCGTCCCTGAAATGCATCCTCGCCCCTTCGCCTTCGGGGTCATAGGCGGTGCCGGTCATGGCGTACCTCTCTTTTGCCGCTCTGCGGTTTGCGCAAAGATGTATCCGTTGCGTCCCGCAAAGGCGAGGCTACACTGGCCTGTCAGCATTGGGGAGGCATCATGGAACTCGCGAACAGGATTGTCGTCGTAACCGGAGCGGCGCACGGCATCGGGCGCGCCCTGTGCCGCGCCTTTGCCGCCCAAGGGGCCAAGGCCATCGCCTGCGTCGATCTGGACGCAGAGGGTGCGCGCAGTATCGCAAGCGAAATCAACGGCTTGCCATTTGCTGTTGATGTTTCGTGCGAAGATCAGATCGCCGCCATGATCGCACAAGTCGAAGACACGCTTGGCCCCATCGATCTGTTCTGCTCCAATGCGGGCGTGTTTGCCAAGGGCGGTGCCGAGGCTGCGAACGAGGACTGGCAGCGTCTGTGGGACATCAACGTGATGGCCCATGTCTGGGCCGCGCGCCACGTCGTGCCCCGGATGATCGCGCGCGGGGGCGGCTATCTGCTCAACACGGCCTCGGCCGCCGGGCTGCTCAACCAGATCGGATCCGCCCCTTACGGCGTGACCAAACACGCCGCCGTCGGCCTTGCCGAGTGGCTCGCGATGACCCACGGCGATGACGGCATCAGGGTGTCGGTGCTCTGTCCCCAGGCGGTGCGCACCGCCATGATCGAGGGGTTCGAGGACGGTGTCGCCTCGATCGACGGTCTGCTCGAACCCGAGGACATTGCCACGGCCTGTGTCGAGGCCATCCGGGCCGAAACCTTTCTGGTGCTCCCCCACGCGGGCGTGCTGGACTACATGCGCCACAAGACGGCGGATTATGACCGCTGGATCGGGGGCATGCGCAAGTTGAACAGGGTTTACGGGGGCAAGGGGCCGTAATCGGGGTGCGCTGCCCCGGACGCAACATTCCTGGCGCGCTGCCCCAGACGCAGCATACCTAAGGCTCTGCCCCAGACTTAGCATACCTGGGGCTCTGCCCCAGACCCCGGGATTTTCCTGAAACAGAGAAGCGCGACGCGGACCCTATTGCGGGCCGTCAGCTTTTGGGCCTGATCGGGCGGATCAGCCCCTCCTGCGCGACCGAAGCGATCAGGGTGCCATCGCGGTTGTAGATCATGCCGCGGTTGAACCCGCGCCCGCCGCCCGCCCACGGGCTGTCCATCGCATAAAGGTGCCAGTCGCTGAACTGCGCAGGCCCGTGAAACCAGATCGCATGATCAAGGCTGGCCGACATCACCTTGCCGGTGAACCAGGTCTGCCCATGCGGGCGCAGGGCGGAACCCAGCAGGTTCATGTCCGACGCATAGGCCAGCAGGCAGTGCTGCAAGGCCGGGCTGATCCCTTGCGCGGCGGCCATGCGAAACCACAGGTGGTTCACGTCGTCCGCCGGTTCGGGTGTGAAAAAGTCGCGCGGCGCGACTTCGCGGATGTCGATGGGGCGCGGGCGCAGGAATTCGTGATGATGCTTTTCGGGGATCCGGTCGATCACGGCGGCGCGCAGCGTGTCGCGGTCGGCCAGACCCTCGGGGCCGGGCACATCCGGCATCGGGTGCTGGTGGCCCCACCCGTCTTCGTCCACGTGGAACGAGGCGGACATGTTCAGGATCTGGCGCCCATGCTGGATCGCCACCACCCGCCGCGTGGTAAAGCTGCCCCCGTCCCGCGCCCGATCCACCTGATAAATCACCGGAATTTCCGGATCGCCCGGACGGATGAAATAGGCATGCAGCGAATGGCACAACCGGTCGCTCACCGTCTGATAGGCCGCGGCCAGCGCCTGCCCGATCACCTGCCCGCCAAAAATGCGGGTCGAGGTTTCGCCTCCCTGCCCTGTGCCGCGAAACAGGTCCACTTCCAGCGGTTCGACCCGCAGCAGATCCAGCAGGGTGTCATGGGCATCGGTCATCTGGGGGCCTCGTCGGTTGGGGTGCGCCCCTTGCCTCTCACATCAGCGCGCCCTGCACCAGCGCCTTGAGTTCGGCGCGCGCCGGCGTTGCGGATGAGGGGCTGAGCTGTGTGAACAGGACGGTCGTGGTGTCATGCACCCGGTCAATCCAGAAAAAGGTCGAGGCCATGCCGCCCCAGCTGAAATCGCCCTGCGATCCGGGCACGCCGCTGCGGGCTGCATCCATCACCACGGCCCCGCCGATGCCGAACCCGACGCCGCGCATCGGCTGTTCGGCGAAACTCGACGGGCCGAGCGACGCGATGTCGCCGGGCAGATGATTGCGCATCATGAAATCGGCCGTGGCGCGCGACACGATCCCCTGCCCGCCCAGCCGCAGGCTTTCGGCAAACCGCGCGTAGTCGTCGATGGTCCCGACCAGACCGCCCCCGCCGCTGAGGCAGGTCGGATTGTAAAAGGGCGAGTCGGCCGCCCCATCCGCAACCCGCAGATCGCCGCCCGCCTGCGCCCCGGCACTCAGATCCATCGCATTGCCCGGCAGTCGGGTGTAAAGCGCGGCAAAGCGGTCGCTCTGGTCCGGTCTGACGGCAAAGCCGGTCTCGCGCATCCCCAGCGGCTCCAAGATGCGCTCCCGAAACACCTCATCCAGCGACTGGCCCGTCACCACTTCGATCACGCGCCCGATCACGTCGATCCCGACCGAGTATTCCCAGCGCGCACCCGGCACAAAGGCCAGCGGCAGGCGCGCCAACGCCTCGCAACTTTGCGCCAGGGTGCCCGCACGCGGCGCAAAGGTCAGGCCGCACTCGGCCATCTGTTCGGGCACCAGACCGGGGTTGAATGCGTAAGACAGCCCCGAGCGATGCGTGAGCAACTGGTGCAGCGTCGGCACATCGCAGGGTGCGGTCTGATCAGGACGCGCGGCCCCGTCGATCAACGCGCGTGGATCGGCAAATTCCGGCAGAAACCGCGACAGCGGTGCGTCCAGATGCACAAGCCCCTCCTCCACCAGCGTCATCAGCGCCAGCGAGGTCACAGGCTTGGTCATCGAATAGATGCGCGCCACCGTATCGCGCGCGAACGGCGCGCCGCTCTCGATGTCGCGCAGGCCGCGCGCGTCAAAGAACACCTCCCGCCCGTCTTGCAGGATCAGAACCGACAGACCGGCAAAGATGCGCGCCGAGGCGTAGCGCTCCGCCCATGTCCGTATGCGCTCCAGCCGGGTCGTGGCCAATGTCCTGCCCATCACCGCACCCCTATTTCAGCGCCTTCAGACCATTGGCGGCAAAGACAGGAACCAGCGTGCCCAACTGCCGCGCCCTGGCCGGATTGGACGCGTTTCCATCCAGCGCGCGTCGCAACACGCCCTGAATGATCGCCGCCATGCGGAAAAAGCAAAAACCGAGATAATAGCCGAAATTGTCAATCTGCGGCAGCCCGCGACGTGCGCAATAGGCCGCGATGAACGCCTCGTCCGAGGGCAGCCCAAGCGGGCCACGCTCCACACCCATCAATCCGCGCCCCTGATTGCCCGGTGGCAATTGCCACTGCATGATGACCGAGGCGAGATCGGCAAAGGGATGGCCGATGGTGCTCAATTCCCAATCGAGCACGGCCAGACAGCGGGTGCCGTCCGCCTCAAAAATCATGTTGTCGATGCGATAGTCGCCATGCACCAGGGTGCGCTGCCCGTCATCTTCGGGCATCTCGTCGACAAGGCGCTGCATCAACCTGTTCATGTCCGGCAGATCCTGCGTTTCCGAGGCGCGGTATTGCTTGGACCAGCGACCCACCTGGCGTTCCAGATAATGCCCCGGCGGGCCGTAGTCCGACAGGCCCACCGCCGCAACATCGACCTCATGCAGCGCCGCCAGCACCCGGTTCATGTCGTCGATCACCGCCGTGCGCTCGGGCGCGCTGGCGCCCTGCATCAACGGTTCGTTGAAATTGCGCCCGGCCACATGATCCATCACGTAGAAATCCGAACCGATCACGTCAGGCTCCTGGCACAGCACATGCACACGGGCCACCGGAACGGCACTGCCGAAAAGCGCGCGCTGCACGCGAAACTCGCGGTCCACAGCGTGGGCGGACCTGAGCAACTGCCCCGGCGGCTTGCGGCGCAACACGTAGTTGCCCGCGCCCGTTTTCAGCAGGAACGTCGGATTGGACTGGCCCCCCTCGAACTTCTGCGCCTCGATGGGGCCGTCAAACCCCGGCAACCGGTCGCGCAGATAGGCGGCGACGGCCAGGGTATCGAGGGTCTGTGTCTCAGCCATCTCCGCCTCCGAATTCCCGCGCCAGCCGCGCGCCGGCGGCGGCGTATTCCTGCGCCATACGGTCCACAAGGGCGCCCGCCGGACCAACGGATTTCACGGCACCGATGCCCTGCCCCGATCCCCAGATCGTTTTCCACGCCTTGGGCTTGGAGGACCCCGAGGCGAAATTCATCGAACTGCTGTCAGCCTCCGGCAGATTGTCGGGATCCATCCCCGCCGCCAGAACCGAGCCGCGCAGGTAGTTGCCCCAGACACCCGTGAACAGCGAGGAATAGACGATATCCTCGGCACCGGACGCCACGATCATCGCCTTGTAATCGCTTTGCGCATTGGCCTCGGCCGTGGCGATGAAGGGCGAGCCGACATAGCCGAAATCCGCCCCCATCGCGCGCGCCGCCAGCAGGGCCTGCCCCGTGGCGATGGCACCGGACAGCGCCAGCGGGCCGTCGAACCACTCGCGGATTTCGGCAACCAGCGCAAAGGGCGATTGCTGGCCTGCATGCCCGCCGGCCCCTGCGGCCACCGCGACCAATCCGTCCGCCCCCTTGGCAATCGCCTTTTTCGCAAACGTGTTGTTGATGATGTCGTGCAGCACCACGCCACCACAGGAATGGGCGGCCTCGTTCACCTCGATGCGCGCACCAAGAGAAGTGATCCAGATCGGCACCTTGTGACGGGCACAGATCTCCAGATCGCGCTCCAGCCGCGTGTTGGAACGATGCACGATCTGGTTGACCGCGAATGGCGCGGCAGGGCGATCCGGATGCGCCTGATTGTGGCGATCCAGTTCCTCGCCGATCTGCGTCAGCCACGCGTCCAGCAACGGCGACTCGCCGTCGCCCTCGCGGGCGTTGAGCGCGGGAAAGGACCCCACGATGCCCGCCTTGCACTGCGCAATCACCAGTTCCGGCACCGAAATGATGAACAGGGGGGCCGCGATCATCGGAATGCGCAACCCCTGCAACACCTCTGGCAAGCGGCTCTGCGCTGTCATGTCTCGCGCCACGGTCCATCCTTCTCTGTTTTGAAAAAATCCCCGCCGGAGGCTCCGACACCTGCCACAGACACCATGTTCAGAGCACCTCGAACAGGCCCGCCGCGCCCATGCCGCCACCCACGCACATGGTACACACGACGTAACGCACACCGCGCCGCCTGCCTTCGATCAGGGCGTGGCCAACCATGCGCGCGCCGGACATGCCATAGGGGTGGCCGATCGAGATCGCACCGCCGTTCACGTTCAGCAACTCGTCCGGAATGCCAAGCCTGTCGCGGGAATAGATCACCTGCACCGCAAAGGCCTCGTTCAGCTCCCAAAGACCGATGTCGTCCATCTTCAGCCCATGGGCCGCCAGCAAGGGCGGCACGGCAAAGACCGGGCCGATTCCCATCTCGTCCGGCTCGCAGCCCGCCGCCCAGACGCCCATGCAGCGCCCCAGCGGGGTCAGGCCGCGTTTCTCGGCCAGTGATGCCTCCATCACCACGGCCGCAGACGCCCCGTCGCTGAGTTGCGAGGCGTTGCCTGCGGTGATGAACCCGCCCTCCTTGATGTGGATACCGTCCCGGAACACAGGCTTCAGGCCCGCGACGGTGTCATGGGTGGTGCCGGGGCGGTTGCCTTCGTCCCTGGTCAGGGTCACCGCGTGCTCGGAAATCGTCCCGGTCTCGCGGTCCTGTACCTTCATGACCGTGCCCAGCGGTACGATCTCGTCATCGAACCGGCCCGCCTCCTGCGCCGCTGCGGTACGGGCCTGGGATTGCACCGCGTAGTGATCCTGTGCCTCGCGGCTGACGCCATAGCGTGCCGCCACCGTCTCGGCGGTTTCAAGCATCGTCATGTAGATTTCCGGCTTGTGGGCCTTGAGCCAGGGATCGCCGTGGGCGCGCATTTCCGGGGTCTGCACCATCGACACGGATTCAACACCGCCACCGACCACGACATCCATCCCGTCCTGCACCACCTGTCTGGAGGCCGCCGCGATGGCCATCATGCCCGACGCGCATTGCCGGTCCAGCGACATGCCGGCCACGCTCACCGGCAGTCCGGCCCGGATCGCCGCCTGACGCGCGATATTGCCCGCCTGGTGGCCCTGTTGCAGGGCCGCGCCCAGCACCACGTCCTGCACCTCGCCCCCGTCGAGCCCGGCACGGGCGACGGCGGCCTGAATGACATGCCCCGCAAGCGTCTGTGGCGGCGTGGCGTTGAACGCCCCGCGATAGGCCTTGCCGATGGGGGTGCGGGCGGTAGAGACGATGACGGCGTCGCGCATGGCTCAGGTGTCCTTTTGGGTTGGAAATGCAGGACCGGGGCGCTGTCCGTCGCCATTGTCTCTCGGACCAATGGCGCGAAACCGGCGACCCCGCGGTTTATGTTGCGAAATGAAGGAGGATCGCAACCTACCAGTCAAGGGCGACCCCTTTGGCACGGGCGGCGCGCACCGCGTATTTGCGGGTCTGGGCAAAGGCATTTTCGAGATCCTCGGCACCCTGCGGATCGGTGATCGCGTCCCAGTTGGCGGCGACGGCTTCGGGGGTGATGTCCCCTTCGATCAGGGTGCCTTGGGTTTCGGTGATCCGCGTCACGGCGAACGTGCCGGCGCCTGCGGACAGGATCGTGCGGCTGGGGGCGTCCTCGCTGGCGAGGAACAGCACGCCCGGCGTGATCGTTTCGGGGGCCAGCAGGGCAAGGGCCGCCTCGGGCAGCAGCGCTTGGGTCATGGCCGTCGCTGCGGTGGGGGCCAGCGTGTTGACGCGGATATCGTCGCGCGCGCCTTCGAGGTGCAGCACGTTCATCAGCCCCACCATCGCCGCCTTGGCCGCCCCGTAGTTGGCCTGCCCGAAATTGCCGTAAAGGCCCGAGCCAGAGGATGTCAGCACGATCCGCCCATAGCCCTGCGCGCGCATGATCGGCCAGACCGCGTGGCAGCACTCGGCACTGCCCATCAGATGCACGTCGATGACGCGGGCGAAATCGGCCATGTCCATCTTGGCAAAGGTCTTGTCGCGCAGGATGCCTGCGTTGTTGATCAAAACGTCGATGCGACCCCAGCGGTCCATGGTTTTTGCAACCATGTCCCCGACGGCATCCGCGTCCGACACATCCGCGCCGTGGGCCATGGCCTGCCCGCCTGCAGCCTCGATCTCATCGACAACCGCCCGTGCGCCTGCGCCAAAATCGTTGACCACCACCCGCGCGCCACGTGCGGCCAGCCCCAGCGCATGGCAGCGCCCAAGGCCCGCCCCCGCGCCCGTGACAATGGCCACCCGATCCTGAAAGCCGATCACGCCCTATCCCCCCAATGCGGCGCGAAACAGGTTCGGTCCGCTCATCACCTGAATGCCGCCCGAGACCGGCAGCACCGCCCCGGTGATGTACGATCCACCCTTGCCACACAGGAACTGCATGCAGCCCGCGATATCCTCGTCCCGACCCACGCGGCCCAGCGGCACGTCCTGACCGACCTTTTCGCGCATGCCCTCGTCGGCGGTGGCAAAGGCGGTCATCTTGCTCACGAACGGCCCCGGCGCCAGTGCATTGACGGTGATGTGATGGCCTGCCAGTTCCTTGGCCATGATCCTGGTCAAATGCAGCACCGCCGCCTTGGAGGCCGCATAGGAATAGGCCCCGTCACCCAATGGCGCGTCGCCCATGACCGAACCGACATTGACCACGCGCGCCGGATCGTCGGCGGTGCCCGTCCTGATCAGGATCGGCAACAGCGTCTGGGTCAGGTGAAACAGGCCCGCCACGTTCACATTCATCACCTTTTCCCAGGCTGCGTGCGGGAACTGGCCAAGCGGCGCGCCCCAGGTGACCCCGGAATTGTTCATCAGGATGTGCAGGGCGTCGGTGCGGTGCGCGACCTCCTTGACCAGCGCGGCGATCCCCTCTTCGGAACCGACATCGCCTGCGAACCCTTCGACGCTGCCGGGACCGCCCATGGCGTTCAACTCCTCTGCCACGGCCACGCAGGCATCCCCCTTGCGGCTGGCGATCAGCACGCGCGCGCCCGCCATCATCAGCCCTGTGGCGGCCATGCGCCCGATTCCGGTCGCGCCTCCGGTGACAAGCGCCACCTTGCCCGTCAATGAAAACAAAGTGTTGGGGTCCATATCGTGTCTCCTCCCACGTTCGCCATGTCGCAACGTCGCCCGCTGCGTCCCTTTACAGACGCGCACGGCACGGCCACGCTGCCCGCAAAGGCAGGTGTAGTGTACCCTTGCCGTTACGTCACGAAAGAGATCAGCACATGCACGCAATGCTCAGCAAGTCACCCGGCGGCCCCGAAACGCTGGAGTGGAGCGAACTACCCGATCCGAAACCCAAGAAGGGCGAGGTGCGTATCGCGGTCAAGGCGGCGGGCGTCAACTTTCCCGACACGCTGATCATCCGCGACCTTTACCAGATCAAACCGCCGCGCCCCTTTGCGCCGGGCGGCGAAGTGTCGGGCGTGATCGACGCGCTGGGCGATGGGGTGAGCGACCTGCGCACTGGCGATCCGGTCATCGCCATGACCGGCTTTGGCGGCTTTGCCACCCACGTCTGCGTGCCCGCCGCCGCCTGCCTCAAGATGCCCGAAGAAATGCCGTTTGACGAGGCCGCCTGCTTCGTCTTTACATACGGAACGTCCCATTACGCATTGAAAAACCGTGCAGAATTGAAATCCGGCGAAACGCTTCTGATCCTTGGTGCCGCGGGCGGCGTGGGTGCGGCGGCCATCGAACTGGGCAAGGCGGCGGGCGCACGGGTGATTGCCGCCGTCAGTTCGCAGGACAAGGCCGATTTCTGCACCTCACTCGGCGCGGATGCCACCCTCATCTATCCGCGCACCATGGACCGGGATGCACAAAAGGCATTGTCGGGCGAGATCAAGACCGTCGCCGGGCCGAATGGCGTCGATGTCGCCTATGACGCCGTGGGCGGGGATTATGCCGAACCGGTGATCCGCTCCATGGCCTGGGGCGGGCGGTTTCTGGTGGTGGGCTTTCCCGCCGGTATCCCGGCGATTCCGCTGAACCTGACCTTGCTGAAATCCTGCCAGATTGTGGGTGTGTTCTGGGGGGCGTCGATCTATCGCGATCCTGTTGCGCACATGAATAACATGGCGGAGCTGTTTGATATGTATGCAAAAGGCCAGCTAAAACCGCGAATCTCGGCCAGCTTTCCCATGCAGCACGCCGCGCAGGCGCTGGATGTGATCAGCGCGCGCAAGGTCCTGGGCAAGGTGGTCCTCACCGCCCCCTAGAGGTGGTCCAGATGGTGCGTCTCGTTGAATCCGCGCACGACCATCCGTTCGTCCCTGATCACAAGGCGGCTGATCGACCCGTTGGCCGCGCCGAGAAAGGCAAAGGGCTCCGACCCCGTGGCCATGGCAAGGGCCGCACCGATCACGCCGCCATGCACGAACAGCGCGACCTTCTGGTCGGCATGGGCGGCGGCGATCTGCGCAAGGCCCCGCCGCACCCGGCCAAAGAAGGCGTCGCGCGACTCGGCCCCCGGAATGACCGCCCAGTCCTGCTCGGCCACGGCGCGCAGATAGACCGGATCGCCGGTGGCGGCCTTGATGCGGTACAGGCCACCGTCCCAGTCGCCCAGATGCACCTCGTGCAGGTCCGGGTGTTGGATCGGTGCGATCCCGAGTAGTGCCGCCAAAGGTGCGGCCGTCTGGTGTGTTCGGATCAACTTGGTCACGTAAATGGCTGAAACGTCTTCACCTTTCATCCGCTCGCCAACGGCCACCGCCTGCACTTCTCCCGCCGGGTGCAGCGGCGGGTCGCCATGTCCGTCCCTCATCGGAAACGCGACATCGGCGCGCGCCGGGGCACTTTCGCCATGCCGGATCAGAACCAGTTCAGCCGCCCCGGGGGGTGGCGCATAGCGGGGTTGGCGGTATTCTGTGTCCATACCCCACCATATGCCCGGAGCACGCCCGTGACCAACCGCCAGATCACCCTGACCGCCCTGCCCGAAGGGCCGCTCGGAGCGCAGCACTTTGCGCTTTCGGATGCGCCTATGCCCGAGCCGAACGAGGGCGAGGTGCTGTTGCGTACCATTTTGATGAGCATCGACGCCGCCAACCGCTCGTGGATGCAGGGGGCGACCTATCGCGATGCGGTCAAGGCAGGCGACGCGATGCCCACCTATGCAATCTGCGAGGTGATCGACAGCAGATCGCCGCGCCTTGCCCCCGGCGCCATCGTCGCCGCCGAATCCGTCTGGGCCGACCACGTGGTGCGCCCCGCCCACAAGGTGCAGAAACTGCCCCCCGTCCGCCCCCTGACCCACCTGCTCAGCGTCTATGGCATCGCCGGAAAGACCGCCTTTCACGGCCTTGTGCAGATCGGCCAGCCGCTGGCGGGGGAAACCATCGTCGTCTCTGCCGCCGCCGGGTCCGTGGGCGGCTATGTGGGCCAGATCGGCAAGGCCCTGGGGTGCCGGGTCGTGGGCCTCGCGGGTGGTGCGGAAAAATGCGCCCATGTGCAGGACACACTCGGTTTCGACGCCTGCGTCGATTACCGCGCGGGCGGTCTGTTCAAGGCGCTGCGCGCCGCCTGCCCGGACGGGGTGGATGTGTATTTCGACAATGTGGGCGGCACGGTGCTGGAAACGGTGCTGGGCCTGATGAACGAACGGGGCCGCGTCGTTTGCTGCGGCGCAATCAGCCAATACGACACCACGACCCCCACCGGCCCGCGCAACCTGCCGGGCGTCGTGGTGGTCAAGCGGCTGCGGATGGAAGGGTTCATCGTGATGGACTTTGCCCGCGACGATGCCAAGGCCACGCGCGCGCTGCAGACATGGGTCAAGGCGGGCCGGATCAAGGTGATCGAGGATGTGGTCGAAGGCCTTGAAAACGCGCCCGCCGCCCTGATCGGGCTGCTGGGCGGCGACAATCTGGGCAAACGGATGGTGCGCGTCCGCGCCGATCCGCAATGAGTATCGCGCAGGCCCTGTCCGACCTCACACCGCAAATCGGGCAAGAGGTCGGCACCTCGAACTGGATCGCCGTGGATCAGGCGATGATCGACCGGTTTGCTGCAACGACACATGACGATCAATGGATTCACATCGACCCGGACCGGGCCGCACGCCAAACCCCCTTTGGCGGCACCATCGCGCACGGGTTCCTGACGCTCAGCCTCGCCAGCCGCTTTGCCTATGACTGTTTCCCGATGCTGCCGGGGCAGAGCATGGGCATCAATTACGGATTCGAGCGGCTGCGCTTTTTGTCGCCCGTGCGCCCCGGCGACCGGCTGCGGGGCCGTTTCGTGCTCAAGGACGTCACGCAGCGCAAGCCGACCGAGCTGCTGCGGCGCACCGAAATGACCATCGAAATCGAGGGCGCGGACAGGCCCGCCCTCGTGGCGGATTGGCTTGGGCTGGTTGTCTTTGAACCGCTCCCCTGACCAGCGGACTGGACAGGGGCCATGCAGACCCGCTAACACCATGGCAATTCAAAGGTAATTCCCATGACTTCTGTCCTTGTTCTGAACGGTCCCAACCTCAACCTGCTTGGCACCCGCCAGCCCGAAATCTACGGTTCCACGACGCTCGCGGATGTCGAGGCGATGTGCGCAGCCCACGGCGAGGCGCGCGGCATCCACGTGACCTGCCGCCAGTCCAACCACGAAGGGGCGCTGGTCGATGCGATCCACGCCTCAAAGGGCACTTTCGACGGTATCGTCCTGAACGCCGGGGCCTACACCCACAGCTCGATCGCGCTGCATGACGCGATTGCAGGCACCCAGATGCCGGTGATCGAATTGCACCTGTCCAACATCCACGCCCGCGAATCCTTCCGCCACACCAGCTACATCGCGCCGGTGGCGGTGGGGATGATTTGCGGCTTTGGCGCGTCCGGGTATACTCTGGCACTGGATGCCATGATCGGACATCTGGGGGGGCCGTCGTGAAAAGTTTTCTGCACCGCATGTCGAACTGCCAGACCATCGAAGAGCTGTGGGGCCTGCATACCCGCAAGATGGAGGAATACGGCTTTGACCGGCTGATCTATGGCTTTACCCGCTACCGGTCGGGCAATTCGCTGGGCGACCCCGAAGATTTCATCATCCTGACCAACCATGACCGCGCCTATTCGGACGTGTTCATGGGCGAGCAGCATTATGTCCATGCCCCCATGGTCAACTGGGCCCTGCACAACGAGGGCGCGTGCAGCTGGGGCATTCTGGCCCAGATGCAAACCAGCAAGACGCTGACACCCGCAGAACAGCGGGTGCTGCAATTCAACTATTCCATGGGCGTGACGGCCGGATACACCATCAGCTTCAAATCCGTCTCGGCCCGTTCGAAAGGCGCGATCGCGCTGACCGCGCGCAAGGGCATGAGCCAGGCCGACATCGACGCCGTGTGGAAAGAACACGGATCGGACATCCACCTTCTGAACAATGTGGCCCACCTCAAGATTCTCACCCTGCCCTATACGGCGCCCAACCGCTCGCTCACCAAACGGCAGCGCGAGGCGCTGGAATGGGTCGGAGATGGCAAGACCATGCAGGATATTGCCATCATCATGGGCCTGACCTCGGCCACCGTGGAAAAGCACCTGCGGCTGGCGCGCGAGGCGCTGGCGGTGGAAACCACGGCGCAGGCCGTGCTGAAGGCGGCCTTCGCCAACCAGATGTTCATCCTGGAGGCGTGACGGGCGGCCTTGCGCCGCCGACCCCGATCCAAACCGGCCTCTGACCGGGGCAGGCCTCCGGCCTGTCTCGAATTCGACGGGCCTGCGCCACTGATTCGCTGCCGGTTCCTGCCCTCGCAGGCGGAACCGCGCCTCCAGATGTTGCATGGCCGCCGGTACCTTGCCCAAAAAAGCGGCATCCCGTCCTCCCATCAGTTGACCGATGCCATTTCCAACACGGAAAACCCGTGGCATGACACGAAATTCCGTCTGCCGCGGCGTCAAAAGCAATTTTTGACCCTTAGGTAAGGAATCCCCGACTTCTTAACTTTACATTAATTTGCCATTCTACAGGCGTTCCGTGAGTGGTGGCTTTAGCCAGGGAGCAACGGGAAGGATCCCCTGGGATTTCAGGGGCCCTCTTTTCCGACCGGTCTGACCGGACCCGGCTCACCTGTGTATTGATCCACAGGTGAGTCGGACTTCAAAGCGCCCGATGTCTCATCCCCGTGGCTGACGGGCGTGCACAGAAAGGGCGGGGTTCTTGTCCCAAAGTTGGACCCCGCCCGACTGTTTCCCCAAATCTCCAACGTATCCGTGGCGGCCCGGATTTGGGCGCGCATGTCTTCATCAAGCGCCGAATGGCTCGCCCCACCCAGAATCCGCAGCCGCGCCCTGGGCCAGGCCTGTGCCAGTTCCCATGCACTGCGCAGCGGGCAGGATGGGTCAAAGCGGCTGTGGATCATGGTGCAGGGAATATGGGCCATCCGGTCGACCTGCCGCAGCACCTGATCCGCATCAAACCACGCCCCGTGGGCAAAGTAATGGGTGACGATACGGGCAAAGCCCAGTCGAAAAGCGGGATCGCTGAACCGCGAACCCGGAAACGTGGATCGATGCGCCGAAAATCCCGCACTCCCAGGCACACCACGCATCCGCCGCCGCCTGTGCGGTGGCCGGGTTGCGCAACAGCGCGTCGATTCCCTTACTGCGCGACATCGGGACGATGTCCGTCGCCGGCATCCAGCATGACCCACCCCCCGCACCTCATGAAAAAGGCGCGCCCGAACCGAGCGCGCCTGATCACCTTGCACCGTTTGCCTGCCGGGGGCCAAATCCTTTCAAAGGATTTGGAACAAACTCTGTGTCAGAGTTTGCCCCGGCGGCATGCGATCAGCTTTTGCCGACCTTGGCCACTTCGGCGGCAAAGTCTTCCTTTTCCACCGTGATGCCTTCGCCCACTTCGAGACGGGCAAAGCCGGTGATGGTGGCGCCGGCCTCTTTCGCGGCGGCGGCCACGGTCAGGTCGGGGTTCACCACGAAGGACTGGTTCAGCAGGGTCACTTCGGACATGTACTTCTTCATCCGGCCCACGATCATCTTTTCGATCACCGCTTCGGGCTTGCCGCTTTCGCGGGCGATGTCCATCTGGACCTGCTTTTCCTTTTCGACGACAGCGGCGTCCAGATCGTCTTCGGACAGCGAGGCGGG
>CAZITF010000036.1:0-17225 GCA_964542095.1 uncultured Rhodobacterales bacterium
ACATTCTGCCGCCTTTGCTGGTCACATTCGGACTGTCGGTGATCATCCAGAACGCGCTGCTGGAAGGCTATTCAGCCGATCCGCAGAAGATGGACGCAGGTGCCCTGGAGACAGCTTCGGTCGCGCTCGGGCCGCTGTCGCTTGGCCTCCTGCCGCTCCTGACCTTCGCCATTGCCGTCGCGGTGATCGCCGGGCTGCAATGGACATTCTATCGCACGCCACTGGGCCGCGCCTTCCGCGCCACTGCGGACAACCAGGACATTGCGCAGCTCATGGGGCTGAACAAGCGCCATGTCTTCGGCCTCGCCATGGCACTGGCGCTGGCGGTGACCGCCGTGGCAGGCATCCTGCTTGGCATTCGCACCAGCTTTGACCCCTCGGTCGGCGGCGGACGTCTGATCTTCGGCTTCGAGGCGGTAATTATCGGCGGGCTCGGCAACCTTTGGGGCACCCTCGTCGGCGGCGTCATTCTTGGCGTGGCCCAGACCGTGGGGGCCACGATCAACCCCGGCTGGCAACTGTTGGCGGGCCATATCGCCTTTCTCGTTATCCTTGCCGTGCGCCCCAACGGCCTTTTCCCGAGGATAAGCGGATGAACAAAGATATCCGGATTAGCCGCACCTCCAGTGCCGCGAAAGTGGCCGCTGTACTGGCCGCGATGATCGTGGTCATCCTGATCGCTGCGCCATACTGGGCGGGCCGCGCCGATATGCGGCTGATGGGGGAAATCTTCCTCTACCTCGCGCTGGCCTCGCTCTGGAACCTCTTGGCGGGCTATGCCGGGCTGGTTTCGGTCGGGCAACAGGCCTATGTCGGCTTTGGCGGTTACATGCTTTTTGCGCTGACCATTTTTGCGGGTCTGCCGCCGCTGGTGGCCATCGCGCTGGCGGGTGTTCTGGGCGCGTTGATCTCGATCCCTGTCGCCGCGTTGATCTTCCGGCTGCGGGGCGCCTATTTCGCCATCGGCACCTGGGTCATGGCAGAGGTTTTCCGGCTGTCGTTTGCGCAGGTGTCAGCATTGGGCGGCGGCTCGGGCACATCGCTGCCGACAGAAATCGTGCGCTCCATGGCCGACGGCCGCTCGGCGCGTGAGGCGCTCGCCTACTGGCTGGCGCTTGGTGCCGCGTTGATCGTCGTCACCGCAGTCTACCTGCTGTTGCGCTCGCGCAAGGGGCTGGCGCTGACCGCGATCCGCGACAACGAACTCGCCTCGGCTTCGCTGGGCATCGACATCTGGCGCACCAAGTTCTTTGTCTACGTCGTCACTTCCGGCCTGACCGCCATCGTGGGAGCACTGATCTTCCTGCAAAAGCTGCGGATCTCGCCCGATGCCGCGTTCAGCGTCAATGACTGGACCGCCTTCGTGATTTTCATCGTCGTCATCGGCGGCATCGGCACCATCGAGGGCCCGATCATCGGCACGCTGATCTTCTTCCTGCTGCGCGAAACGCTCGCGGACCTCGGCACGATCTACCTGATGGTTCTCGGCCTCGTCGCCATCGTTGTGATGCTAAAGGCTCCACAAGGGGTTTGGGGCTTCATAAGCCAGCGTTTCGATCTGCAACTCTTCCCGCTCGGCTACCGTGTCGAGCGATCCCAAGACAGCTAAGGAGGACATCTTGGCACGCCAGAAAACGATCATTACCTGCGCCATCACAGGGGCGATCCACACGCCCACCATGTCGGACGCTCTGCCCTTCACCTATGACGACATTGCGCAACAGGCGATGGATGCGGCCGAGGCCGGGGCGTCGATCCTGCACCTGCATGCGCGCGACAACGAAACAGGCGCGCCTTCGGTCGATGTGAGCGATTTCCAGCCCTTCCTGCCGCGCATCAAGCAGGCGACCGATGCGGTGGTGAATATCTCGACCGGCGGCTCGCTGTCGCTGTCGATCCAGGACCGGATCACACCCGCCAAGACCTTCAGTCCCGAAATGTGTTCGATGAACATGGGGTCGATGAATTTCTCGTTTCATCCGCTTGCCAACCGGTATTCCGACGACGACTGGAAATTCGACTGGGAGAAAGATTATGTCGCCAATTCCGACGGCAACATCTTCCGCAACACCTTCCGCGACATCAAGGAGGCCGCCGACACGCTGGCGCCGCATGACATCAAGTTCGAGCATGAATGCTATGACGTCGGCCACCTCTACAACCTGAAATTCTGCATGGATATCGGGCTGTTCAAGGCGCCGGTGTTCATCCAGTTCATATTCGGCATCTTGGGCGGCATCGGGCCGGAGGTGGACAACCTGGTGTTCATGAAACGCACCGCCGACCGGCTCTTTGGCGACGACTATCGTTGGTCTGTGCTGGGGGCGGGGGGTGCTCAGATGAACCTGGCCACCACCGCCAGCCAGATGGGCGGCAACGTGCGGGTGGGGCTGGAAGACAGCCTGTTCATCAGCCGCGGGAAGCTAGCCGACAGCAACGCCCAGCAGGTCGCCAAGATCCGCCGTATCGTCGAGGATCTGGGCTGCGAGGTGGCAACGCCGGACGAGGTGCGCGAAATTCTGGACCTCAAGGGGGGCGACCGCGTCAATTTCTAGAACGCTGGCATCATCGGCCCGGGACTATTCGACGTTGGAAGAGGACGCCGACCCCGGCCTTGCACGGCGCGACCGCGCCCGTTTGGCTGCCGCGCCATACTTGCATTTCAAACTTGCGCTGCCGCCGTCAGCATCTCGCGTTCTTGCTGCAAACGACGCGCTGACACGCCGGGCTCGGCGCCCCAGACCGCAATCCAGCGGTAAAACACTGGCGTCAGGAACAGGGTGAAGACGGTGGCAAAACCAAGCCCGCCGACGATGACCCAACCGACCGCAATGCGCGCTTCGGCACCGGCGCCGGATGACAGGACAAGGGGCAAGCCACCAAAGACGGTGGACACCATCGTCATCATCACAGGCCGGATGCGCAGGCGCAGAGCGTCGCGGATGGCGCTGTCGATGTCCTGCCCCGCCTCCCGGAGTTGATTGGCAAATTCTACGAGCAGAATGCCGTTCTTTGCCATCACCCCGATCAGCAAAACCAGACCGATTTGGCTGTAATAGTTCAGCGAACCACCCGTGATCGAGATGGCCAGCAGCGCGGCGGCAAGGCCGAAGGGCACCGTCAGCATGATGACAACCGCACTTGCGATGCTTTCGAATTGCGCGGCCAGAACGAGGAATACAACGATCGCGGCCACGCCGAACACCATGTACATGCCCGACTGGCTGTCGCCCAGCGACGCAGCCTCGCCGGTGTAGACGATCCCCATGCCGTCGGGCAGGGTTTCGGCGGCAAGCGCCTCAATGCGTGCCATGGCGGTGCCCAGATCAACACCGTCCGGAAGGTTGGCCTGAACCGAGACGGCCAAGGTGCCGCCCTGACGTTCGATCGAAGACTGGCTGACCACGGGGATCAGAGACGCCGTCGAGGACAGGGGCACATATTCGCCGCTGGGCAGGCGGAGTTGAATGCCCTCAATATCGTTGGGGTCGTTGATTGGCGGCCCACCGGGGACAACGCGCACGTCGGTTTCGGTATCATCCAGAAACACGCTGACCGCGACGGTGCCTTGGGTCAACGCACTGATTGTTCTGGTGATCTCGGCTTCGCTCAGGCCAAAGACGCCTGCCATTTCCTGGTCCACGGTAATCTCGAACTGCGCCTGCACGCTGTCACCTGAAACCTGCGGGTTCGAAAAGGTGTCGTCCTGGGCCATGACGGCCACAAGCGCTGCGGCGGCTTCTGTCATCTCGTCAACATTGGTCCCGCTGACCGCAAAGGTCAGCCCGTTTCCGCCGCCCCGAATGTTCAGGCTGTTTGGCGAAATCGCGAAGACCTGCACACCGGGCACGGCCGAAAGCATTCCGTTGATCGGCCCCATCAGCTCTTGTTGCGACCAATTCCGATCCGCCCAGTCGGGCAGGCGCGCAACGACAAAGGCATTGGTACCGCCGCCGATGCCGATAATACTTTGAACCGATGTGATCTGCCCGTTTTCCCGATACGGCGCCAGGATCTCTTCGATCTGGGCGATTTGTAAGTCCAGATATTCAGCCGTCGTGTCGGATGCGCCGCGGGCCTGAATCAGAAAGAACCCACGATCCTCTGTCGGCGTGATCGTTGATGTGAGGGTGCTGGCCGCCCCCGCCGCAATGAGCGCAAAGCCGAAGGCAATGGCCAGCACGAGCAGGGGCGCGCGGATGGCGCGATCCGTCACCCAGTCAAACCCGCGCGACAGGCGGCTGGGCGTTGCTGGGGCTTGCTGCGATTTCTCGTTGTGTTTGCCGGGGTCCAGAAGAGCCGCCAGAACCGGGGCCAGCGTCAGCGCCGCGATGGACGACAGCGTGACGGCAAAAGCCAGCACAAAGCCGAATTCGCTGAACACGCCGCCCGCCTGACCGGGCAGGAACGATATGGGGATGAACACGGCGGCAAGTGTTGCGGTGGTCGAGATGACGGCAAAGAAAACCTCGTTCGTGCCCGCAGCGGCGGCGGCGAAGGCGCCCATGCCTTCCTTGCGCTTGCGCACGATGTTTTCGACCACAACGATGGCATCGTCCACCACCATCCCCGTTGCCAGAACCAAGGCCAACAGGCTGATCGTGTTGATGGAAAATCCCGTCAGCCAAATCGCGGCGACTGTCCCCACCAACGCAATCGGGATCGTGAGTGCGGGGATAAGAGTTGCCCGCAAGGAGCGCAGGAAGGCAAAGATCACAAGGATCACGATCACCGTCGCCAGACCGATGGATTTGATGACCTCGGTCAGGGCGCCTTCGATGAAGATGCCATCATCCGTCGAGATGATAAGCTCGACGCCTTCCGGCAGAATCTTGCGCAACTCTTCGACGGCGTCCTGAACGGCGAGCGAAATTTCGAGTGTGTTGCCTTCTGACTGGCGGGTGATATCCAGCCCGATGGCGGTCTGCCCGTTAACGCGGGTTGTCACGTCAGTGTCTTCGGGCAGCAGCTGAACCAGCGCCACATCCGAAATCCGCGTGTTCGATCCGATGAGGATATTGCCAATGCTCTCGACGGTCACGTCGGCGTTTCCGACCTGCAAGGCAATGGTTTGCGCATCAGTCTCCAATTCGCCCAGCGGGGTATCATCGCGCAAGTCCGCAAGAGCGGTCGTAACGTCAAACACAGTCAAACCACGGCTGAGCAAAAGGCGATCATCAAGGCTGACGCGGAATTCGTTCGAGCGGTCACCGCGTGTTGTCACCTCGGCAATGCCGTCAATGAGCGAGAGCCTGCTGTAGATCGGCCCTTCGGCCAGGGCGGTCAACTCATCCAGAGTGACATCCCCCAGCACGGCCAGTCGAATGATCGCACTTGCATTGCTGTCGGATTTCGAAACTGTTGGGTCATCGTCAAGATCGTCGGGAAGCTGGCGCACGGTGGCCGACACGATCTCGCGGGCCTCGTTTGCCGCCACGTCGATATCGGTGCCGTCTGACAGGTCGATGGTGATGCTGCTTGATCCGGTTGAGGAGTTGGACTCGATGTAGGACAGACCTTCGAGCGCGCTCAGCGCATCTTCCAGTACCTGGGTAATTTCCTGATCGACCGTTGCGGGTGTCGCGCCATCGTATTGGGTGCGGATCGAGAGCACCGGCTGGTCGACATCGGGCATTTCGCGCACGTCTACAGAGGTCAGCGCGGCCAGACCGGCAATCAGGATCAAGAGATTGACGACAAAGCCGAAGATGGGCCGCGCGACGAACAGATCGGCCAGGCCGGAGGCGGCGCGCTGGATCGCAGGCATGCTCATGTCGGTTCCCGTTCGAACTGTTGGGCTGCGGCATTCGCATTGGTAATCTGGGTTCCGGCCCGCAATTTCTGCGCACCTTCGGTGATGATCATGGTTCCGGCGGGCAAATCGACATCCAGCCAGACACTTTCGTCGCGGCGATGCAGGATCGTCACGGGGATGCTCTGCGCCTTGCCACTATCCTCGAACCAGATACTGGCCCCTTCGCGCGACCATGTGATGGCCGTTGTCGGCACCACCAAAAGCGGATCACTGAGATTGCTGAGCCGCGCGGTGAAGGTCATGCCCGGCCAGAGTGTTCCGTTTGGGTTCTCGACGCGGGCCCTGACGCTCACGCTGCGGGTGACCTCATCGATCCGGCTGTCGAAGGAGACGATCTCGCCCTGAAAAAATCGCCCGGTCAACGAGGGAGTCCCCAAAATGACGTTGCGCCCGAGTGACAGAAAACCGACGGATCGTTCGGGAAGTTCGAATTCGACCAGCAACGCGCTGGCATTGTCGATTGTGACAATTGCCGTGTTGGCGGTGAGGAAGTCCCCGACATTGATATCGCTCAATCCGATTATGCCAGATATGGGCGCACGGATCGTGCGATCTTCCAGGGCGAGCTTTGCTTGCCCGACATCGGCTTCTGCAAGGCGCAGCGCCAACCGTGCCTCCGAGATCGCTACATCCGTAATCGTCGCGTTCCCCGATTGCTGCAAGCGCTCGTAGCGGGCAACTGTGGCTGCGGCCTGTTCCAGTTCGCTTTGTGCTGTGTCGAGGGACAGCGTGGCGGCGCGTGCGTCAAGCTGCACCAGAACATCCCCCTGCTTGACCTGTGCGTTCGGGGTCAGGTTGACCTCGACAATTCTGCCCGAAACGTCGCCGGTCACAGTCGCGCGTTGCACCGCTTCAGACCTGCCGATTGCGCGGAACGTGTCCTCGAAAGGCTGCATGTCCAGCGGCGTCAAAACGACAGTTGTCGCGCCTCCGCCTCGCGGGCCACCCGGTCCGCCGGGTCCAGGGGGGCCGCCCTGAGCTTGCGTCATGGATGCGTCGCTGTTCGCGCCGGGCGACAACGCGTCAGGTACACCAAAGGACCAGACATAGGCGCCCGCGACAATGGCGAGTGACGCAATGATGGAGAGTATCTTTTTCATGATTGGGCCTTTTCGTCATATGAGGAGGAAAGAAGCCGCGATGCGTTGATCAACCCCTCCCAGACCACATCCAAGGCCGTACCAAGGGTCATGTTTTCCTCGTTTTCCCACAAGAAGATCGCCGCCCCTATTGCGCTGGTGACGTTGTTTGCGAGAGATGCCGCAGTTTGCCAATTATCCACGCGACGGCACAGCGTCTCTGTGAGTGCGTTGCGCTCGGCACTAAGGACCCCATCGAGGATCCCGCGTGCTTTCTCATTCGACCGCAGGATTTTCCCGACCATGCGAAGAATGTCTTCATTCTTCGCCAAAACCTCGATGTGGCTGTCCAGAAACCGCTTGATATCTGCCGCCAAGGGCCCCGTTCCTTCACGCAAGGCGTCCTTCTGCGCTGCGTCAAATGGCGGGGGGTGTCCGATCGCCGCTGCTTCCTTGTTGGCGTAGTAATTGAAGAAGGTTCTGGTGCTGACGCCCGAGGCCGCAGCGATCTCGTCGGTTGTCACACCGTCAAGGCCGTTTTGCATGGCCAGTTCCAACGTCGCTTTCTGGATCTGATGCGCAGTTTCCTGTCGCCGCTTTTCTCGTAACGGAAGTGTCATTCATGTAAGCCTTGCACAGTATGCAAAGTTTGCATACCAAGCAGGAAACCATCGCGCAAGCCAAAGATTGGACAGAAAATGAAACATAGTGGAAAGATCGCCCTGCTCGTCGCCATCATCGGCGCAGTGGTTGCCGCATTGATGCTGTTCGGGGCGCGGCTGGGGCTGTGGGAGCCGATTACAGGCTTCGGTCTCTATCGGACCTATTTCAATCCTCTTGCACTGATCGTTGCAGGCGTGGGGCTGCTTGCGTTGGTGATCCACCTTGTTCGCAAGGAAAAAGCCCAGGCGATGCAGGGCGGTGTGGTCGCTCTTGTCGGCGTGGCTCTTCTTATCCCCATGATCTCCAGCACGCTCAACCCGGCGCCACGCGCGGCACCGATCCATGACATATCGACCGAAACGGTGAACCCGCCGCTGTTCGAGGTTCTGGATGACACTCGCGCGGGGGCCAGAAATACGCTTGAATATGGCGGACCCGAGTTGGCCGAAGCCCAAGCCGCCGCTTATCCGGACATCGCGCCGCTTGAGACAAACCTGCCCGCGGATGAAGCCTATAAACGCGCTTTGACGGTCGCGCAGAACATGGGCTGGGAGATTGTCGCCTCGGACGCGGAGCGTCTTCGCTTTGAGGCAACCGCACGCACATCAGTCTTTTACTTTGCGGACGATGTCGTGGTCGTTGTGAAACCCCTGGAAGATGGAAGCCGTGTTGATATGCGCAGCGTTTCAAGAGTTGGGCGCAGCGACCAAGGGGTCAACGCGGCGCGTATCCGCGACTTTCAAGAACAATTCCGAAACTAACCCAGCAAGAAAGGATTGAGCCATGAGAACCACCGCTTCGAATTCCACCTTCCTGATGGTCACGTCTCTGGGTCTGTCGATCGCGCAACCGTCATTCGCTGAAGCGCCCGACATCCAGACCAAAGGCCCCGTAATCCACCTTGCCGACAACCTTGGGGAAGAGGCCTCGCTAGGCTGGTGCATCGACACCGAAGGCCGGGGGCTGAGTGATCAGCTGCACGCGCATTCCTGCAAACCGACAGGGGACGACGTGCTGTTCTCCTATGCGCCTGACAGCGGCCTGATTCAGTCGGCGACCTATGCCGGCAGGTGCATGGCCTACAACGCGCCGGACAACACCGAAAACCCTTTCGGTCTGATTGCATGTGACAACACGGCATCAAACCAGAGATTCACTTATGATGCGGAAAGCATGGAAATGCGTTTGGCCGCGGATGCCACGAAATGTGTGTCAGTCGCCGCAACAATAGATGACGCTGGCCCATTTCAATCGCGCGATCTGATCTTGGCAGCCTGCGATGATTTGGACCCCAGCTTCAAGCAATGGGTCATTCAAGAATGATTCACCGTTTTGAAGATACCCCAGTTCAAAACGCGACGTTTCAAGGAATTCGAGCTATCAGAAATGAGCAGGCACGAATTCGGGCATAGAAAGAAACCTTTCAACATAAGGACAGTTTCAAAGACCAAATCAACCGACAGCCCGGACCGCTACGGTCTTGTGAGCCGCCCGTCCCATTGGGGCATGGCCACCCTGTTTGCCATCAAAATGGTTTCTGCCGCCGCGTATCGGGCGTTGCCGCGCGAATATCCCCGCGCGAAACGCTTTGGGCCTGTCACGCGAGTTCCGGCGTCACGATGTTACTGTTTGTCCTGCTGCGCTGGAGTGGCGGCAGAACCAACCAGATGAACGGTGTCGCTCACACCGTCCAGGCAAGGCCCGTTGCTTCCTCTGACACGTTCCACAATTTCGCCATGACCGATTTGTCATAGGCGTGGGGATGTAGCGTGCCCTTGCCGACGGGGCCGACGAATTCCATCCGGCCGGTGGGGCCATATAACGCCCGCTGCTCCAGCCCGTCCTCGGTGGCGCACATCACTTCGGGCCAGGAGCCTTTCTCGGCGGATTGCACCAGAGGCGATAGGGACATGAGCCCGAACAAGATCCGCGTCGCAAGATTCCCGCTCGTCGCGATCAGCGACGTCCGGGATGACCCCGGGTGACAAACGTAAACCTCGACATCCGTACGGCCCGCCGCCGCAAGCCGGTCCTGCAATTCATAGGCAAACATCATCTGCGCCAGCTTGCTTTGCGAGTAGGTGCGGTTCTGATGGTAGTTCTTGTCCCAGTTCATGTCGTCGAACTGGACCGTCTTGATCCCCATGTTGTAGCCAAGGCTGGAGACAACCACGATCCGGCCCTTTGTCGCCTCGATCCGCTCAAACAGCAGACCACAGAGCAGGAAGTGGCCGTAGTGGTTCGTGCCCAGCATACTCTCGTGGCCGTCCTCGGTGAGCTTTTGCGTCGGCACCTGCGCAATGGCGGCATTGCAGATGAGTGCGTCGATCCGGGGGACAGTTTTCAGTACCTCCGCTGCGGCCTGGCGGACGCTGGCAAAAGCAGAAAGGTTCATCCGAATGAAACTTACATCGGCGCTTGCTCCGAACTCCTTCTTCAGTTCCACGAGCGCCACCTGGGATTTTTCAACCGAGCGGTTCAGCATCACCACCTTCGCACCTTTGTTCAGCAACGTTCGCGCAGCCTGAAATCCAGCGCCCGTGTTGGCTCCGGTGATGAGAAAGGTCTTGCCCGCGAGATTGCCAATGCGGTCCGGCGTCCATCCCTCGGGTCCAAATGTGGTATCTGGCATTGGTTTGCTCCTTTTGGCCTCGGCACAGGATCGCACAATATGTTGTCACGTCTTGAATATGTAGATATATCTCAGACATGCTCTGAAACAGGAATAATCCTCGCATTTAATTGCCTGATTGTATCAAGTTGGTTGCAATGGCCCGATTGTCACGATTAGATCGCTGTCATGAGCAAGGCCGAAATCAAACAGTATATCGCAGCCCGAACAGATCGGGATGGTCTGACACAGACCGGGATTCAACAACTGCGTCTGTTTCGAGCTACGCAAGCCATTCCCTGCGTCCCCGCTGTCTATGAACCCTGCGTCGTGGCCATCGTCAGCGGGGCAAAGGAAGCCCTTCTTGAAGGACAGCGATATGTCTACGACAACAGCCGATACCTGTGTTGCCCGATGTCGATGCCGGTCAAGGCCGGAACGCCCGCGGCCTCGCGCGACAACCCGCTTTATGGGGTCATGATCGCACTGGACCAGCGCGTGATGACCGGGATCACGATGGAGATGGAGAATGCCGGAGGTGTACTGCCTGCAACCGGCAGCGCGCTCCGGGAGCCCGGGATCAGACTTGCTACGTGGGATGACAGTTTCACCGTAGCCCTGCTGCGGCTCTTGCAGCTCGGGGAAAGTCAGACGGATACGGCGGTTCTCGGGGAGGCAAGACTGCGGGAGCTGTACTATGCGATCTTGAAGGGTGAAGCGGGTATCTTTGCCAGACAAGCCTTTGGTGCGGGGAATGCGATTGCGCGGTCCATCGCGCATGTGTCGTCACATCTGGACACCCCGATCTCCATTGACGACATGGCAAGCCGCGCTGGCATGAGCCGGGCGGTCTTTCATCGCAAGTTCAAGCAGGCCACGACAATGGCTCCGATCCAGTTCGTGAAATCCATGCGCCTGAACCACGCCGCGATGAAGATCGCAAGCGGCATGACGGTGAACGAAGCCGCGATGGACGTTGGTTATGCCAGCCCGTCGCAGTTCAGCCGCGAATTCAAACGCATGTACGGGCAGTCGCCAAGACAATGGGGCGAGGATCAGCAACTCCCGACGGGGGTTGCTTGAGATCGTGCGGACTGGTGCGGACTAGCCGGAAATAAACTCTCCATTGTAATCAGTGTGCCGAGATGGGTTTTTTTGGCATTGCCTACAGCTTGACCGACACCGCCAGCCTTTCTTGTCCAACAGACCCTTGGCAAAAGTCGGTTTCATTCAGGCGGGTTTTTGACTGGGATCGTCGAACCAGACATGTGCAATCCCGCAGAAACTTGGGAGGATTGGACTCGGAGCCAGCTTTTGCGGCCATCCCAACACTGCACACACCGATCGGATTGACGCTGGAGTTGTCAACCCATCTATGGTCCGGCAAGCGCATGCGTGATACAGAAGTCTTTGGAGCAGGACCAATCCGTCTCACCGGGTCGGAAAGGTGGCCGGACTTGTTGGGACATGCCGCCAGAACATCCCGGTAAAAGTGAACGCGGGGGTATATTCCTCCTGTAAGCCTTTGAAATGCCTCTGGCCACTTTCTGTCCCAGGGTGGGACAGGGGGCGCAGGCGGGCCGCTACTCTCCCGGCCGCTTCAAACTGAACTTGTCGCGGATCACCGAATAGTCGCGATAGCCCAGCCGGGTCAGGGGCTGGTATTGCAGCACGTCGAATATGCCGTCCTTGAGGCAGTCGTCGCGCAGATGCACGCCCACCACCTCGCCGAAGACCACGAAATTCGCCGCTCCCTCGATCTGCACGATCCGGGTGAGCCGGCACTCCAGCGACGCAGGGGCCGCGCCGACGCGGGCGCAGTCGATCTCGTGGCAGTCGGCCTTTTCGATGGCGGCCAGGTCGAACTCGTCCGTCGCGGCCTCCCACGGGCCCGAGGTCTGGTTCATCGCGTCCTTCATGGCGTATTCCACCACGTTCACGCAGAACACCCCCGTTTCGCGGATGTTGGCCACGGAATCCTTGGTGCCGTCCCGGTCGTCCTTGGCCCCGGTCGAGGCGAACATGACCTGCGGCGGCACATAGGCGACCCCGTTGAAGAACGAGTAGGGCGCGAGGTTGTCCGACCCGTCCGCGCCGCGCGTGGAAATCCACCCGATGGGGCGCGGAGTGATGATGGCGTTGAACGGGTTGTGGGGCAGGCCGTGGCCGGACTCGGGGCGGTAGTACATCGCATCTCCTGACGTGTCGTTTGCGCAAGCACTACCTCCATGCTAGGTCGACAGCCAGCCCTGACCAATGTTTGCGACCCGCGACCCCCATGTTTCAACTTACCACAGAGACCCCGGACGACAGCTGGGAGGTCGAGGCGCTGTACGATCTGTGCTTTGCGCCGGGGCGCGAGGCGCTGTCCTCGTACCGGTTGCGCGACGGCATTCCGCCCGTGGCCGAGCTGAACCTTCTGGCGCGCGACGACACCGGCACGCTGGGCGGTGCGATCCGGTTCTGGCCGGTGCGGATCGGTGTGGCGGACACCCTGCTGCTTGGCCCCGTGGCCGTTCACCCGACCCGGCAGGGCGAGGGTCTGGGCGCGCTGCTGATCGAGGCCTCGCTGGAGGCGGCGGCCCGCAAGGGCTGGGAGCGGGTGCTGCTGGTGGGCGATGCACCTTACTATGCCCGCTTCGGGTTCGCCAGGCTCGACCTGGTCGCGATGCCCCCGCCGACCAATCCCGAGCGCGTGCTGGGCCATGCACTGCGCGCCGGTGCCTGGGACGGAATCGCGGGCGATGTGGTGCGCGCGGATTGAAACCGCGCACCGCAGTCCCAATCTATTTGTCATGAACGAAGTTGTGCTAGCCAGTCCGCCCATCGACCCGGATGCCGAGATCGCGCGCCTTGCCCGCCGCTACAAGGGTGCCGGGGGGCTGGGGATTCAGCTGCTCAACACTCTTGGCACGCAGGCCGACGGGCTGCTTGATCGCTTGCCTGCCCCGGTGCGTGCGCAACTGGATGCGGCGACCCGCGCGGCCCTGTCGCAGGCGATGAATGCAGCCAGCCAGTCCCGCCGCATGGTACCGGATCAGGCCGAATGGCTGAATTCAGCCGTCAGCACGGCGATGGGCGCGGCGGGCGGTTTCGGCGGCTTGCCCACGGCGCTGGCCGAATTGCCGGTGACCACCACGCTGCTGTTGCGCGTGATCGAGGGGGTCGCGGTCGAGCATGGTTTTGACCCCGCCACGGACTCGGTGCGGTTTGATTGTGTGCAGGTCTTTGCCGCGGCCGGGCCGCTGGCCCATGATGATGGGTCGGACCTTGCCTTTCTGTCGGCCCGCGTGGCGCTGACGGGGGCCGCGATGCAGGCGATCCTGGCCCGCGTCGCCCCGCGTCTGGCCGTTGTGATGGGCCAGAAGCTGGCCGCGCAAGCCGTTCCCGTTCTGGGGGCCGTGGCGGGCGCCGCGACGAATTACGCCTATACCAGCTATTACACCGACGTGGCCCATGTGCATTTCGGGCTGCGCCGTCTGGCGATCGAGACCGATCAGCCCCATGACCGGATGGTGGCCCGCCTCAAGGCCGAGGTGGTGGCGCTGGCGTGACCTCGCCCGAGATGGCGGCCTGGGCAACGGACGTGGCCTTGAGCACGGCAAACAGTTTCTGACCCGCGCGCAGCCCCATGGTGCTGACAGCCCGGCCCGTGACCCGCGCCAGCAGCGCGTCGCCCGCCGCATCCAGCGCGATGGCCGCCCCTGGCCCGTCGCCGGTGCGGATGGAGGTGATGGTCACCGGCAGGATGTTCTGCGCGCTGAGGCCTTTGGGTGTGTCGAGCGACAACAGCACGTCCTGCGCCAGCACCCGCAGCCGCACCCGCGCGCCGACCGGGGCCTGCACGCCCAGCAGGCTCAGGCGGCCCGCTGTCACTTGCAACGTGCTCAGCCCGTCGTCGTCATGGGCGATCACTGTCGCTGTCAGCACCGCGCCCGCTTCGCGCACGCCCAGCAGGGGCACCGCGGCGGGGTCGGCCATCACGTCCAACAGCGGCCCTGCGCGCGCCACGCGCCCGCCCGACAGCAGCACCATGTGATCGGCCAGCCGCGCGACCTCGTCCACGGCGTGACTGACATAGAGGATCGGGACGCCCGTGTCCGACTTCAGCCGGTCGAGATAGGGCAGGATTTCGGACTTGCGCGGGCCGTCCAGCGCGGCGAGCGGTTCGTCCATCAGCAGCAATTGCGGGTCCGCCAGAAGCGCGCGCCCAAGGGCGACGCGCTGTTTTTCCCCGCCCGACAGGGTGGCAGGGCGGCGTGCCAGAAGGCTGTCCAGCCCAAGCAGGTCGACGACATGGCCGCGCGTTTTCGGTCGCGCGCCAAAGCGGCGGGCATAGTCCAGGTTTTGCGCCACGGTGAGATGGGGAAACAGCCGCGCGTCCTGAAACACGTAGCCGACCCGCCGCTTGTGCGGGGGCAGGCAGGTGGCGTCGTCGTTGAAGATGGCCCCGTTCAGCGCGATGCGGGCCTTGTCCGGGCGCAGCAACCCGGCCACGGCGTTCACGATGGTGGTCTTGCCCGCGCCGGACCGTCCGAACAGGGCGGTGACACCGGGCCCGGCCTCGAAGGCCACTTCGAGGTCGAAGCCATCGAAGTGATGGGTGAGCGCGACCGAGAGGCTCATGCGCCCGCGATCCGGGCCGCGACCCGCCGGGCCAGCCATTCCGACAACACCACGGCCCCGAGCGCAAGCACGCAGGCCCACAGGACAAGGGCGATGGCGGCCCCTTCGCCCCCCGGCACCTGCAACAGCGCATAGATGGCCGAAGGCATGGTTTGCGTCTCGCCGGGGATGTTGGCGACAAAGGTGATCGTGGCGCCGAATTCGCCGATCGCCTTGGCAAAGCCCATGACCGCCCCGGCAAGGATGCCGGGCAGGATCAGGGGCAGGGTGATGGTGGCAAAGACCGCGTAACCGGGCGCCCCGAGGGTGCGGGCGGCGGACTCGATCCTGGGATCCACCGCCTCGATGGCGAGACGGATGGCGCGCACCATCAGCGGAAAACCCATGACGATGGCCGCCAGCACCGCCCCGGTCCAGCGAAAGGCGAGCACAAGCCCAAAGGTCTGTTCCAGGAACCGCCCGGCAGGCCCGGTCCGCCCGAAGGCGATCAGCAGCAGGTAGCCGGTGACGACGGGCGGCAGCACCAGCGGCAAATGCACAGCCGCATTGAGCAGCGATTTGCCCCAGAAGTCGCGCCGCGCCAGCAGCCAGGCAATCCATGTGGCCAGCGGCAGGGCAAGCAGCGTGGCAACCACGCCAACCAGCAGCGACAGGCGCAGCGCGTCCCAGCCTGCGGCATCCAGGATCATGGCAGCGCCACGAAGCCCGCCGCCGTAAAGGCGTCGATGCGGGTGAGGAGGTGGTCGAGGAAGGCGGTGCCTGACGGCGTGAGCGGCAGGGCTTGATAGAGGATCTTCGGGTGCTGATCGGGCGGGATCACCCATGCGACGGACACGTCCGCGCTGGCGCGCGCATCCGAGGCATAGACGATGCCCAGCGGTGCCTCGCCCCGTGCCACGAGGGCGAGGGCCGCGCGCACGTTTTCGGTTTCGGCGAGCTGCGTGCGCAGGTCTTCCCAAGCGCCCAGATATTCGAGCCACGCCCTGGCATAGATACCGGCGGGCACCGATTGGTGCTGGCCCATGGCCAGCCGCCCGTCACCCAGAGCCCGGCGCAGGGTGGTCGCATCGAGTGTGTCAAAGACAGGCCCGCCGAGCGGCGTGATCAGCACCAGGCGGTTGGACAGGATCGCGCGCGGCGGGGCAGGCACGGTCCCTGTCTCAAACAGCCAGTCGGCCCATGTCCTGTTGGCCAGGATCACGATATCCGCCGGGGCGCCAAGGCTGATCTGGCGCGCCAGGGCGCCACTGCCGCCGTAGCTGATCGTGCCGCCTGCGTCATATTCAGACACGATTTCGTCAAGCGGGCCCTGAAGGCTGGCCGCCGCGAAGATGCGCACCGGTTCGGCGGCGGCGCCCGCGCCCAGCCACGCAAGCGCAAGCATCAGCGCCAAGTCTTTGATCCAGTTGTACGTTTTCATTGTCCAGGCACTATTGGCCAAGCCATGGGATGGCTCAAGCCGTATTTCGGTCAAAGCGTGTGCAGGCGGTAACGATATTTGAAAAACGAATCGGATATGTCGTTGGAATCGGAAAGAAATCTGGCATTTCCCGCCGGAGTCGCATATATTCGCGCGAAGAAACGGAGAGTAAGGCAGTGACCGCCGCCATGATCAAGCAGCTTCCCTTGTCGTTCGGGCAAGCCGACAAGACGGACGTGCGCACGCAGTTTGCGGCACTTTGCTATCGTGTGAAAAATGACAGGATTCAGGTTTTGCTGGTCACCTCGCGAGGGTCGGGCCGCTGGATCATCCCCAAGGGCTGGCCGATGGATGGCAAGACGCCCTTGCAAAGCGCCGAACTTGAAGCCTGGGAAGAGGCCGGGGTCAGGGGCACCGCCGATCCGCGCCCCCTGGGCCTGTTCTCCTACAACAAGATTCTTGATGATGTCGAACACGACTTGCCCTGTGTTGCCATGGTCTATGGCATCAAGGTCAAGTCACTGGCCACGACCTATCCGGAGGCCGGACAGCGCACCCGCAAGTGGGTTGGTCGCAAGAAGGCGGCCAGTCTGGTGGACGAGCCGGAACTGTCCCGTATCCTGCGCGATTTCGACCCGCGCGCGGTCTACTGAGCTTGCGCGCGCCCATTGCGGATTGCCCGGGGCGGATTATGTTAATGGTCAGATGATCAAGTACAGTTTGAAATGCGCCGACGGGCACGCCTTTGAAAGCTGGTTTGCCAGTGCGTCGGCTTTTGACAGTCTGGCGGCGGCGGGGCACCTGAGCTGCATCACCTGCGGGTCGAGCGCCGTGGAAAAGGCGGTGATGACGCCGCGGGTCAGCACGTCGAAGGCGGTTGCGCTCGGGGCGGACCCTGTAGCGCCCGACACCCCCGAGGCAGGTCCGCAGGACGTGGCCGCCGCCCTGTCGAAGATGCGCGCCGAGGTGGAAAAGAACGCCGCCTATGTGGGGCGCGATTTTGCCCGTCAG
>CAZITF010000037.1:0-16952 GCA_964542095.1 uncultured Rhodobacterales bacterium
ACGCCTTCACCGGCTACATCGCCAACATGATGTTCGATCTGGAGTTCATGCTGATTGAGAACGGCTACAAGACCGAGGAGACCCACCCCGACTATCGGATCGAGGTCAGCTCGCCGCGTGGTACGCCGATCCGCGTTGGCTCGGCCTGGATGGCCAAAAGCAGCCGCACGGGCAATGACTACCTGTCGCTTCTGATCAACACGCCCGATGGCGACCTGCGCGTCAACGCCGTCCAGAACGAAGAGCAGCGCGGCGGCCAGACCTTCTCGATCATCCCGTTCATCGACAGCGGCGATCAGGCGCAGGACGCGAGCGTGGGGCTCTCCTTGGTCGCCTAATCGGCGAGCGAGGGGGATACGATCTGAGCCCAAAGGGGAGCCGTGGGACCACGGTTCCCCTTTTTCTGCGTTGGTGTGGTTCGACTCAGAGCCGCCGTTAGATGGATTCCGCCCTGCTGCTATACAGCTTCGCCGAACCGTCCATTCGAGCATGCTGCAGCATTTTCGAAGTGTGGATGTCGGCAGAGCGGACCATGCGTGCATTCGCACATCATTGTCTAAAGTCCGCCTTTGTGACAGTTCGCTATCATGGATCAGACTGACCACCACCGGCATGCGCGAGACCGCGATGCAGTTCCGTTGCATAGGCGCGGTGTTACTCTCGGTGACCTCTCTCCTGACTTTTCCATATGGATTGACGTCCTGCGTCTTGCAGCGGCACTTGTGGTAGTTCTCGGCCATGCCGGGAATGTGCGTTTCACTGATGGCGACCTGTTTTGGGTGCGGTCATGGACGCTCGCACCCGATGCGGTGATTGTCTTCTTTGTAGTTTCCGGACTTGTCGTAGGCCGCGCCGCGACACGTGACGCCAATTGCGGCACGTACACATTCAATCGGCTTACGCGGCTTTTCAGCGTCGTCCTGCCTGCATTAATTCTGACCCTCATGTTAGACGCCACAGGACGGTCGATTGATCCCTCCGCCTATCGTGCCGGAACCTACACGGCCTTACCGGTTTCCGACTTCCTTTTGCGGGGCCTGAGCTTTTCGCAACAGTGGAGAGGGATTGGGCCGCCTGTCCAACTGGGGTCGAACGCGCCCCTCTGGTCGCTTAGCTTTGAAGCGGCATACTATATCTTGCTCGGGGTTGTGCTTTTTGCACGCGGCTGGATGCGAATTCTCACGATCGGCTTGCTGGTCTGGCTCTTTGGCCTCTCGATCCTACTTCTGCTGCCAACGTGGCTCGCAGGGCTAGCGGTTTGGTTCATGATCCGGAACGGCAGGGTACCGCGCCGTGGTGCGATCGCGTTGGCACTTGCAGTGCTGCCTATTGCGGCACTTGTCGTTGCCAAGCTTGCTAGGGTCGATGAGGAGCTCTTGCGGATCACACCAGACTGGATTGGACCCGTTCGGCACAGGCATGTCTTCGACTTTGGACAGGAGGTCCTTTGGAACAGCCTGATTGCATTGGCATTGGCGCTTCACCTCATCGGAATGAGCCGTGTCGCTCTATCGTTCCGGCCGATCATGGCTCGTTCCATCCGCTGGTGGGCGGGAGCAAGCTTCTCCATCTATGTCGTACATTACCCCGTCATGCATTTGATGGATGCAACCTTACCAGAGGACATGTCAGCCAAAGCTGCAATGTTCGTCGTGCTACCCGTCGCGGTCGCCATCGTGTTCGCACAGGTCTTCGAACGTCCGCTCCCGGCAACACGGAGGTTGATACGGCGGGCTTGGTAGTTCGTAAAATCAGCCGCTCCGTCGCCGATCAACAATGAGTTTTTTGAGATATGCTCTCTGCGGATGAGGTGGATGGCTCCTGCTCCACCGGCATCGAATGTGCCAAAGTACAGTTGTCATCGACTGCTCGGAAAAGAGCCACCCAATGACGGTAAAGACCGTAGGTCTGGATTTGGCCAAGGACGTTTTTCAAGTGCACTGTGTTTCGGCCACCGGACGCAAGATCATCAACAAGAAGATCAAACGCGCGAAGCTGCTTTCGTTCTTCGAGACATTGCTGCGCTGCGTGGTCGGAATGGAGGCCTGCGGATCCTCTCATTACTGGGGGCGCGAATTGCCCAGGCTTGGCGATGACGCCCGGCTGATGCCAGCGGCCTATGTCAAACCCTATATGAAGCGCAGCAAGACGGACGCGGCCGAACAGAAGCGATCTGCGAAGCTGTACGTCGCCCTACCATGCGCTTTGTTGAGATCAAATCGGAAGACCAATAGGCTGTTCTCGCCATTCATCGGGCGCAAGACCTACTTGTCCGGCAACGTACACAGATCGTGAACATGATCCGCAAAATCTTGCGAAAGTTCGGGCACATCTAGCTGTGGTGCAGCAGGCTCAAAAACGACCGCTCGCTACTCGATCCGGAGTTGATCGGCAGATTTCCAGAACTTGGCGAGACAATTGCGGCTCAAAGACTCAAATGAGCAGGACTTGACCGCGCCCGATAACGCTTGACGATGCGTTGAACTTCGTGACACAAAAAAGTGACGGTTCCGAAACCCGAAATGGTGAAGGATCAAAAGGGAACGCGGTGAGGCGTAGGCATCAGCCACCAAATCCGCGACTGCCCCCGCAACTGTGAGCGGCGAGCGACCCTGCGACAGCCACTGCCCCGACGGGGCGGGAAGGCGCAGGCAAGCCCAGACCCGCGAGTCAGGAGACCTGCCGTCATGCAATGAAACCCAACCCGGGCGGGGTGTCCCGGAGGAGACATGACCATGACGCAAGCGCAGCCTCTCGCGCGACAACGCATCGTCCTGCCCCATCCGCGTCCCCGCGGAAAGCGGAGGACATGCTTCTGGACACGACGCCCCACACCGAACGACTGACCTCCGAACTGGGAAGCGACGTCTCGCTGCCCTGCGGCCTGCCGCCCGTGGCCTGCCCGACACTGTGCCGCCTTCAAGCGATTGCCCCGGGTGTGACTGGCGCAATCACGTCGGTCGCGGGCGAAGCGGCGGAGCCTTTGACCGTCGCCCTCGACGTCCGCTGCGGCTGGGGACCTTGCGGGACCTGTCGCCTGTCGGTCTCTTTTGCAGCCGGGCGCATCGCCGTCATCGGCACGGAGGCTGGTCCCGCGGAGCAGGTGGTCCATTGACCGAAGGCCCCGATCACCTCCTGCTCTGCTATTCGCAACCGAGCCTTTCTGCCCGGGACGAGGCGCGCTTCTCGGCGGCTCTGCACCGCGCGGCGCACCGCGTCCATGCGCAGCCCGTCTCCGTCGTTCGGCTGGAGGGGCCGGAGCAGGGCCTCGCCGCCGCCCTGCGAGTCGCGCGGGACGGCGGGGCACGGCATCTGCGCGTGCTCCCGACTGGCTTTCCCATGGCTGCAAATATCCGCGCGTGGCTGCCCGGCGCCGTCGCGCATTTCGCCGTGACCGAGGCGCGGGGCATGCGGATCGAGCTGGCCGAACCGCCTGAGCCCGAGGACGCCGCCGAGGCGCTGGTCGCCCTGACCACGGCGGTTCGAACGCAAGACGCGCTCAAGGCAACCCCGAGTCTTGGAAAGCCCGGCTGGCAGTTCCTGCCCGATTTCGACACCCACATCCTTGTCTGCACCGGCCCGCGCTGCGCCTTCCGCGGCGCGGGCACCTTGCAGGCGCGGCTCAAGATCCTGCTGGCCGAGGCCGGCCTCTCCGACCGCTGCCTGACGACGACCACGGGCTGTCTCTATCCCTGCAACCAGGGACCGTTGATTGCGCTCTATCCCGGCGGCGACTGGTTCCGCATTCCCGACGAAGCTGCCCTGACCCGCATCGTCACCGAGGTCATCGCCGCCGGGGGCGACGCTCCCGATCTGCGGCTGGCCGAACGCCCCGGCAGCCTCCGGTCAACCCGATCCCCCACCGAAACAAGGAAAAACGCATGACATTAGAATTATCCCGCCGCGCCACGCTGGTCCTCGTGGCGGCACTGTCCGTCGGCCTCGCCGTTCCGCTTGCCGCGCAGGAACATCCACCGCTGCGCATTGTCACTTCCTTTGCCATCGACAGCATGAATCCTTGGGAGGACGGCTTCTGGATGCAGGAATTCGGCCAGGCCGAACTGTTGATGCAGTTCCGCGAGGACGGACAGCACCACCCTTGGCTCCTCTCCGAACTCGACAACCCTGAGCCCAACCGCTGGGTCATGAGCTTGCGCGAAGGGATCACCTTCCAGAACGGCAAGGCGGTCGATGCGGCTGCAGTGCTGGCGGCGATCGAGGCAGCGATCGCCCACTCGCCCTCTGCGCAGGGATCGGTCCCCGATGGTGCGGCATTTTCCGTCACCGGCCCGCTGGAACTGACCGTGACCACCACAGCGCCCTGGCCCGAACTGCCCGGCGTGCTGGCCGATGAATCCGTCTTCCTCATCCTCGATGTCGAGGCAGTGACGGCCGCGGGCGAGGATTGGGCGCAACTTGTCGGCGCGGGCATCTATACCGGTCCCTATGCCGTGACCGCCCTCGACGACGCGCGGATGGAGGCGGTGGCCTATCCAGGCTACTGGCAGGGCACGCCCGCGCTGCCGGGCCTGACCTTGTCCTTCGTGCCTGATGCGAACGCGCGCATCTTGGCCGTCCAGAACGACGAGGCGGACATCGCGCTTTACCCGCCGCTCGCCGCACGGCCCGCGGTCGATGCCACGCCGGGGGTGCATTTCAACATCGGCGCGCTGTCTACGGGTGGCTTCACCGGCTACATGAACGTGGCGCGGGGGCCTCTCTCCGACGTGGCGGTGCGCAAGGCCGTGCTGCGTGCCGTGGATTATCGCGAGATCGCCGAGGACGTGTTCCGCGGCGGGCTCGCACAGGCCACCTCGCTCTATGCTGCGAACCTGCCCTTCGCTCTGGAAAACTACCGCACCGATCTGGACGAGGCGGCAGCGCTTCTGGACGCCGCGGGCTGGATCGCGGGTCCGGACGGCATGCGGTCCAGGGATGGCGAGGCACTGTCGCTGGTCTTGGCCATCTATCCCCAGCAGCCCGACCTCGTGCCGTTGTCCACCGCGGTGCAGGCGCAACTGGCGCGCGTCGGCATCGCCGCCGAAGTGGTCAGCTTCGACGGCATCAACCAGGCGCTGATGGAGCCGTCGAACCGCTGGGACCTGGCCATGGTCTCCACCGGCGCGGCCGGTTGGGGCCGCGTGCAGAATTTCCTGAACTCCTATCTGCTGCCCGGTGCCCGGCGCAACTACGGCAGCTACGACAATGCCGAGGTCAACGCGCTGGTGCCGGAGCTCGCCACCGAGCCCGACCCGGCCCGGAGGACCGCGATCCTGCACCGCATCCAGACGATCCTCTGGGAAGAGGACCCCTATGCCTTTTCCTTCAACATCCATCTCGGACGGGTGATCGTAAACGACCGCTATGCGTGCTACCCGCCGGGCTTTGCGCTTTATCACGTCTCCTGGCAGACGGCGCCTTGCGAGTAATGTCGCTCGCTTCGCAAGGGCGGGGGATCGTCCGCGCCTTTGCCCTGCGGCTCGTGCAGGCCGCGCTCGCCGCGCTGGGGGCCAGCCTTCTGGTCTGGCTGATGATGCCGCTTGCCCCGGGCGATCCGGTCGACATGATCCTGTCGGCAGGAAGGATCGAGGAGCCGACGGCCGAACAGATTGCGGTTCTGCGCGCGCGCTTCGGGCTCGACCTGCCGTTTTGGCAGCGATATCTGGTCTGGCTTGGCGACCTGCTGCAAGGCGATTTCGGCCTGTCCTGGCGGACCGGAGAGCCTGTCTGGGACGGACTGATCCGCCGCCTGCCCGCGACGCTGCAGCTTGTGGGGCTCGGCTTCGTCATCTCGGTCCTCTGGTCTCTGGCGCTGGCGCTGATGGCAGCGCGCTGGGTCGGACGCTGGCCGGACCGGCTGGTCCTGGCCTACACGCGGCTTCTGGCGGCGATCCCGTCCTTCGTGCTGGCGTTGCTGGTTTTGCAATTCGTGGTGGTCGGACTTGGCGTCGGGCGGGTTTTGTCCGGCGGGTCCGGGGCCACGCTGGTGCTAGCGGCCGCTGTTCTGGGCATCGACCGCGCGGCGGGTTGGACGCAACTGTTGCGCGCGGGGCTGATAGAGCACCTGAGCCGGGGACCAGCGGATGTAGCGCGGGCACGCGGTGCCGGTCCCGCCCGGGTGCTGGTGGTCTATGCCCTGCCGCCCGCGATGCTGCCCTGGCTGACGGCGCTGGGGATCAGCCTCGGCGGGTTGATCGGGGGCGCACCGATCCTCGAGGTCATCTTCACTTGGCCCGGTCTGGGCGAGCATGTGCTGATGGCCCTGTCGGTGCGGGACGTGCCGGTGATCCAGGCTTTCGTGCTGATCGCGGTGCTGGCCTATGTGGGTGCGAGCCTGCTGGTCGATACTCTGGCCCTTCTGCTCGACCCACGCTTGCGGGCGGCGGTGCGCCCATGATGCTGATGCGCAGGCCCCTGCCGGAGCTGTCGCCCGCGCCGCCGCCGGGGCTGCTGGCCAGACTGGTCAGGCATCCGTCGGGAAGATGGGGGATGATGCTGGCGCTGGGGCTGGCGGCAGCGGCACTGGCGGGGCCGTGGATCGCACCGCATCCGCCCGATGTGCCGGACTATGCGGCGGCGCTGCGCCAGCCCGGACCGGGGCATTGGCTTGGCACCGACGCCACGGGCCGGGACCAGCTGTCGCGGCTGCTCGACGGGGCGCGGCGGTCTTTGGGCGGGGCCGCTCTCGTGGCATTGGCCATCACCGGGATCGGCCTGATCGTCGGCACGCTGGCCGCGCTCGCCGGGAGCTGGCTCGATGCCTTCCTAATGCGCCTCGTCGATGTTGTGATGGCGCTTCCCGGCCTCATCTTCGCCTTCGCAGTGATTGGCTTGCTCGGGCCCGGTTATGTGAACCTGCTCATTGCCCTGATCGCCGCCGACTGGGCCTACAAGGCCCGCATCGCGCGCGCTTGCGCCTTCGAGGCGGTGCGCAGTCCCGCGGCCGAGGTCGCGCGCCAGATCGGCGTGCCGGAATGGCGGGTGGTCCTGCACCATGTCCTGCCGCCGGTCTTCTGGCCGCTTCTGGTGCTGGGCACGCTTGGCCTCGGCGGGCAGATCGCGGCGATCTCGGCCTTTTCCTTCCTCGGGTTGGGCGTGCAAGTGCCCCATGCCGAATGGGGGGCAATGCTGGCCGAGTCGCGCTATCTCTTCACGATCGCACCGTGGCTGTTGATCGCGCCCGCCGCCTGCATCCTGCTGTCGGTCCTGGCCTCGAACCTGCTGGGAGAGGCCTTGCGCGATCTCGCTACCCCCGAGGGCCGGTCATGAGCGCGGTGCTTTTGTCCGTTGGTGGTCTCTCGGTCGCCTATGGCGGCACGCCGGTCCTTCGTGATGTGTCCTTCGACCTGAGGCCGGGTGAGTCGCTGGCCATCCTCGGCCTGTCAGGCTGCGGCAAGACCACGCTTCTCCGTGCGCTTCTGGGTCTGTTGCCACCCGGTGCCCGCGTGACGGGGACGCTGCAGATCGGGTCGGGCACCGTCGCCCTGTCTGACCGGGACGCGCTGCGCCGTCGGCTGGGGCGCGACATCGGCTTTGTCGCACAGAACCCGTTCGACGCCTGCGCTCCCTTGCGCCGCGTGCGCGCGCATCTCGAAGAGGCCTGGCGCGCCCATGGCCTGAAGCCGGATCCGGCGCGGATCGCGGCGCTCTGCGAGCGGCTGGCGCTCGACCCCGCGATGCTGGACCGGCATTCGCACGAATGGTCGGGTGGCATGCTGCAACGCGCCAACATCGCGGCGGCGGTTGCGCTGGCCCCGCCCGTGGTTGTGGCGGACGAGCCCACCTCCGCCGTCGACGCCGAGACCGCGGGATCGGTGATGGACTGCCTGCGCGCCGGTGCGCCGGGGACGATCATCGTCAGCCACGACCTCGACCTGGTCGCGCGTAGCGCCGATCGGGTGATCCTGATCGAGGCCGGACGGATCGCCGCGACGACCACCCGCGCCGGGATGGCGGCGGACAGGCTGCCCCCTGCGCTGCGCGCTTTCCGTCAGGCGGGTGCCGTGGCACCCCCGTCAGCACCCAAGGACGAGGTGGTGTTGCAGACCTTGGGCCTCTCGGTCGCACGTGGCGAGCGGCGGCTGATTGCGGGGCTGGACCTGCAGCTTCGGCGCGGCGAGATTCTGGGGGTCGCCGGCCGCTCCGGCGTCGGAAAGAGCACGCTTCTCGCGGTGCTCGCCGGCAGCCTCGCGCCGGAGGCTGGTGCGATCCTGCGCGGCGGCACCGCACGTCCGCCGCACCGGGGCGAAGTCCTGAGCCTGTTTCAGGACGCGCTGTCGAGCATGAACCCGCGCTGGCCGCTGTTCTGCATCGTGGCCGAGCCGCTGACCGTGCCTACGCGCAAGCAACCGCCCGAGGCGCGACGCACCGCAACCGATGCTGCGCTGGCGGCGTTCGGATTGTCGCATGTTCCGGTCGCGGCCCGGCCCGGCACCCTGTCCACCGGGCAGGGCCAGCGCGCCACGCTCGCGCGGGCAAGCCTCGCCCGGCCAGTGCTGATCCTCGCCGACGAGCCGACCAGCGCCCTCGATCCACGGCAGAAGGCGCTGGCACTCGCCGGTCTGTCGCGCCTCGCCCGCGAGGGGGCCGCCGTGGTCCTGGTGAGCCACGACCGCCCCATGCTCGATGCAGTCTGCCACACGGTTGTCGACGTTTCATCCGGCTTGCCGTGAAGAAATAATTCGTTCCGTGAACAGTTCGGTTATCGAGCCGAGGTGACCGCCTGCGCATTCGCCTAGAAAGCCGCGAAGAGTCAAAACCAACCGCACTGGTTTGTTCTGGCGAGGGTCCGGCTTCGGCCCCAGGCGGCCGGTAAAATATGGCTGAGAGACATCGTTTTGCCTTTGGAGAGTGGTCGTTCATCCCTTCGGCAGCGAGCTGGATTGATCGCTTCAATGCAATCACCACAGGAGAGGCCTTGAGCAACAGATCGGACGGAGGGTGTGACGCTTTACTTGGACGGGGGGCGAACGCGGCACGATGCCTATCGGCGACTTTAGGAATTGGGCAAAATGACACAATTGCGGAAAACAAGGATCACGGGTAAACCTTCCCGCATGGGAAGGTTGCGCCTGAGGTTATGGAATCAAGCGGTGTCAGTGCTTTGCGCGCTGGCGTTGTTGCTTGTGGCCTTCGGCCATCGCCCCGTGGAGACCGACCCGCGCCTGTCCGACCCGCAAATCGCCGCCTATCTGGCGCTTGGCGGGTCACTTGCCGACCTCTGTATATCAGGCGACGACGATCAGGATCACGCGGCCCATGCCGAATGCCCGGCCTGCACCATCGCAAAGAGCATGGCGCTTGCCCCGGCATGTCTTGCCACTTCTGACCTTGTAGTCTGGTCCGGCCACCATGCGGCCTGGCCCGAAACCCTTGTCCTGACCGGTCATGGCCCGCGCGCGCCGCCAGCCCGGGGCCCCCCGTCCATCCAGTTGATCTGACCTCACTCTGGCTCCGCACCGTGCGGGCCGCAGCCGTCCGCCTGCGCGTGGACATCTGATCAATCTGGATAACCCTCACATGAAACACCTTCTCCTTGCGGTCACGGCCGCCCTCGTCGCCGGTCCGGCGCTTGCCGACATGACTGTCGAAATCCCATTCGCCGCCGAGATCGCGGGCGCGCCCTTTGCCTGCACCGAAAGCTTCACCGGGCTCGGCAGCGCCGGGACCGAGGTACAGTTCCTCGATTTCCGGCTCTTCGTTTCCTCGGCCAACCTGATCGCCGCTGACGGCACCCGCGTGCCGGTCGCGCTCGACCAGGATGGCGCCTGGCAGATCGAGAACATCGCCCTTCTGGACTTTGAAGACGGCATCGGGTCTTGCGCCAACGGCACGCCACAGGTGAACACCACGCTGCGCGGCACCGTGCCCGAGGGTGAGTATCGGGGCTTCGAGTTTGAGGTCGGCGTTCCCTTCGACTGGAACCACGGCGATCCTACCACCGCGCCCGCGCCGCTGAACCTGACGGCGATGTTCTGGAACTGGCGCGGCGGCTACAAGTTCGTGAAGATCGAATTCTCGCCCACCGCGCCATCTGGCATGTCCATGACGGCCGAAGGCCACAGCGAGGATGCGACCCATGGCCAAGGGCCACGTGGCTGGCTGCTTCACCTCGGATCGACGCAATGCGCCGCGCCCGAGGCGACGCCGCCGCCGTCCGAGGCCTGCGCCAACCCCAACCGTGTCGCGGTTGCGCTGCCTGACTTCGTGCCGGGTGAGAGCACCGTGGTGATCGACCCCGCCGTCGTCGTGGCGGGTGCAGACCTGACACAGAACACGCCCGAGACCAGCCCCGGCTGCATGTCCTTCCCCAACGATCCGGACTGCAACACGGTGCTGCCGCGGCTGGGGCTGGCGTTCAACGCCTTCCCGGCCGAAGAGCAAACGCTCGTCTCGATGCGCTGACGGGGCGGTCATGCGTCCCTTTGCGAGCCTCGCGCGTGTCGCGGGGAGGGGGGCCTTTCTGGCCCCTCTCCTGATCCTTGGCGCGTCGGCGGTCCTCGCCGCCGTCCTTCTGCCGCGCGAGGACACGCCGTTGGAAACGACCAGCGCGCGTCCCGCGATCCTCGATGCGTTCCGCTGGCCGATGCCCGCCTGGATGCCGCCGCCCCCGGTGCCGGAGGACATCACCATGACGCCCGATCTGGTCGATCTGGGTCGGCATCTCTTTTACGATGCGCGTCTGTCGGTCGATGGGCAAACCGCCTGCGCCTCTTGCCACCAGCAGGAGCTGGCCTTCAGCGACGGCCGCCCGGTCGGCGTAGGGGCCCACGGCACGGTCGGCCACCGCAATTCCCCGTCGCTCGCCAACGTCGGCTACATGCCGACGCTGACCTGGGCGAACCCGCATTTTACCACGCTGGAGTTTCAGGCGCTGGTGCCACTGTTCGGCACAGAGCCGGTCGAGATGGGGATGGCGGGGCAGGAGGAGGCGCTCTTCGCGCGCCTCGCCGCCGATCCTTACTACGCCGAGGCCTTTCCGGCGGCCTTCCCGGACCGGCCCGCGCCCGATCTCTACACGATCACCCGCGCGCTTGGGGCCTTTCAGCGCACGCTCATCTCGCTGAACAGCCCCTATGACCGCGCGACCTATTATGGCGAGGCGGATGCCATGTCCGACGCCGCCCGGCGCGGGCAGGCGCTGTTCTTCGATCATCGGCTGGAATGTTACCACTGCCACACCGGGGCGCTGTTTTCCGACAATCTGCAGACCGCGCGTACTCCGTTCCCCGAGAACGCCTTTCACAACACCGGGCTCTACAACATCGGGGGCACGGGGGCTTACCCTGCCGGGGGCCTCGGCCTTTACGAATTCACCGGCGTTCCGTCCGACATGGGCCGGTTCCGCACGCCCAGCTTGCGCAACGTGGCCGTCACCGCACCCTACATGCACGACGGCTCGATCGCGACGCTGGAGGAGGTGATCCGCCATTACGCGGCGGGCGGACGGACGATTTCCGATGGCCCACATGTCGGTGCGGGCCACCAGAACCCGTATCGCGACAGCCTCATTGCCGGGTTCGAGATTTCTGACGCCGAGATCGCGGACCTCACCGCATTCCTCGAAAGCCTGACGGATCAGGACTTCCTGACCGATCCGGCCTTTGCGGACCCCTGGCCGGACGGGCACCCGGCCAATGCCAACAGGGTGATGCCCCTCAACTGAAAACCAAGAAACCAATAGGAAACGCGCGAACATGAAACATATTCTTGCACTTGCAGCTCTTGCCCTGCCTCTGGCCATGGGCTCCCAGGCCCTGGCCCACGCCACTTTCGCTGAAGGCGAGGTTGTGCAGGGCGAAACCGCCCGTCTGACCCTGCGGGTGCCGCATGGTTGCGGCGACGAGGCGACGCTGAGGGTCCGCATCCAGATCCCCGAGGGCCTGATCGCCGCGCAGCCGATGGTCAAGGCGGGCTGGGAGCTGGAGACCGTGACCGGCCCCTACGAGAACAGCTACGAGCTCTATGGCCGCACGCTCACCGAGGGCGTGCGCGAGATCATCTGGTCGGGCGAATTGCCGGATGCCTTCTACGACGAGTTCGTGTTCCGCGCCCGCGTGACCGACCGTCTACCGGCCGGCGAGATGGTCTATATCCCTGCCATCCAGGAATGCGCCAACGGGGCCGAACGCTGGATCGAGATCCCGGCGGCCGGACAGGACAGCCACGACCTCGAGGATCCGGCGCCCGGCGTAATGGTCGTGCCGGCCTCCGCGGGCGGTCACGGGCATTGAGACGGCAGGCAGGTCGGGATGCGGAGGCGTCCCTTGCCCGACCTGCCTGCTCCGGTGCGTGCTTCCGTTCCCTTCGCGCGCGCCGCAACGACCGCCGGGCTGATCCACGGCCCGGCGGGACATCGACAGGATACCGAGTGATGCGCCTTGCCCTGATCCTTCTTTGCCTCGCGCTGTTGCCGCTGCAGGCGCTGGCCCATGCGCAACTGCGCGCCTCGGAGCCTTCCGAAAAGGCGGTGATGGCGGAAGCGCCTGCGACGATCATCCTCGACTTCAATGAAGCCATAGCGCCGCTCGTCCTGCGGCACATCCGACCTGACGGTACTGCGACCGACCTAGAGGGCACCGCCGAAAACGCCAGAGTCACGGTCGTGGCCCCTGCGGATCTTGCAGATGGCACACATCTGCTGTCCTGGCGGGTCGTCTCGGACGATGGCCATCCGGTCGGCGGCACGCTGACGTTCCATGTCGGTGCGCCCTCCGTAACGCCGCCGACGCCCACGGAGCTTGCCGCAGGGGCCGCGCGGTTAGGCGCCGCCCTGCGGGCTATGCTGACCGTGGTGCTGGTGACCGCGGTCGGGGCTGCCGTCTTCTTTGCCTTCGTGGCCCCTGCACAGGCAGGATCGGCACTCGCCCGCATCGCCGTGTTCGCGGCTGGCGCGACGATCCCGGTGGGCGGTCTCCTGATCGGGGTTCAGGGTCTCGACATGCTGTCGCTCGCGCCCGGCGCGCTCCTCACGATGCAGCCGTGGCAAGCGGGGCTTTCAGCACCGATTAGCTTGACTGTCGTCCTTGCTGCCGGGGCGGCGGTCCCGGCCGCGCTTTCCCTGCGCAGCGGCGGCACGTCCGTGCGAAAAGTTCTCGCGCTCGGCGCATGGGCGCTCGCGTCGCTCTCTTTCGCGGTCTCCGGCCATGCCGCCGTGGCGCCGCCGCGTGTCGTGGCGCTCCCCGCAGTCACCTTCCACGCCGCCGCGCTAATCTTCTGGATGGGATCGCTCGTGCCGCTCTTCCTCGCGCTACGTCGCCCCGAGCCCGACACCGTCCTGCGGCGGTTCTCGTTGATCGCCGTTCCGGCGGTCGCGGTTCTGATCCTGAGCGGGATGACCCTGACATGGCTGCAGGCGGGCAGTCCGGCTGCCCTGCTGGGCTCGTCTTATGGCATTGTGCTCGGGGTGAAACTTGCCCTCGTCGCCGTGCTCCTCGCGCTCGCCGCGCGGAACCGGCTCGTCCTGACGACCGCGCTGGCCGCTGGCCAAGCGTCTGCCACACCGCGCCTGAAACGCGCCATCCGGGCCGAGATCGTGCTCGGCCTCGCCATCCTCATCCTTGCCTCCAGCTTCCGCCTCACCCCACCCCCGCGCGCCCTGATCGAACCGGCCGAGCCGCTCTACGCCCATATTCATACCGCGGCTGCCATGGCCGACATCCGCCTGACCCCCGGCCGCGCGGGGCTGGTCGAGGTCATGCTCGGCTTCCAGACCGGCGATTTCGCCGAGCTGGTCCCGCAGGAGGTCGAGGTCGTCTTCGCCCAGCCCGAAGCCGGGATCGAGCCGATCCGCCTGACCGCCCTGCAAGGTGGTGACGGGCTCTGGCATGCGGGCCCCGTGACCCTGCCGCGCCCGGGCGACTGGGACGTGACCCTGCGCCTTCTCGTCACCGATTTCGAGCGCGTGACGCTGACCGACACCCTGACCCTTCCAGACTGACCGGAGACGCCGATGAAACATTTTGCCCTCGCCCTTACTCTTCTGGCGCTCCCCGCCGCCGCCCACGAGGTGATCACCGACAGCCTCGTGATCGATCATCCCTACGCGCTGGAGACGGTGGCGACCGCCATGTCCGGCGCAGGCTACATGACCATCACCAACACCGGCAGCGCGCCCGACCGCCTGCTGGAAGTGCGCGCCGCTTTCCCCCGCGTATCGCTACACGGCACCGAGACCGACGCCCAAGGCGTGACCCGGATGATCCCGGTCGAGGGCATCGAGATCGCACCGGGCGAGACGGTGACGCTCGCCCCTGGCGGGATGCATGTGATGTTCATGGGGCTCGACGGCGACCCATTCGAGGAGGGCGAGCGCATCCCTGCCACGCTCGTCTTCGAACGCGCCGGCGAGATCGCGGTGGAGTTCTGGGTCGAACCCCGCGACGGTGGCATGACGGGGCACGAGGGGCACGATCACGGCAGTATCGAGCTCGGTCATGATCCAGTCATACTCGCCGAAGCGCAGGCGGCCCTGCGAGACGTGCTGGGTGCCGACACGATCATCGGGCCCGCCGCCCTCGGAGGGAACGCCGCAGTCCTCCCTTGGGAGATCGCAGGCGAAGCCGGCCGCGCTTTTCTGCGCCAGGAGGCGGGAGGGTGGTCTGTGATCCTCCTTTCGGGTGAAAGCCTGCGCTTTGCGGCGACCTTTCGGGTCCTCGGTATGTCACCGCGCCTTGCAGCGGAGCTCGAAGCGTCAATCACCGCAATCGAAGCTGATCTCGATGCACCGCAACGCGCCGCGCATGATGCATTCGCGGGCACGCTGATGCTGGTCGACGGTTGATCTTCCGTCCCCCATTTTGAGGTCTTGATGCATCAATAGGTCGACTGTCCCCTTTGGCTGGAGCGGTCTATTCCTCTGCTGCATCGCCGCAAGTCCGCTTCCCGCTCATCTCGGCGAAAGCTTGGACAAGGAATCCCTGTAGTCGGCAGCGGCGTCGCCTGCACATCAACCTTGGCTTCAGCCTTGCGGGCTCCCCAGCTCGGTACGCCAAGTCGCAGGGGAGAACGGCCCTTCGGTCCGTCGCGCATTCGGCCATGCGGCCTCACCGCGGCGTTGCACCCGGCGTCCCGGTTTGCCCGCCTCGCGAGCACGTCCCTCCCCGGCCGCTCCGCCGGATTGCGCTCTGGTCTGTTTTGCGGAGCAAAACGATCCCGACACTCCATCCGTCTCCCGCGTCCGGTCGGGCCGTTTGCCTGCTCGGGTCGGGCAAACCTACCGTCAAAACACACACACATGAGCGCGGAAGCATATCCTCCGGATGGCCCCCAAATCAGCCCGCGTCAAGGATCGCAAAACTTTTCGGCGAGGGCGGGGCATGTGGCGCGGGATGGTCCCGTGCGTGAGAGCGGGCCTGTGTCGAGTGCTGCGCTCGGAAAACTTTTGCGCCCGGCAAGCCGGCGGCTACGCCGTCCCTGACCCGGGCAGATTCGGAAACCAGGCATTCGGCCATGCCCCCACACTCACGTGGTGGCCTTGCAACCGAACACTGGAGACCAGACATGGCTTACGACACTGCAAACACCTACGAGACCATCGAACTTTTCGGACTGACTGAAAAGGACGCGCAGCTGCCGATCCCGGAGGATCACGTTCTGACCGACCACATCGTCCGCGAGAGCTTCGAGGCTTTGCTCGGCCAGCTGCGCGGGACCGGGCTTGAAGCAGAAATCGAACCGCTGGCCCATGGGCTCGCGACGATCCTGCAGCGCCGCAAGGTGGCACTCGGCAAGGAGGTCGACCGCACCGCCGACAAGATCGGCGCGCTGGCAAAATCCCACGACGGATCGGAGATCGCCGAGACCGCGCTCGAAGAGGCGCAGGCGCGCTTTGTGCAGCTGCGCGAGATTGTCAGCGCCATCGAGGTGATGAGCGAGGCAGCGGCGGAATGCTACGAGATCGAGACGGGCCACGCCTACATCCCGGCAGCCGGGTCGCGCGCAAGCGTCCGGGCGAAAGAGACCGGGGCGGTCTTCGAGGCGCGGCAGCTCCTGGAGCAGCACGACCGCGAAACCGCCGAGAAGTCGAAAGTCGAGGGGGTGCCCCTGATCGTCTCAGGCGCCACCGACTGGACCGATGTTGATGTGATCTTCAACACGCTCGACAAGGTTCGCGAACGGATCAAGCAGAACCGCAACCAGGAGATCTTCCTCTGCCACAAGGGTGGCAAGCACGGGGCGGAGATGATCGCGGCCCGCTGGGCGCGGGCGCGCGGGGTCGCGCAGGCGCGCTTCGATCCGCGCTGGTCCGCACATGGGCGGGCGGCACCGTTCAAGTGCAACGACGAAATGCTGGACGACAAGTTCGCGGCGACGGGGGTTGTACTCTTCGGCGGCAACGGGGTCGCGCTGAACCTCGGGCAGAAGGCGGAAGCGAAAGGCCTGACGGTCATGCGGGTTGCGGACCCGGCGAAGAAGGCGTCGCAGGATTGAAGAGAGGGGGTCGCGCTTGGCGCGGCCCTTTCGTCATGTCTCATGGCGCGTGCGGTCGGTCACGCGTGATCGGCAGTCTGCGGCGGCCTGCACCGTTATTCCTTTACCCGGTCCGTCAGAGCGCGGCCCATCCGCATCTGTATGGGCTCGGGATGGTGCGCACCTCACGCACATCGTCAGCGGGGCAAGACGCGAGGGGTCGAGACGTCGCACTTGAGGCCGAAGACTTGCGCGTCCCTCGGGTGGTGTCTCAGAACATCGCACCCGCGCAGGCGGGCTCCGTCAGCACCCCGGCCAGGCTTGGCGGGACGAGGACGCGGATGGTGGCGTCGGCGTGATGGCAGGGGTCATCCGGATCACTCCTTTTTGCTCATAGATGTGGATCGCACGGGGTCGGCCCAATCGTGCCCTGCGCTTCGCTCCGGCAAGCACAAATACGGCTTCCACGGCGGGGCCGCGGACCCTCCGCATTTGCGCTTGCGACCGGGCCTCTTGCCCCCGTGCCGGGTGATCCCCATCGC
>CAZITF010000038.1:0-16911 GCA_964542095.1 uncultured Rhodobacterales bacterium
CACCGCAGATTGACGAGCCACTGCTCCCCTTCCTCAGGGATTGTTCGGATCATGCCTTTCAGCTTCTCGACATGGTCGAAGTCTATCGGGAAACGGCCCAGGGTCTTGTGGATCTGCAACTGTCATCACTGTCCAACCGCATGAACGAGGTGATGAAGGTGCTGACAATGATCGCCACGATCTTCATCCCGATGACGTTCATCGCGGGACTCTATGGCATGAATTTTGACCGGGCCTCGCCCTACAACCTGCCGGAACTCGGCTGGCGGTTCGGCTATGTCTATGCGATTGGCCTGATGGTTGTATCGGCCTCCACGATGCTGTTCGTCTTCTGGCGGCTGGGCTGGATATTCGGCAAAAAACGGCGGTCACGAGCCGATGACTGAAACGTGACGTTACAAATCTGTATAGTCGCCGCGAAGCCAATTTCATCTACCGAACCGACCTTTTGCTCCGTAACGCATGATACGGAGCTTTCCTCATGACACATCCACAATCTCCCAAACGGCGCACCACGCTGACGGCAGCACTGCTTGCGGCGACCATCGCATCGACCGGTCTCGTCTCACTGGCGCCTTCCGCCGCACTTGCGGTTCCCGCAGGCGGCTATGCCGATCTGATCGAACAATTCAGCCCGGCCGTTGTTCTGGTCGAAGTCACCCAGAAGGCCACGCCTGCCGGGGCTGAAAGCGGGATGCCCAACGACGAATTCCTCAAGGAATTAAAGCGGCGTTTCGGTGACAACATGCCGCAAATGCCTCAAATGCCGAACATGCCCGACCGTCAGGGCGTGGGGTCGGGCTTCATCATTTCGTCCGATGGTCTGATCGTCACCAACAACCACGTGATTGACGGCGCAACATCCGTTACAGTCAAGTTTGCCGATGGTTCGGAGCATGCTGCGACCGTCGTCGGAACCGACCCGCTGACCGACATCGCCTTGCTCGACATCGAAGGGTCGGACCTTCCAACCGTTTCGTTCGGGTCGTCCAAGACAATGCGCGTCGGAGATGAGGTCATCGCCATGGGCAATCCTTTTGGCCTGGGCGGCACGGTCACGACCGGTATCATTTCGGCCAAGGACCGCAACATCAATGCCGGACCGTTCGACGAATTCATCCAGACCGACGCGGCCATCAACCGGGGCAACTCTGGCGGGCCGCTTTTCAACGACCGCGGCGAGGTGATCGGTGTCAACACCGCGATCTTCTCGCCCAATGGTGCCAGCGCCGGGATCGGTTTCGCCGTACCTTCGGACCTTGTGTCCAGGGTCGTTGCAGACCTGCGGGATGACGGTCAGATCGACCGGGGCTGGCTTGGTGTCCAGATCAAGCCGGTGAGCGATGAGGTCGCCTCGGTTCTCGGTCTTCAGGCAGGACAGGGCACCATGATCGAAAAGGTCATGGACGGCACGCCTGCGCAAAAGGCGGGTTTGCAATCCGGCGACATCATCCTCAGCTTCGATGGCACAAAGATCGACGAAGCCCGCGATCTAACCCGCGCGGTTGCCGGCACTGCACCCGACACGCTCTCGAAGGTCGAGGTTCTGCGGAAAGGTGAACGCCTGACGCTGGATGTCACCCTGGCGAACCGCGCGACGGCGCAGGACGCCTGACAAGGGCTTCGCCGCGTCTCTGGTCCCCTCGAGGTGCAGCGGAGGTCGCCACTCACGGCAGACCACCCGCCCCGGTGCCAATGGCGCCGCGGGCGGGTTACACTCTGATAACAAGACACGAATCGAGGGGCCGACGTGACGATTTCCGATACTTCACCACCTTCCGGCATTTGGGCGCGGATCAAGCCGGTCGCCCCCTATCTTCTGACGGCCGGATTATTCGCGCTTGGGGCTTTTGCGCTCTACCAGTTGCTGAAACCGGTGAATTTCCGGGACGTCATGGATCAGGTCCGCAGCACGCCCTGGCACATCATCGCCCTGTCGTTGCTCGCGATGTTCGCAGGCTACGCCGCGCTGATCGGATATGACTGGTCGGCCCTGCGATATCTCGGCAAAAAGCTTCCGTTCCCGGTCATCATGACGGGCGGGTTTCTGGGCTATGCGCTCGGCAACACCATCGGCGCGGGTCCGGTCACCGGCGGCGCCGTGCGCTATCGCATCTATTCGTCCCTGGGACTGACCGCTTACGACATCGCCGCGATCGCCATATTCGGGTCCCTTGCCTTCGGGCTCGGGGCGACCATCGTCGGGTTCGGCGCTCTGGCCTATCATCCCTATGCCCTTCAATCGCTGACCTCCATCAGCCCACAAATCCAGCGATGGATCGGAATTGTCGCGCTGGTCCTCTCTCTGGGTTTCCTCGCGGCCCTCGCCCTCAGGAAATCCGAAATCACCCTGCGCGGCCACAGGTTCCGCACGCCCTCGCTCGGCTTGCTCAGCGGGCAACTGCTGTTCACGGCGACCGACATCCTGATGGCGGCGACCGTTCTCTATCTTTTGCTGCCGCCCAACGACATGGGATTTGCCACCTTTCTGGCGGTTTTTGCGGCTGCGATCTTTGCAGGCGTCGCCAGTCATGTGCCAGGCGGGGTCGGGGTATTCGAGACGATCATCATCGCCGCCCTGCCCGCCTCGGTCCCCGTCGATCAGGCCGCTGCCGGTCTGCTGCTTTACCGGCTGATCTACTATCTTGTGCCTTTCGCGCTCGCTCTTGTGCTTCTGGCGCTCAGCGAATTGCGGATGGCCAGCACCAAGGTCCAGTCGCCCCGGATGCAGGCCCTGGCACCGGTCTTCGGCGCTGTCAGTTCGGTCGTGCCGCTGGCCATGTCGGCGATGATATTCGCATCCGGGGTCTTCATGCTGCTTTCGGCGGTCATTCCCGCTTCCAGCGAGGTTGCCGAGGAAATGGAACTGCTCCTTCCCCTGGGCTTCGTGGAAGGTGGCGCACTGCTTTCCAGCGCCATCGGTGCGGCCTTGTTGATCATTGCCCATGGTATGTCGCGGCGCGTCGAAGGTGCATGGTGGCTTGCCGTCGGGGCGCTCGCCGCCGGGGTCGTGGCATCGCTGTTGCAGGGACTGGATTATGAGCGAGCCATCGTTCTGTTGCTGATGGTTCTCGTCTTGCTGCCATGTCGACGCGAATTCTACCGAAGCGCGCGGTTGACGCGAAACCCCCTGTCGCTCCGGTGGGTCCTGCTGTTGACCTCGATCATCATCGCGGGCATTGGCGTCTATTTCTTCGCCCACAAGGCTACGCCCTACAGCAATGAATTGTGGTGGCAATTCGCCGCCGACCAATCCGCGCCGCGGGCCACGCGCGCCGGTCTGGTCGGGGCTCTGCTCATCGGCTTGTTCGCGCTGGTGACGGCCCTGCGCCCGCCACGGGTTGTGGCCGAACTGGCGACGTCCGAGGAATTGGCGCAGGCCCGTGCAATCATTGCAACGCAGGCCAATCCGGATGCAAACTTTGCGCTGACGGGCGATAAATCGCTGCTGTTTTCCGACAGTGGCCGGTCATTCCTGATGTATCGGGTTCAAGGGCGGTCCTGGATCGCGCTTGGCGATCCTGTCGGTGCCCCCGACGAGGCCGCCCAATTGGCCTGGGAATTCGTCGATGCCGCCAATGCCGCCAACGCGCGGCCCGTGTTCTACGAAGTCGCGGCGGACAATCTGGCGCTTTGGGCCGAGATGGGCCTGGCCATGCACAAGATGGGCGAAGAGGCCGTGGTTCCGTTGCCTGATTTCTCGCTCGAAGGCAGCCATCGCAAGAAGCTGCGCACGGCCTACAATCGCGCTGGCCGCGACGGGCTCAGCTTTGAGATGCTGAACGCCCCGGTCGACGACCCGACAATGGACGTGCTGCGCAAGATCTCCGATCAATGGCTGGCAGACAAGCACAGCTCGGAAAAGCAGTTCTCCGTCGGTCGTTTCGATCCCGACTATCTGCGCCGGTTTCCCATCGCCATCGTGCGCCATGACGCCCGCATCGTGGCCTTTGCCAATGTCCTGACGACCGAGGCGAGGAAGACCGCAACCATCGACCTGATGCGGCATGTCGACGATGCGCCGGCTGGCCTGATGGACTATCTTTTCACGGAATTGATGCTGTATCTGAAGGCGGAGGGCTTTGCCGAGTTCAGCCTTGGGATGGCACCGCTTGCCGGTCTCGAGACCCGGCGCGGCAGTCGCTGGACGATGAAGCTAGGTGCCCTTGTCTATCGCCACGGCGGACATTTCTATAATTTCGATGGGTTGCGGAACTTCAAGAACAAGTTCGATCCCGTATGGGAACCGCGTTTTCTGGTCGCGCCGCCGCGGGCAAACATCCTGCTTGTCGCCACGGACGCGGCGGCGCTGATTGCCGGCGGCATGCGCAAGGCCGTGGCGCCGGGCTGAAAAGGTTTGACCGAACTGAAGCATATCATTTACAGCATTTCGCCTTGAACCTGAGGCTTCACCTGGAGTCGAAGCGCTATAATTCGTCGTTGGTCTGTCCAGACTCGTTCATTTTTCCACATTCTCAATCGCCCCTGACCCGTCACCTCGCGGATCAAACCACGCATCTCCATCCACGCCAAATTGCGCTGAACAGCGGCGCGGCTGGTGTTTGAAAGGCATTGGGCTAGGTGCAGACACCAAAGGACAATCGGTGAAAATCTATTGCCAAGCAACCGGAGTGCGGCCCGACGATTGCGCCACATATGTCACTGTCTTCGATCCCTCGGACCGGGGTTGTCTCCGGTGGCGCTTATCGGTCTGGTCTGGCTTTGCTCGCGCGGACCCAGGCGGATTGGCGACCGTCCGCCGGAGGCGAGCAACCGGCCCGGTCTGCTGTTGGGTCTCAGTCGGCAGAGAAAGACCGCTGGCAAGCGCCAGTAGGATTTCACTTGCACCTCAAGCCGCTGGAGGTTGCAGTCTACATTGTGCGGTGCTGCTTGCGCAGCGGTCGCGCGGCGGCAGCCAAACGGAGAGGAAATGTCGATGCGGAACAGGCTTTTGAAAATTGGAACAGGCGTTTTAACTGCCATTTGGGTACAGACTGCCAGCGGCCAAACAGCGACGCCGGATCGCGATCTGCTGGTCGAGAATGCCTGGACCCGCGCCAGCACCGATATGGGCGGTTCGGCAGAGGTCTATTTCACCCTGACGAATACCGGTGAAAAGATGATCGACCTGATCGGCGTGCGCACCGACCTGGCCTCGATCGAAACTCTGCACAAGACGGTTGTAGGATCGAACGGCACGCGCCGCATGAGCGCTGCACCGGAACTGCGCGTGGCGCCAGGCGCCGCCGTGACGCTGGAACCCGGTGGTCCGCACGTGATGCTGATCGACCTTGAAAAGCCATTGATCGAGGGCGCCACGCTGTCGCTTCGCCTGACATTCTACGACGGGGACGATCTGACGATCGAAGTGCCGATCCTGGGGGCCGGAGCAAGCGGCCCGCAGGACACCGCTACGGCAGCCACGGCGCCGTCGGACTGACCGGAACGCGGACGACGAAAATGCCGAAAAGGACACCGATCACGTTAAATCAAACAGCTGGCCTTGCCGGAATGGCCGCAGCCCTTGCCGCCGACCAGGCCAGCAAGGATGTGGTCAACGCAAACAGCGCAGCGCTCGCCGAGGGCACCGGTCTTTCCCGGTTTCAACCTGGTCTATCTGCGCAACGACGGCGTGACCTTCGGCCTCATGGACGGTGTGCCGTGGTGGGCGCTCTCCGCCCTTGCGCCCGCCATTGTGGTCTGGCCCGCGGTGCTCATGGCGCGGGCCGAGCAACGCGTCGAGGCACTGGCGCTACCGACTTCTGTGTTGATGCTGTGAATGAAGCCATCGCCAAACATGGGCCACCCGAAATAATGAATACGGATCAAGGCAGCCTGTTCACCGGTTCGGCCTGGATCACCACGCTGACCGAGGCAGGCGTGCGCATCTCGATGGACGGTCGAGGCCGCTACCTCGACAATATTTGAATCGAACGTCTGTGGCGATCTTTGAAACAGGAAGCGATCTACCTCAAAGAGATCGACGACGGCTTCCAGGCGCTAAGGGTCGTCAAAAACTGGATGGCCTTCTGCAACACCGAGCGGCCCGATTCCGCGCTTGATCGGCGAACGCCGGGCGCCGCATATTGGGCGGGCTCAGAAGAGCAGAAAGCAGCATGAAATCTAAATCCGATACACCCTAGCGAAGCTGCGAAACTGTCCGAAAAGGTGGGACCACTTCACACCGCTGCGCATCAAACTATCAGGCATCGGGCTTCTGACAGGTACCAACGCAGGCCCTGCGGCACGGTCGTCCGGTCAGGCGACAGATGCAAGAAAAGGCGATCCGGCCTATCACAAACTGGAGTTTGAACCGGTCACCGAAAATGTCGGCGACGGCATGGCGCGGCTTTGCCAGCGTCGCGCGGAGATCGAACAAAGCCTTGGGCTGATCGCACGGGCGGGTGCGATCATGGTGCCGGAGATGCCGCGATCAGGCGGCGACGGCCACGGCATGGCAACAGTCGAAACACCGCGCGGGCCCGCGACGCTCCACCTGACATTGAAGGACGGCGCAGTCGCCTCGGCCCATCTGACCACCATTCGCCGCGCTCGCTGCGTATGTGCCGGACCTTGTGGCGCAACTGGAACTCGCCGTCGCACTGACCGCGATCGGATCGCTCGACCTCGATCCCTGAAGCGCCGCCCCATGAGCCCCATGAGCATCGTGGCGATCCTTCTTGCATTTACAGTCGGCTGCTACGCACTGGCGGTTCTCGAACGCCGGAGCGTGCGCGGATGCCCGAGCCTGACACGCCCGGCGACCTCAGCGCTGGCGCCAGGCGGTCGTCCGCAAACGTCCTGCGGCGGCACCGTGCGCAGGATGGCGGATCGTGGTAGTTTGCCCCATCCCAAGTGGCAACGAGCCGGGAATCGCAAATGAACAGGTTTGATCCTCAACTGGCCGAGATTCGGTTTGGATACGGGTTGTCGCCCGATATCGCGACGCCGCGTGATTCCGCGCAGATCCTCGACGGGCTGACCGGGCCGGACGAGATGGCGACCCGCTATCCGACCGAGCCGTTTCGCACCTTTCTGGATCGGTCGGTCGCCGCACAGGCCACCCGCATCAAGGAACGCCAGAACCGCGGAACGCCGCAGGAACAGCAGGCCCGGCGAGAGCGCAAACAGCTGAACCAAGACGCGCGACAGGCGTGGATCGGCTGGGCGGGCCAGAACCTGTGGCGGCGCAGTTTCACTGACACCGCCTTTCGCGAACGGATCGTGGCGTTCTGGGCCGATCACTTTACCGCGCGCGGCAAGGTGGGTGTCTCTCGCCGGGCCACGACGCCTTATGTCGATGATGCGATCCGACCGGCGATCGCCCTGCGCTTTGCCGATCTGTTGCAGTCGGCGGTGATGCATCCGGTGATGCTGGAATACCTGGATCAGGCGCGTTCGATGGGACCAAACAGTCGTGTGGCCAAACGCCGGGCGGGGCGCAAGCAATCGGGGCTGAACGAGAATCTGGCGCGCGAGGTTCTGGAACTGCACACTCTGGGAGTCGGTGCGCCCTACACCCAAACCGACGTCACCGAGCTGGCCAAACTGTTCACCGGCATGACCTATCAGGCGAGGGATGGGTATTACTTTCGTGCAGGATTTGTCGAGCCCGGGGCGGAAACCGTTCTGGGCCGGACCTATGAGGATGCGCGGGACGATTCATCCGTGCGCTCCGCCCTCGAGGATCTGGCAATGCACCGCTCCACGGCGCGCCATATCGCGTGGAAACTGGCGGTGCATTTCACGTCGGACGATCCGGAAGCGTCGCTGGTCGATGCGCTCGAGGCGACATATCTGGCCCATGACGGCGCACTGATGCCGGTCTATGCGACCCTTCTGGATCATCCGGCGTCCTGGCAGCGGCAGTTGGTCAATTTCAAACCACCGATTGATTTCGTCTCATCCGCCATTCGGGCGCTGGCGCCATCGCGCGACGTTGTGGGTGCCGCGCGGCCAAAGCATTTCGTCAGATTCATCCTCAGACCGCTGGCCCGGATGGGCCAGGCCTGGGAACAGCCGATTGGACCGGACGGGTGGAGCGAAAAGGATGCGGACTGGATCACGCCGCAAGGGATCGCCGCCCGTGTCACCTGGGCCATGGAGGTTCCGCGCCGTGTGACGGACCCACTGCCGGACCCGCGTGTTTTTGTGGGCACGACCCTTGGGGATTTTGCCGACGAAACAGTGCGCTTTGCCGCCGCCGCCGCCGAAAGCAAGGCTGAGGCCATCGGGATTGTCCTGATGTCGCCGGCCTTTCAACGCAGATAGGATCCTGATCATGCCCGCCGCCCTGTCCCGCCGTGATTTCCTGTTCCGCTCCGGCCTGATTGGGTGTTCGCTGGCGGCCAGTCCGTTGCTGACCCCGGTCAGTTTCGCCGCTGCCCCGTGGGACACGCGCCTCGTGGTGATCATCCTGCGCGGCGGGATGGATGGTCTGGACGTGGTGCAACCCTATGGCGATCCGGCCTTTGCCGCGTTGCGGTCGACCCTGTCGGAAGGGCCGGCAGGGGGCGCGCATGATCTGGATGGCCATTTCGCGCTGCATCCCGGCTTGGGTGCGCTGATGCCGATGTGGCGGGCGGGCCAATTGGGCTTTGTCCATGCGGTGTCGACCCCCTATCGCGACAAGCGCAGCCATTTCGACGGGCAGGATCTGCTCGAAGCGGGCACGACAAGCCTTGCGGGTGCGCGCGACGGCTGGCTCAATCGGATGCTGCAGGCGGTGCCCGGCGTGACGGCGCAGACGGCCTATGCCATCGGGCGCGACAACATGCGTCTGCTGACCGGCGCGGCAGAGGTGGCCAACTGGGCGCCGGATGCCGAACTGGCGCTGAGCCCGCAGGCGGAACGGTTGCTGGATCTGGTCACTGAGCCCGATGCAGCCTTGTACGCCGCCCTGGCCGAGGCGCGTCTTTTGGCTGCGAGCGGGCGCGCGCCGGACAAGGGACGGGCGCCGGATCATGTCGAGGTGGCCGAATTTGCCGCCCGACAGCTTTCAGGCCCGGCGCGGATTGCAGCCTTTTCCCTGAACGGGTGGGACACGCATGGTGGTCAGAAGCGGGCACTGGGCAATGCGCTGGGTCGGCTGGCCGACACGCTGCTCACGCTTCAAGACCGGATGGAGGGCGACACCTGGAGCAAGACTGCGGTGGTTGCCATGACCGAATTCGGGCGCACTGTGCGCCAGAACGGCACCCAGGGCACGGATCACGGCACCGGTGGGCTGATGGTGCTGGCCGGTGGGGCTGTGCGGGGGGGGCGTGTGTTTGGCCAGTGGCCCGGTCTGGGGGACGGCGACCTGTATCAGGACCGGGACCTGATGCCGACGGGCGACGTGCGTGCCCATGCCGCGTGGATCATGCGCGGGTTGACCGGACTTGATCGCACGACGCTTGAGGCCGCGGTCTTTCCCGGTCTTGATATGGGCCGCGACCCCGGACTGTTGTTGTGACGCTGGCGCGGAGTCACCGGTCGCCCCGACCACGGCACATTCGGAAAGACATCCTGTCACCTGACGCCGGCTGAAATCAGAAAAGCCAAGGCGTTGGGTGACGAATGATGTTTCAGGTCTTCCGTCAAGTGCTGTAACATCCCGGCATGTTTGAGCTTTATCGCCCGCATCACGATCCTGTTCCTGACTGGGCCCCGCCACCTGCGCCGGACAATACGCTTATCCTCGACGGCGCTTATTGCTGTCTGGAACCGCTGGTGGCTGAAAAGCACGCCGCGCTTTTGTACCGGTCCTATGTGGGGCAGGACCATGTGTGGACCTATTTGCCCTATGGACCGTTTTCGTCCTCATCCCAGTATCATCGCTGGTGTCGCGAGACCGAAGAGGACGGCAGCACCGAATTCTTTGCCGTGCTGAACAAGATCAGTGGCGCCTACGAGGGCGTGGCCAGTTTCCTGCGCATCGCGCCGCAAGCAGGCAGTATCGAGGTTGGGCACATCAATTTCAGTCCGGCCCTGCAACAGACCCGCGCGGGAACGGAGGCGTTGTACCTGATGATGGCCTGGAGCTTTGAGGCCGGGTATCGCCGGTTCGAATGGAAGTGCGATGCACTGAATGCAGGCTCGCGCCGCGCCGCACAGCGGCTCGGTCTGAGCTATGAGGGCGTGTTCCGGCAGGCGGCGGTGGTCAAGGGACGCAATCGCGACACGGCATGGTTTGCCGCCATAGATTCAGAATGGCCTGCGTTGAAAGAGGCGTTTCGCGTGTGGCTGGACCCGTCCAACTTTGACGCGCAAGGTCGACAGAAAGAGCGTCTGTCGGACCTCACGCAATTGGTTCGCGCCGCCGAGGACCCGTCGCTGGCCGGTTGAACCCCGGTTTCAGATCGCGATCTTGTCGGACAGGCGGCGTTGCACCAACCCTGCGACGGTTGCCGCCTCGGACGCGGCAGAATCGCCGCGCGCCCGTTTGGCAGCCAGCATCGCTGTCGCCTGAATCAGTTCGCTGTCATCCGCGCTGCGTGCCACGCCGCCAAGAAATTGCGCAACGTAGTCGAGCGTCCGGGCATCGCTGGCGCTTTCCATGACATCGGCCACGTGGGCCATGTCGTCGCGATAGGCGATGGGATCGGGTTCGACCAAATCCCTTGGCACGGGGCGGGGGCCGGAGGGGTGCCGCTCTTTCGGGAGGTGGGTCAGGATCTTGTCCTGGAATTCCGCGAGCGAAACGATCGGCTTGCCCAGATAGCCATCGGCCCCGGCTTCCATCACGACCGCTTCGCTGTCGGCATCCCCGGACAGGCCCAGAATCACATCGGGGCGCTGATTTGACGGGGCCAATTCGCGAATCAGGTCCGCCCCGTTGCCATCCGGCAACCCCACATCGATGATCGCGACGGTCGGGCGGTAGACCTGAAAATGCCGCCGCGCTGCACGCAACGTATCGGCCCGCCGGATCCGGGCACCGCTGCGCAAACACAGCAGGCGCAGAGCCTCGCAGGCAAATCGGCTGTCTTCAATCACCAGCACCGTCAGACCCAGCAGGGGCCGCATGGCGGTGGGGGCCGGATAGATAGGCGCAAACGGGTCATTCGTATCCATTTTTCAGTCTCCAGGCAGCTACTGCGACTCATCGTTACGTACCGATAGCTAACAGGGAGTTAACGCCACCCTTGCATGGTGCTTCGTGCTTGGCGATAAGGGCGCAAAATTACCCCGTCCCGAGGAGCCTTGCATGATCGGTCGCCTGAATCACGTTGCAATTGCGGTGCCTGATCTCGAGTCTGCCGCCGATCAGTACCGCACGGCCCTCGGCGCAAAGGTGGGAGCGCCTCAGGATGAACCGGACCATGGGGTCACGGTCGTCTTCATTGAACTGCCCAACACCAAGATCGAACTGCTTTATCCCCTCGGCCCCGACAGCCCGATCAACGGCTTTCTGGAAAAGAACCCGTCAGGCGGCATTCACCACGTCTGCTACGAGGTCGACGACATCATCGCCGCCCGCGACCATCTGAACGCCACCGGCGCGCGGGTGCTGGGCAACGGAGAGCCCAAGATCGGGGCCCACGGCAAGCCGGTCCTGTTCCTGCATCCCAAGGACTTCAATGGATGCCTCGTCGAGTTGGAGCAGGTCTGATGGGGATCACCTCTGCCCTCGTGCTCTATGCCGTCATCTGGTGGCTGTGTTTCCTGATCGCCCTGCCGATCAAGGTGCAGACCCAAGGCGATCTGGGCAAGATCGAACCGGGCACCCATGCCGGTGCCCCACAGGTACACAACATCAAGCGCAAGGCATGGATCGTGACCGGTGTGGCGGCGGTCTTGTGGGCGATCATTGCAGGTATCATCTTGTCGGAGTGGATCAGCCTCAGCGATATGAGCTGGTTTGATCGGGCGCTCAAGCCTTTGTAATCTTGTGGTAAAGATGGGTGAACGTGGCCGCCCCGATGATCGGGATCAGCAGGTTCACCAACGGAACGGACAGCGGGATCGCCATCAGCGTCCCGGCCAGCCAGATCGTGCCGGAATGGGCGCGGCGCAGCTCCCTCGCCCTTTTGCGACCGACCCGGCGCATGGCGGCGAGGGTGAAATATTCCCGCCCCAGCAGGAACCCGTTCAGCCCCCAGAAGATGAAGATCGCCGTTGGCGGGAACATCACATAGAGGATCAGGGCGAGGATGTTGGCACCGATCAGGACACCCAGAAAATTGACCGTATCGACCAGCGCATCGCCAAAGGGCACCTTGGTTGCTGGCGGCAGGTGGGGATAGTGGCGGTCTTCGACGGCGGCGGCCACTTCGTCCAGAAACATCGAGGTGATGGCCGAGGCGACCGGCATCATCAGAAAGATCGACAGGATAAAGAACAGAAAGAACGACCCCCAGCTGATCACGTCATCGAGCCAGGTGATTTCACCGACCCACGGCACTGTCGTGCTGTCGGATGTCAGCGTGCCGATCAGCCAGACAAAACCCGAGGTTGCACCGATCAGCAGGGCGATGGTGAGCGCAATGCCCAGCAGCAAGACGCGGCGGAAACGTGCGTCGCCAATCTGGCCGAGGGCGGCAAAGAAAGAGGACAGGATCATGCGTCAACCCATGTGGTGATGGTGGCGAGGTTCGGGCGTGGCCGGTCGGGCGGGGCGCTGGTTTCGGTGCCGATATGGATCAGCCCGGCGATGCGTTCCTGATCGCCAAGCCCCAGTTCTGACTGCACAAAATCCCGATCGTGGCTGGGCCATCCGGTGAGCCAGTTGGCCCCCCAGCCAGCCGCCAAAGCGGCGTTGAGCAGGGCCAGGCAGACAGCCCCGGCGGAATAGGTCTGCTCCAGCGCGGGGATCTTGTCGGAGGGTTTTTGTACCTCGATCACGGCCACCGCCAGATGCCCCTGATCGAACTGGCTGCGCCCTTTGGTGATCTGTTCGGGATCAAGGCCGATGGCCTCTCCGCGGGCCTGAACGGCCTTTGCCAGCCGCGGCATCGCGCCCTTGCCCAGGACGACGAACCGCCATGGCTCCAGCTTGCCATGGTCGGGCGTGCGCGCGGCGGCGCTCAGCAGGGTTTCGAGCGTGGCGCGGTCGGGCACCGGTTCGGCCAGGGTCTTGGCCGGGCGCGAGCGGCGCGTCAGCAGGAAGTCGAGGGCGGCGGGGTTGGGTGCGGGCATATGTTACGCCTTTTTACATCTTTAGGGTCATGTCGTGGCGAAGGGCTGCGCCGTCAAGGGGTTAGAGGCCCAATTCTGTGGCCATGCGGTCGATTTCGCCGATCAGGAACGCATCCAGGCGCGGCCCCGGCTGGCGCGAAGTCAGGGCGCGTAGCATCGGGTCGGGGGCGGTGATCGCACTGCCCGACAGCGCCTCGATGGCGGCGTGACCGCAGAACGGCACATAGACTTCGGAGTAGCCGCCCTCGTGCACGAGGACCAGTTTGTCGTCACAAATCCTCTCGGCCAACGCTTTGATTTTAAACGTCATTTGTCGGAACGTATCGGCGGTGGCCAGCATCCGTGCGAGCGGGTCGATGGCGCTGGCATCGAACCCGCAGGCGACGATGATCAGGTCGGGATCGAAGGCCGTGATGGCGGGAATGGCGATGCGGTCGATGGCGTGGAGATAGGCGGTGTGCCCGGCCCCTGCGGGCAGCGGGAGATTGAGGTTGAAGCCCTCTCCGCCCCCTACACCCCGGTCGGTTAAGCCCCCGGTATCCAAGGGATAATTCCCTTCCTGATGGAAGGAGATCGTCAGCACGTCGGAGCGGTCATGGAAGATGCTCTCGGTGCCGTTGCCGTGGTGGACGTCCCAGTCGAGCACGGCGACCTTGAGGTCGGGGCGACGGGCCTTGGCGGCCTCGATCGTGATGGCGATATTGGCCAGCAGGCAGAAGCCCATCGGCCCGTCCGCGCGGCAGTGATGGCCGGGCGGGCGGCTGAGCGCGTAGGCGTTGGTATGGGTGCCGTCGAGCACCTCCGCGACGGCGGCGGTGGCCAGCCCCGCAGACAGTGCGGCCAGTTCGAACCCGCCCCTGGCAAAGGGGGCGTGGTGGCCGATCTCGCCCCCGTTTTCGTCGGACAGACGTTTGAATTCGTTGATATATTCAGCATCATGCACGGCCAGAATCTGATCCATCGTGGCCGGCGGGGCGGAGGAGACGGACAACGCGCCCGTCAACCCGGTGACGTCCATCAGGTTCTTGAGGCGCCGCTTGGTTTCGGGGCTTTCGGGCAGGCCCCCGGCGGCCAGTGGCTGCACCAGACCACCCAGCGGAATGGTGAAGGCATAATTGCCCCCGGCATGCCACATGGTCCGTTCGTCCCAGTAAAATCCGGTGCCCATTTTGCCCCCCGTTTGCCTGCCCGCAAGGTGGCCGAAATCGCGGGCCGACGCAACGCACGGTGGGGTGCGCCGGCGGGTCCGGGCGAATCGGGGTTAACGGCCATGAAAACAGGGGAAATCGCGATGCACCGGGCGTGCACCCCCTGTACACCCCCCGTACACCGGGGGGGTGCATCGCAGCGGGGTTAACGCAACGTACGCCCGCAACAGTTCACAACAGGTTAACGCGCCTCGGCCAGCAGGGCGTCGACGTCGAGGCGGGCGTTCACCATTCTGAGCGCACCGGTCTCATCGCGCGGCCAGTCGGCGCGGGGCCGGTCGCGGTAAAGCTCGACCCCGTTGCCGTCGGGGTCGCGGAAATAGGCGGCCTCGGACACGCCATGATCCGCCGCGCCGTCCAGAGGCGTGCCGTGATCGAGCACCCGTTGCAGCGCCGCCCCGAGCGAGGCGCGATCGGGAAACAGGAAGGCGGAATGATAGAGCCCCGCCGCCCGTTCCGGGGCCGGGCCTGCACCAAGCGAGTGCCAGGTGTTCAGCCCGATATGGTGGTGATACCCGCCCGCCCCCAGAAAGGCGGCCTGATCGCCGTAGCGTTGGGTGAGGGTAAAGCCGAGCACGTCGCCGTAAAACCGGATGGCGCGGTCGAGGTCGCTGACCTTGAGGTGGATATGGCCGACGCAGGTATCGGCGGGAACGGTTGCGGGCATGGGGTCTCTTTATCTTTTGCGGAACAGGGCCAAGGTGCGCCTTTCTCTCTGCCGTCGCAAGCGGCATCCACGCGCAGGATCGGTGCAGGGATGCAGAAGCGGCAGCGCCGGAGTCCGATGCGGACTCCGTGCGGTTTTCTGACGCAGAAAACCGCAGGCTGGCGGGAAACCGCGTCGGTTTCGGGCCGGTCTTTGCGTCAAAGACCGCTGTGGCGAAACCACGCTTGCGCGCAGGGCCCACCGCGCTAGTCTGGCCCAAAAGAGCAGAGGTGTGCAGACCCATGGATTTCACCCGCAGAACGGCCCTGCTGAGCATCGGCGCATTCGGCCTGGCCGCGTGCAGCACGCAGGGCAGCGGGGTTGCGCCGTCAGGTGCGGCCTCGGCTGCGTTGCCCCCGGATTTGCGCCCCGTTCCCAACGCGGCCTATGCGGCCTGGGTGCAGGGTTTCCGCGCCCGCGCGTCCTCTCAGGGCCTGTCGGAGGCCACGCTGGCGGCGGGGTTTCGCGGCACGGGCTATCTGCCCGGCGTGGTCACCCGCGACCGCAGGCAGGTCGAGTTTTCCCGCACGCTGGAGGATTACCTGTCCATCGCCGCCAGTGACGAGCGGGTCAGCAAGGGGCGCGCCGCCTTTGCCCGTCATCGCCGCACCCTGGCGGCGGTCGAGGCGCGGTATGGTGTGGCCGCAGAGATCGTGGCGGCGATCTGGGGGCTTGAGAGTTTCTTTGGCGCGCGGCGCGGCAATGTGCCGGTGGTGTCGGCCACCTCGACGCTGGCCTTTGACGGGCGGCGCGGGGCGTTTTTCGAGAAACAGCTGGTGGCGGCGCTGAAGATCCTGCAATCGGGGGATGTGGCCCCTGCCGATCTGAAAGGATCCTGGGCGGGTGCGATGGGGCACACGCAGTTCATTCCGACCTCTTACCAGGCCTTTGCGGTGGATTTCACCGGGGACGGGCGGCGCGACATCTGGTCGGACGATCCATCGGACTCGCTGGCCTCGACGGCGGCCTATCTGTCGCGCAATGGCTGGACGAGGGGTCTGCGCTGGGGCACCGAAGGGGCCGGGCCGGGGCGCTCCATCACGCCGCAACCCGGAGGGCCGTCGTTCAGCGTGACGTCGAATTTCAACGCGATCAAGCGCTACAACAACTCGGATTCCTATGCGATCGGAGTGGGCCATCTGGCGGACCGGATTGCGGGGGGCGGGCCGATCCGGGGCAGTTTCCCGCCGGACCGCTATGGGCTGACCAAGGACGACCGGATCGATCTGCAACGGCGTCTGACCGCGCGGGGGTTTGATACCGGCGGGGCGGACGGGGTGATCGGCACCAGGAGCCGGGCGGCGATTTCGGCCTATCAGAGGCGTATTGGGGTGGAGGTGACGGGCGACCCGTCGGTGGCGCTGTTGAAGAGTTTGGGGTGATGACGGGCGGGTTTGAGCCCTTGTCGGACGGTCATTCCGCTTTCCTGCACGGCTGGTGTGTCGCTTGAAGTCGAACGTCCGCTCCGCCCCCGCAAAGCGCCCATTTTGGAATGCGCGCCTGCGCCCCTTACGCTCCCACCATCCCTACAATTTCATAGGTCTTCTTTAAAATCGGCGCGGTGATTTCGCGTGCCTGCATCGCGCCCTTCGCCAGAACCTTGTCAATCTCACTCACATCATCCATCAGCCGCGCCATTTCGCCCGAAATGGGGGACAGCTTGGCCACCGCCAGATCGGCGAGCGCGGGTTTGAACGTGCCGAATTGTGCGCCGCCGTGTTCGGCCAGCACCTGATCGACGCTGATGTCGGCCAGCGCGGCGTAGATGTTGACGAGGTTGCGCGCTTCGGGTCGGTCTTCGAGCCCCTTGGCCTCGGACGGGAGCGCGTCGGGGTCGGTCTTGGCCTTGCGGATCTTCTTGGCGATGGTGTCGGCATC
>CAZITF010000039.1:0-16833 GCA_964542095.1 uncultured Rhodobacterales bacterium
GACCTGATGCAGGCCGCGGCAAACCAGGTGCTGCTGCGTGGGGACAACGCGGCGGGTGACATCGCTATCGCAAAGCTACTTGCCTCTCGGCTCCTGACAGAAACCCGCCGGTCAGAGCAGCAGATCCGGCTACAGCAGTTTTCCACGCCTTTGGCATTCGCGGCAATGGTCGTGCGGGCGGCGGCGATCCGCCACGGCGAGACCGTGCTGGAGCCCTCGGCGGGCACCGGTGCTCTCGCTGCAGTCGCGGCACGGTCTGGTGCCGCACTTCTGCTCAACGAGATCGACCCCTTTCGCCAGCGCCTCCTGCGCGCGGTCTTCGGCGGCGACGTGACGGGTCACGACGGCGAGCATATCGACGATCTGCTGCAAGCGCCGGTTCTGCCCGGCGTGGTGGTGATGAACCCGCCTTTCGCCTCCTCGGTCGATCGTTCCCGGGACAAGCACATCGCCGCCAAGCACCTCATCGCGGCAGCCAAGCGTCTCGCGCCCGGTGGGCGGCTGGTGGCGATCATGCCGCCGGGGTTCACACCCGAACGCGATGCCGCGCATTGGTCACGCGCCTGCGGCCTCCTGACGCCGCGCCTGGCACTTACGATGGCCTGGCAGGTTTACCGCAAGCTCGGCACGAGTTTGTAGACGCCGCTGGCGGTCTTCGACAGAGTGCAGGCAGACGGCGCGTTCATCCGCGCCGCCGTGCAGGATCTGGAGGAGGCCTTGTCTTTTGTAGACGCCGTGGCCGCAAAATGGTCCGAGATTCGCCCCGCCCAAGGGGTGGCAGCAATCCTTCACGTGCGGCCGGTCGGTCCAGTATCTGTCGCGTGCAAACGCAGCGTTGCGCCTGTCGCCGCCTCCAAACTCCGGGCCAATGCCGTCCGCCCGCTCAGCTTCACAAGCTTTGAGACCCCGCGCGACAACACGCCGGTCTCGGACATCTATGCGTGCTACCGTCCGCAGCGGATCGACATCGCGGGTGCGCAGGAACATCCCACGCCGCTGGTCGAGAACATCGCCATGGCCTCTGTCGCGCCGTCCTTGCCCTCAGGCACGGCCAGTGCGGAATTGCGCCTGCCCGCCAGGCTGATCGAGGAGGGACATCTCTCCGAGGCGCAGTTCGAGACCATCATCATGGCACATGATGCCCGCGCCTACCGGAATCTACGCCTGCGATGATCCCACCCATCGAGTGCCCGAGGACATGGAACCGCGCGCGGCCAAGGTGGTCCATCAGCGCCATCGGGACCGGCGTGTTCCATGGCGTGGTTTCCCCCGTCGCGCGCTTGTCGATACGGCTACAGGTGAAATGCGCGCAAGGCAGCGGCTCAAGCGGCAAACAGCTGGCAGGATCGGACATGGACGCCGCGGGAATCAGTAGGGGGCGGTCCCTTTCCACTGGCCGCTTAGTGAAGCGTGACATCGCCGCGATCAAGTCCGGGCATTGAGCATTCCCCATGTGGGCAGCAGGTCGTCCGCAGCAGGCGTAGCGGTGTAGACCGCGCGCGCGATGGCACGGCTGAGGCAGAGGGCGGCGGCGTGGCCGATCATGCCCAGTTCGCCCGGGGCGGCCATGGGTCTGGCGCCGGTCGACACGCTGAACACCAGATCGCCGTCGCCGGGGCTGTGGGCAGGCACGCAGGCACGCGCGATGCCGTCATGGGCGGCGATTGCGACGCGCTGGCACTGGGCCTTGTCAAGGGTCGTATCGGTGGCGACGATGGCAATGGTCGTATTGGCCCGTTCCAGCATTGCGGTCAGTTTGCGGCTGTTCAGGGTGCGCCCGAGGCCGCTGTTCGGGTCCGGCCCGAGGCCGCCGAACTCGCCGTCGATCTCGTAGGGCGCGGCCCAGAAGTGTTTTTCGCCTGGGGTCGTCACACTGCCCATCGGGTTGGCGGCGACAAGCGCCGCGACCGTGATCCCGCTGTCGAATACAAGCGAGGCGGTGCCGAGGCCACCCTTCATCATCGCCGTCATCGCGCCTGTGCCCGCACCGACTGTGCCGATGGGGGTGGAGGTGGTTGCGGCGTCGAAAGCGGCGCGACCGAGGGCAGGGTAAGGGGACACCTGCCAATCCTTGTCGCCGCCAGACAGCAAATCGAAGATGATCGCCCCGGGCACCAGCGGGATGATGGCGCTGCCGACACGATAGCCGCGCCCGAGGTTGCGCAGACCTTCAACCACGCCCGAACAGGCATCTAGCCCGTAGGCCGACCCGCCCGACAAAACCAGCGCATCGATCTGCGCCACGGATTTGTCCGGGGCCAGCAGGTCGGTTTCGCGCGTTCCGGGCGCGCCACCAAGGACCGATACGGAGGCGGTAAAGGGGGCGTCGGCAGTCAGCACCGTGACACCGGACTTCAGAGCATCATTCTGGGCGTTGCCGACCTTGAGCCCCTCAATGTCCGTGATGGCGTTTTGCGGGCCCGGGATCATCTTGTTTTCGTGCCTTGCGCGTGCATGTCTTTGGAATCGTGAAGCGTCATATGCGCGGCTTTGCGGATGCGGTTACCGGATCGCCGGTGTTCGGCACTCCCTTGGGTTCGATCAGCAGGACCTTGCATTCTTCTGTCGCGCGCGGGCGGTGGGTGACGCCACGCGGCACGATGAACATCTCGCCGGTCTTGACCGCGTGGCTTTGGTCTTGCAGGTCCATCACCATTTCGCCCTCGAGAACGAGGAAAAAATCGTCGGTGTCCTCATGTAGATGGAACGGGAATTCGCCCCGGAATTTGACCACCATCACGTCATTGTCGTTGTAGTCGGCGATCACGTGGGGGTCCCAATGGGTGCTGATCTGTGCCAGCTTGGCGGCGAGGTTGACGGGCTGCATGCGGTCCTCCGGACGGTTGGGCCCATCATGCCCTATTCGGGATTGGCGGCAAGGGTCGTTGGACGGCTGAAGTACTTTGGCTGTCTCGCCGTGTCTCGGAAGGCTTGCAGCAAGCGGTTTCAGAGGTACGCCGTTGGGTGGTCAGTGTTTCGGGACGAAGCTGGCATTGACAGAATTTCATCCTAATGTTTCGAGTGGAGGAACAGTGATGTCAGAGCGATTGTCTGGTGGATGCAAATGCGGGTCGGTTCGCTACGAAGGCACCCGTTTGAATGCCGCTATGTTTCGTTGTCACTGTCGTGATTGCCAACAGTTGACCGGCTCGGGTCATTCAGAGATGATGCCGCTCGCACTCAAAGACTTCACGATAACCGACACCTGCAAAACATTCGAGATGTTGGGCGGATCGGGGCAGTCAACCTTCAGCGGTTTCTGTCCGACCTGCGGGTCACAGATTACGCGGAACAGCCGACGGATGAGTGATCGGATATACGTACACGCGTCCTCATTGGACGACCCCGACAAATATGAGCCGGAAAAATCGATTTACCCGAACTCTGCGCAGGTGTGGGACAAAGCATCAATCATAAAGCGGTAGCGCGCCCTGCAAGCCCGCATCGCATCGAGTGAAACGCCAGGACCCGCTGACCTACGGCTTCAAATGCACCGCCCGCCATCCACTTCCATTGCGACGCCGGTGATCATCGACGCCCCGTCCGAGCAAAGGAATGTCGCTGCCGCCCCCATGTCTTCGGGCGTGGAAAACCGACCCAGGGGGATGGTGGACAGGAACCTGGCCCGGATTTCGGGCGTGTCCTCGCCCATGAAGGATTTGAGCAGGGGCGTTTCCCCCGCCACCGGGTTGATTGCGTTCACGCGCACGCCATGCGGGGCCAGTTCGATGGCCATGGCCTTGGTCGCGGTGATCATCCAGCCCTTGGAGGCGTTGTACCAGTTCAGTCGGGGCCGGGGCGAGACACCTGCGGTCGAGGCGACGTTGAGGATGGCCCCCGTCGCGCGGGATTTCATGTGTGGCACGAAGCTGCGCGCGGTGAGGTAGACGGATTTGGCGTTGACCGCCAGCACGCGGTCGAAGTCCTCTTCGCTCACGTCCTCAAGTGCGGCGGGCAGGTGGGTGATGCCCGCGTTGTTGACCAGAATGTCGAGGTGGGCGAACTGCGCGAGCGTTTCGTCGGCCATTGCCTGCACCGAAGCGCCGTTTGATACGTCGACCTGCACGGCGCTGCCGCTGATCTCGTCAGCCACTGCTTGGGCACCATCGCGATTGATGTCGGCCACCATGACTCGCGCCCCGGCGGCGGCAAAGGCGCGGGAGATGCCGGTGCCGAAACCGCTGCCCCCCCCGGTGACGAGGGCTGTTTTGCCGTCAAGTTGCATGAGGTGTCTCCTTGTTCGAAAGCGGCCTGAGCGTCATGCCGTGGCCCGCCCGCCGGACTGGTCAAAGCAGAAACCGGTGGAAAAGCTGGCCTCTTCGGATGCCAGCCAGCAGGCCATGGCGGCGATTTCCTCGACCGTGCCGAACCGGCCCATGGGGATCTTGGATTTCATGAAATCGATATGTTCCTGCGTCATCTGGTCGAAAATCGCGGTGTGCACGGCGGCAGGCGCGATGGCGTTGCAGGTCACCCCTGTCGTGGCCAGTTCCTTGCCCAACGATTTGGTCAGGCCGATCACGGCGGCCTTGGAGGCGGAATAGGCCGGGGCGTTCGGGTTGCCTTCTTTCCCTGCGATCGAGGCGATGTTGACGATCCGTCCCCACCCCTTGGCGATCATCAGCGGTGCGGCGGCGCGGCAGCAATAGAACACGGCGTTGAGGTTGAGATTGTGCACGGCCAGCCAATCCGCGACGGGGTAGTCCCAGGTTGTGGAGTTCGGGCCGGTGATGCCCGCCGAGCAGACCAGGATGTCGGGATTTGCTTCCTGCATGGCTGTTTGCACGGCATCCGCATCCGTCACGTCGATCTGACGCGTGGTGCAATTGGGCAGATCAAGGGCGGCGAGCAAGTCTGCGTTGATGTCCCAGATTTCGACACTGCCCTCTTCGGCGCTGATCCGGCTGGCGATGCCATGGCCCAGTCCTGCGGCGCCTCCGGTCACGACGGCGTGGCGGCCCTCAAAACGGTTTTCAAAGATCATCGGACAACTCCTTGAATCAGGTCCAGACGGTGGATGTGGCGGCTCTGGCCATCGACAGGCCAGTACATCGGGGTGATGTCAGCCATGGTGTGCCGCCACGGTCTTGAGAGTCGAAAATCCATAAAGTGCCTCGAACCCCTTTTCGCGGCCATGGCCGGATTTGCCGACACCGCCAAAAGGCAGTTCGACGCCCCCGCCCGCGCCATAGTTGTTGATGAACACCTGTCCCGCACGCAACTGTCGAGCCAACCGCATCTGGCGCGCTCCGTTCGCCGTCCAGATGCTGGACACAAGGCCGTAATCGGTGCCGTTGGCGATTTGCACGGCTTCTTCCTCGGTGTCGAAGGGGATCAGGACCTGCACCGGGCCAAAGATTTCGTCCCGCGCGAGGGTGTGGTCCGGGGGCACATCGTCAAAGAGGGTCGGTAGAACATAGGCCCCGGTGTCGGGCGCGTCCATCATCTGCCCTTGGGCAGCGATGGCGAGGCCCGCGCCTTGGCTCAGGAAAGCTTCGACAACCTGTTTCTGGCGGATAGAGATGACGGGGCCGACGCGCAGGTCGTTCATCGCCGGGCCGACGGTCAGTGCGCCGTAAGCCTCGGCCATACGGTTACGCACGTCCGAGTAGGCTCCGCGCTGCACCAGAATGCGCGACGAGGCGGAACAGGTCTGCCCCGTATTCTGGATGCCCGCATTGACCAGAAAGGGCAGGGCCGCATCCAGATCAGCGTCATCAAAGACAAGTTGCGGGGATTTGCCCCCCAGTTCCAGCGTCACCGGTACCACGTTCGCGCCTGCCGCCTGTTGCACCAGCGCACCGGTGCGCACCGATCCGGTAAAACTGATGTGTTGCACGCCGGGATGCGCAGCCAGCGCCGCGCCTGCCTCTGGCCCACGTCCCGGCACCACGTTGAGTGCGCCATCAGGCAGACCAGCCTCGGCGCAGATATGGGCAAAGGCGAGGGCGGTCAGGCATGCCTCTTCGGCCGGTTTCAGAACGCAGGCATTGCCCATGGCGAGGGCAGCGCCAACCGAGCGCCCGATGATCTGCATCGGGTAGTTCCACGGAACGATATGGCCGGTCACGCCATGCGGTTCGCGCAAGGTGTAGACGGTGTAGCCATCGAGATAGGGGATGGTTTGACCCATCACCTTGTCCGCCGCACCACCATAGAATTCCATATAACGGGCAAGTGCCACGGCATCGGCGCGCGCCTGGGTCAGAGGTTTGCCGACATCATGGGCCTCGATCTCGGCCAGTTGATCGACGCGGGCCAGCACGGCCCTCCCGACGTCGCTTAGGATTCGGCCCCGTTCGGTCGCGCTCATCCGGCCCCATGGGCCAGTGCGGGCTGCGTGCGCTGCCGTGACGGCGGCGTCGATGTCGCCTGCTTGTCCTGCTGCGATCCGGGCAAGGTCACTGCCGTCCGAAGGGTTGATCAGCGTCAGGTGGTCAGCCACCGCACGCCATGTGCCGCCGATCAGTATTGTGGAGGGATCGAACCAGAGGGCCTGCGTCATCGTGCACCTTCATATGCAAACGTATAGCTGTGCGACTGATAAGGCGTCAGCGCCGGGCCGCGTGCAAGCCCCGAGACGCCAGACAGCGCAGGCAGAAGCCGGTCCCAGAACCGCGCCGTGCCGGGCAGGGCCTTGGCCACGCCCAGGGACCAGGGACCAAGAGAGCGGGAGAAACATTGGGGCACGGCCAGTGTGCCGAGACCCTTGCCCCGCCAATCTGGCAGAATACCGAATTCTGACAGGTCATGATGTGTGTCCAGTCTTTCGATCAGGGCAAAGCCGACGCGGTGCTGATGGTGCATAATGATCATCGCTGACGTGCCGGGATCCTCGAACCAGTCGATGATTTCCGCAAGAGGCGGGGCGGCCTCCCCCGGGGCGAGCTCGCTGAAATAGGCAGTAGCCGTGTGCTGCAACCACCCGATCTGGTCGCGCGTGGCGGGGATCAGCGAAACGCTCATGCCGTCCCGGTTTTTGGCAGAACTGGCGCCGCCTCTACCAGGGTTCGGGTGTAGGGATGTTGCGGGTTGGAAAACACGTCCTCGGTCGCGCCCTGTTCAACGATCCTGCCGTTTTGCATGACCATCACGCGGTCGGTGATGCTGCGCACAACGCTGAGATCGTGGCTGATGAAGAGGTAGGTCAGGTCGTATTCGCCGCACAGTTTGGCGATCAGATCGAGGATCTGGGCGCGCACCGAGACATCGAGCGCACTGACCGCTTCGTCAAAGACGATGAGTTCGGGGCGGATGATCAGGGCCCGCGCGATGGCAAGACGCTGACGCTGCCCGCCCGAGAATTGGTGCGGATATTTTTGGGCATCATCCGGCGACAGACCCACAGCGCTTAGGGCCTCGGCGATGCGTGCATCGCGATCCCTGGGCGGCGTGGGCAGCAGATGGAACGGTTCGGTGATCAGGCGTGCGACACGGTGGCGGGGATTGAAGCTGCCATAGGGGTCCTGAAAAACGACCTGCATCTTGCGCCGCACAACAAGGTTCGGGTGTCCGTCTGAATAGACCGGCATGCCGTCCAGCAGGATGCTGCCCGATTGCACCGGCTCAAGCCCCAGAATGGCGCGTGTCAGGGTGGACTTGCCGCAACCGGATTCCCCGACAAGACCAACGCGCCCGCCGCGCGGGATGTCAAAGCTGACCAGATCGACGGCGCGGAATGTGTCAGGATCGGAGAACAGACCCTTGCGGGGAAGGGTATAGTCGCGCACCACGCCGCGCACCTGCAACAGGGCGGCGTTTTCTATCGCTTCGGGCAGGGCCGCCTGATGGGCGGAGGCGGCGAACAGCGCCTTGGTATAGGGGTGTTGCGGATTGCTCAGCAAGGCGGGGGTCTCGCCGGCCTCGACCACGGCGCCGTTCCGCATGACGGTGATGCGCTGCGCAATCTGCGCCACGACCGCCAGATCGTGGGTGATCATCAACAGCCCCATGCCGTCTTCGCGCGCCAGTTGGACCAGCAGGTCGAGGATCTGCGCCTGCGTGGTGACGTCAAGGGCTGTCGTCGGTTCGTCCGCAATCAGCAACTTGGGGCCGCAGGCGATGGCAATGGCGATCACGACCCGCTGGCGTTGACCACCGGACAGCTCGTGCGGATAGCGGCGTGGCGATACGCCCGCCAGCCCGACGCGGGTCAGCACCTCGGCGGTGCGGGCCGCCGGATCGAGGTCAGGGCGGTGCAGTCGCACGGTCTCGCCAACCTGCGCGCCGATGGTCTGCACCGGGTTCAGCGCGGTCATCGGTTCCTGAAACACCATGCCGACCCGATCACCGCGCAGGCCGCACAATTGCGCTTCGTTCAACTGCGTGAGGTCATCTCCGTCCAGCACGACAGAGCCTTGCGTCACACTCCCGTCGGGCAAAAGTTGCATGATGGCCAGCGCTGTCATCGACTTGCCCGACCCGCTTTCGCCGGTGACCGCGACGACTTCGCCCGGATCGAGGCGCAGAGAGACGTTTTGCAGGATCCGGGTGCCATGTATGGACAGCGACAGGTTGTTGATTTCAAGCAGGCTCATTTTCGAGCCACCCTGAGGCGCGGATCAAGTGCGTCGCGCAGCCCGTCGCCCAGAAGATTCAGCCCAAGAACCGTGACGATGATGGCAAGGCCGGGAACCAGCGCCATATGCGGCGCGATGGACACCAGCGTCTGTGCGTCCGCCAGCATCCGCCCCCAGCTGGGCGTCGGCGGTTGTGCGCCAAGGCCGACATAGGACAGTGCCGCTTCGGCCAGAATGCCCAGTGAAAACTGGATGGTCGCCTGCACGATCAGCAGGTTCGCGATGTGGGGCAGCATGTGTTCGACGCTGCTCCGGGCAGACCCCTTGCCCGCCACCCGCGCGGCCAGGATGAACTCGCGGGCCCATAGGGGCAGGGCACCGCCGCGCGTGACACGGGCAAAGACCGGGATGTTGAAGATACCGATTGCTATGATTGCGTTGACCGCTCCCGCGCCGAATATTGCTGTTATCAGGATGGCGATGACGAGGGACGGGAAAGCAAAGATCAGGTCGTTGCCGCGCATAATGATCTCATCCGCCCAGCCGCCTTGCCGGGCCGCTGCCCAGAGGCCGAGAGGCACGCCCAGACCGATGCCGATGCCGACGGCGACAAAGGCGACCGCGATCGACGTGCGCGCGCCGACCATGATCATGGAAAACATGTCGCGCCCGAAATGATCCGTCCCGAACCAATGAGTTGCGTTGGGGGCCTGGAGCTTGGCCGGGATGTTCATCGCCGTGTGTTCGAACGGGGTCCACACAAACGAAACGAGGGCGGCCAGCACCATCAGTGCCGACAATGCACCGCCAAGGACCAACGCGCGGCTCACGTCCGTGCCCTCAGCCTTGGGTCAACAGCGGCATAGGCCCGACCGACGGCGAACTTCCCCACGATCACCGCAAAGACCAGCAGCATGGTGACGGATTCAACCACGATCAAGTCGCGGGCCGAGATGCTTTGAAAGATCAACCGCCCCAGCCCCGGCAGGTAGAACACCTGCTCGATGATGATACCGCCCGCCAGCAGGAACGAGAATTGCAGGCCCAGAATGGTCAGCACTGGGATCATCGCATTGCGCAACCCGTGGCGGCGGAGGGCCTGCCCACGGCTAAGGCCCTTGGCCCGCGCGGTGCGCATGAAATCCTCGCCCAGCACATCCAGAAGGGCCGAGCGCATGACCCGCGCGAGGATCGCCGCCTGTGGCAAGGCGAGGGCGACGGCGGGCAGAGTGAGCGACTTGAGCGCCTCGAATGCGCCCTTGTCCCAGCCGGCAAATCCACCCGCGCTGAACCAGCGCAGGTGGATCGCAAAAACCAGTACCAGCATCATGGCAAACCAGAAGTTCGGGATAGCAACACCGATCTGCGTGGCCCCCATCACGCCTATGTCGCCCGCCCTGCCGCGTCGGGATGCAGCGTAGATGCCCGCCGGGAAAGCGATCAGCGTCGACAGCGCCAGCGCGTAGAGCGCAAGCGGCAGCGACACCCAGAGCCGGTCGCCGATCATATGCGCCACCGGGGTGCGGTATTGATAGGAGGTGCCGAAATCGCCTTGCGCCATGCCCGAAACCCAGGACAGATAGCGCCGCACCTTGGACTGATCGAGGCCCAGTTCAGCGCGCAGGGCAGCCAGTGTGTCCTCTTGCGCATTGATCCCCAGCATGAACGAGGCCGGGTCGCCCGGCGCCACTTCGATCACGGTAAAGATCACCAGCGACGCGACGGCGAGGCTGATCAGCAGGGACAAGAGGCGTTTGAGGGCATAGCGCAGCATATGCCGTTGACGTTAGGCGGGGTCCTGCGGGTACGCAAGCACGTCCGAAAGCGCGCCCACATCCTGCGCCAGCGCCGCCAGCGCCAGCCCGCGAATAGTGGAAAGGTAACAGTCCTGATCCCAGCCACAGGTTTGCGTGAGGTTCTCCCACGTCCGGACGGACAACAGCGTCCACAGCAGATCGGTGGCCTGTCCGGGGTCGGTGTTCGGGGGCAGGGTACCATCCTGGGCCAGGGCCTGCACGGCGGCCGCGCAGCCTTCGCGCATGTCACCCATGCGGGTGTTCCAAGCGGCGGCGGCTTCGGGGTCAGTATCCGCGACCGCCAGAATCGCGCGGGCGACGCCGTAGATTTTCGGGATGTAATTGCCCCACGCCGTGACGAATGCATCCAGCCGTTCTGTCCCGGACCGGGCTGCGCGACTGGACGCGAGGGCCGCGTTCACGTCATTGGTCTGGTCCTGATACCGCGTCGCTGCGACCAGAACATCCGTCCGGCTGGGGAAATGCAGATAGACGGCCTGACGGCTCACGCCGGACGCCTTGGCGATATCGCTCATGGTCGGCAGCTTGGCAGCGGGGCGTTCCAGCAACGACAGGGTCGCCTGCAAAATTCGGGTCGGGGTATCGGGAGAAGCACTTGACATACTGTAAAGTAGCGCTTAGTTGACAGGCTGTCAATTGACACGGTGTAAAGCAAATCTCAGGAAAGGAAGACCAGAATGGCCAAACGTATTTTCATCTGGGTGGCGCACCCAAAACCCAATTCCCTGAATGCTGCGCTGGCCGCCCGCTATGCAAAGGGGGCCGAAGCGAGTGGTGCCGAAGTGCGCGTGATGGCGCTGGCAGATATGGAGGTCGATCCGGACTTTGACGGTTACGGTACCAAACGGAAGCTGGCCCCTGATCTGGCCGCGTGGCAGGACAACATCCGCTGGGCCGATCACGTGATGATCATCTATCCCTGCTGGTGGGGCGCGATGCCCAGCAAGGCCAAGTCGGTGCTGGATGCGGGTCTGTTGTCGGGCTTTGCCTACAAATATCACGGGCGGGGCATCGGTTGGGACAAGCTGCTTGAGGGACGCACCGGCGATGCCATCATCACTTCCGACACGCCCGTCTGGATCGACACGTTGCTCTATCGCAGCACGGGTCGGCGGGTAATGAGAAATCAGGTGATGAAGTTCACCGGCATCAAGCCAAGGCGCGTCGTGCAGATGGGGTCGGTCAAACTGGCGGTTCCCGCCAAGATCGACAACTGGCTGCGCCGTGCGGAAACCATGGGTGCAGCGGCGGCCTGAAGGCTCGCCATGGCGCGTCAAACATCTATGTAGGGGTCCATGACGCGCCCCCTTTTCATCGGTTCCGAAATCTATCGCGGCTCAAGCTATGGGGGCTGGCACCCGCTCAGGGTGCCGCGTGTGTCGACGGTGATGGACCTGTCGCGCGCCATGGGCTGGTTGCCTGCGGATGTCTACGTGCCAAGCCCACGGGTGAAACCTGCGGCCCTGACAATCTGGCACACACCAGACTATGTCTCCGCCCTGCACGCCGCCGAGGCCGCACAATCCGTAAGCGCCGATGTTCGCGCCCGCCACGCCCTCGGTACACCCAACAACCCGGTCTTTCCCGAAATGTACCGCCGCCCGGCCACTGCCGCAGGCGGGTCCCTGCTGGCCGGTGAACTGCTGGCCAGGGGCGGCATCGTCTATCACCCCGCAGGTGGCACGCACCACGGGATGCCGGACCGGGCAGGGGGGTTCTGTTACCTCAACGATCCGGTGCTGGCCATTCTGTCGCTGCGACGCAACGGGGCCGCGCGCGTGGCTTATGTGGACATCGACGCGCATCATCCGGACGGGGTCGAACATGCCTTTGGCGACGACCCGGACGTGTTGATGATCTCGGTGCACGAAAACGGGCTATGGCCGCGCACGGGCGCATTTCGTGCGACGGACACGACGATCAACCTGCCCGTGCCGCGCGGTCTGAACGACGATGAAATGGCGTTGATCCGCGACGAGGTCATCCTGCCCCGCGTTACAGCCTTCCGCGCGGACGCGATCGTTTTGCAATGCGGCGCGGACGGGGTGGAGGAAGACCCCCAGGCCCACCTATCGCTGTCGAACCAGGCACATTGGGCCATTCTGCGCAGCCTTATGGGTCTGGCCCCGCGCCTGCTGGTGCTGGGCGGCGGAGGATATAATCCCTGGTCGGTGGGCCGGTTATGGACGGGAATCTGGGCGACGCTCAACAGGATTGAAGTGCCGGAGCGGGTCACACCAGCGGCGGAAGAGGTGCTCAGAGCGTTGCGCTTTGACGGGAACCGCAGGGGCAAGAACCCGCCGGAGCACTGGTTCACGACACTCGCGGATGCCCCACGCCACGGGCCCATACGGGATACAGTGCGCACGTTGATCAGGTCCCTTTGATCCGATCTTCATTTCGCCGGATAAACCGCGGGGGGAGGCGCGGAGCGCCGGGGGGCTGGCCCCCTTAAGTCAGCGACATCCGATAATCCGCATCGCTCACATGCTCAAGCCAGGTCGCAGCCAAACCGTCCTGCATCTCCTGCATGGCGATATGGGTCATAGAGGTGTCCGGCCCGGCCCCGTGCCAGTGCTCGACCCCTGCCGGGATCCAGACCGTATCTCCGGGGCGGATCGGTCTGGGTACTTCGCCGCGCAGACAGACCAACCCCGTGCCTTGGGTCACATGCAAGGTCTGGCCCAGCGGATGGGTGTGCCATGCGGTGCGCGCGCCGGGTTCGAAATGTACGGCAAGCGCATGCAGACGGGCCGGGGCCTCGGCTGAAATGATCGGATCCTGCCAGACGGCTCCGGTAAAGTAGTCTGGATTGGCCCGTATCGACGGGCGCGTTCCCGCACCGAAAATCTGCATCCAAATATTCCCTGTCCGATCATGAATTCCGAAAGGCTCACCTGACCGTGCGCTGCACGCCTACTCGGCCCAGCTGACGCCGGTGAGGTCGGTGGCTTGCGTCGGTGCATTGGTCCAGAGGCCCTGCACGCCCGCCTTGGCCACGGACAATTGCGCCAGCTGGAACAGATAGCCGTTCACCGCGTCGGCGGCGATGATCTCCTGCGCCTTGGCCAACAGGTTGGTGCGGGTGTCCGGGTCGGTGGTGGCGTTGAGTGTTGCCATCAGCTCCTGAAAGTCCGGGTTGTCATACTGAAAATAATAGTCCGGGTTGGCGTAGATGCCGATGTCCATCGGTTCGGTGTGACTGACGATGGTGAGGCCGAAATTCTTGCCGCGGAACACCGTTTCCAACCACTGCGCCCACTCGACATTGATGATTTCGGCCTTGATGCCGACTTCGGCGAGCTGGGCGGCAATGATCTCGCCCCCGCGCCGCGCGTAAGAGGGCGGGGGCAAGTGCAACGTGGTTTCGAACCCGTCGGGCATACCCGCCTCGGCGAGCAGGGCGCGCGCCATGTCCGGATCATATGCGGATTCGGCCGTCAGATCGACATAGGCCGGATTGTGCGGCGCAAAGTGGGTGCCGATAGGCGTGCCATAACCGAACATCGCACCATCGATAATCGCCTGACGATCAATGGCATGGGCCACGGCCTGCCGGACGCGCAGATCATCGAACGGGGCCTGCTTGTTGTTGATGGCCAGGATCGTTTCGCCCTCGGTCGAGCCGACCAGGACCTGAAAGCGGGGATCTGCCTCGAATTGCGGCAGGTTTTCAGGGGCGGGAAAGCCCGTGAACACATCCACGTCTTCGGCCATCATCGCGGCAAAGGCGGCGGTGGGGTCAGAGATGAACTTGAACGTCGCTTCGGTCAGGGCGGGCTGGTCACCCCAATAGCCTGCATATTGGCTGATCCGAATGCTGTCGCCCTGTGTCCACGAATCGAACTTGAATGGGCCGGTCCCGATTGGCTGTTGCTTGATGTTCTCGATGGATTCCGGGGCCACGATCACCGCATCCCCCCAGGCCAGGTTGAAGAGCATGTTGCCGTTCGGCTCGGACAGGGTCAGGCGCACGGTTGTCGGATCGATCACCTCGACTACGCTGATTGCGGAATAGAGCGCCTTTTGCGCATTTGCGCTGTCTTCGGCGAGGATGCGATCGAGGGTGAATTTCACGTCCTCGGCGTCCATCGCGGTGCCATCATGGAATGTGACGCCCGAGCGCAGGTTGAATGTGTAGGTCAGCCCGTCGTCCGAAATCTCCCAGCTTTCCGCCAGACCGGGCACGACAGATCCGTCGCCCATGAACCGGGTCAGCCCCTCGAACACATTGGAATAGAGCACTGAATCGATGGCACCCGCCGCCGCCGAAGTCGGGTCCAGGTGTGGCGGTTCCAGTTGCATCGCGACGGTGATGTCGGTCTTGGCGGTGGCCATGCCGGCAAGCAGTGCCGCGCCGGCAATGCCAAGGAACAGGGGGCGGATGTTGACCATGGGTTTCTCCCTCAGGTGGCAGTTTGGCGAAAGGCTAGCCAAATCCTTCCGGCTTGACCAGCGCGCAACTCTTGGCACGGGCGTGACCTTGCGCTCCTTCGGCAACTTTTGGCGGAATAGGTCTGGGCGATGGCAGTGCCTGGCGCGGATTTCGAGCCTCCGAATTCGGCTGCCGGAATTTGCGTGAAGGGTGCCGCACTACAAAAAGTCAGGCACCGGCACGCGAAATCGCGTCGATTTCGGGCCGTTCTCTGCGTCAGAGAACGGTGCGCAGCAGTTTTTTCAGCGCGGAACCCATCACCTTGGCACTGTCCAGCATATCGGTGATCCCGATCCATTCGTCCGGTTTATGCGCCATTTCCAGCTCTCCGGGACCGTAGGCGATGCAATTGCGCAACTGCCCTATACGGTCGATGTGTTTCTGATCGTAGGATCCGGGCGAGGCGACATAGGTCGGCTCGATCCCCAGAATATCATGAATTGCGGCGTGTACGGTTTCGACGACCGGGGCCGATTTGTCGGTCATGGAGGGCAGTACAACGTTCAGCTCGCGCATTTCATAGTCGAAACGGTCGCGCGTCGCCTTGAGCCCGTCGAGCAGGGCGACGACTTCGCTGCGGACATCCTCGACATTTTCTTCGACAAGAAAGCGGCGGTCGATCACGATACGGCAACTGTCCGGCACGCAATGGGCAGGCAGACCGTTGTAGTCGTCATCTTGTTCGGTCTGACCGCCATGGATCGAATTGATGTTCATCGTCGATTGGCGCGCGCCATCCGGAACCACCGGCATTTCTGTGCGCCGTGCGGCCATCGCCGGAAATAGGTCGCTTTCAAACTTGTCGAGCACCGCCCCCATATGCCGTACCGCACAATCTCCAAGGAAGGGCATGGAGCCATGCGCAATCTCTCCCCTGGTTTCGATTTCGGCCCACCAGCCGCCGCGATGGCCCAGGCAAATGCGATCCTTGTTCAGCGGTTCGGGTATGATCACGTGTTGCACGCGCCCGGGATCGAAGAAACCCTGTTCGGCCAGGTAGGCGACGCCCCCGTAGCCGCCCGATTCCTCGTCGGCGGTGGCGCTGATTTCGACTGCCCCCGCGAAGTCGGGGTGCTCTTCGATGAACGCTTCGGCGGCGATGATCGAGGCTGCCAGGCCGCCTTTCATGTCGCACGCCCCGCGCCCATAGATCTTGTCGCCGTCGACCTCGGCACCGAACGGGTCGCGCGTCCAGCCGTTCCCGACCTCGACCACATCGTGATGACTGTTGAAATGGACACACTCGCCCGCGTCCTGCCCGTCGCGCCGGGCGACAAGATTCCATCGCGGATACCGGTCGCTGTCGCCCGGAGTGCCGGTCGCACGAATCAATTGCGTGTCAAATCCGTGCGCTTTCAGCCGCATCTCGACCAGCGCGCAGATGTCATGATAGTGCCGCCCCGGAGGGTTCAGCGTCGGGATGCGGATCAGGCCTTGGGTCAGCGCAATCAGGTCATCCCGTTTGTCATCGATGCGGGTGGACAGAGTCATGGGGCGCAGTGTCGGGGCAAGATGCGTCGATGGCAAGGGCAGGCGCAGTCGCCCCCGGACCCTTCGGGGAGGGTTTTCTTAAAACAGAGAAGGAGGACGCGTCTAGAGTTTGCCCAACGGAACCTTCAATGCCATGTCGCCGGCATGATCGCGCGGGATGGTGCCTGCGCGCATGTTGACTTGCAAGGCCGGGATGATCAGCGAGGGCATGGCCAGCTGCGCATCGCGTTCGGTGCGGAACTTGATGAAATCCTCGCGCGTCTTGCCGCCGCCGACGTGGATGTTTTTCTCTCGCTCTTCTGCGACAGTGGTTTCCCAGGCAATTGCCCGCCCTCCAGGACAGTAATCGTGACAGATAAACAGCCGCATCTCGTCCGGCAGCGATAACACCCGCATGATGCTGTCATAAAGTTGACCCGCATCACCGCCGGGAAAATCCGCGCGGGCAGACCCACCGTCGGGCATGAACAGCGTATCGCCGACAAAGGCCGCGTCGCCCATCACATGCACCATGCAGGCGGGTGTGTGCCCGGGCGTGTGCATCGCATAGCACTGCATTTCACCGACCCTA
>CAZITF010000040.1:0-16573 GCA_964542095.1 uncultured Rhodobacterales bacterium
ACCAGACGCTTGCCATGTCCCCCGCCCTGTCGATTGCCGACAACATGTTCATGGGGCGCGAATTGCGCAAACCGGGGGTCATGGGCAAACTGTTCCGCCAGCTCGACAAACCCGCGATGGAAAAATTCGCCCGCGAAAAGCTGTCCGAACTGGGGCTGGCGACGATCCAGAACATCAACCAGGCGGTCGAATCGCTCTCGGGCGGCCAACGTCAGGGCGTCGCCGTGGCGCGCGCCGCCGCCTTTGGCTCCAAGGTGGTGATCCTCGATGAACCGACCGCCGCACTCGGGGTCAAGGAAAGCCGCAAGGTCCTCGAACTCATCCAGGACGTGCGCAGCCGGGGCATTCCGATCATCCTGATCAGCCACAACATGCCCCACGTGTTCGAGATCGCCGACCGCATCCATGTCCACCGGCTGGGGCGGCGTCTGTGCGTGATCGACCCAAAGGAACATTCGATGTCCGACGCGGTGGCCTACATGACCGGCGCGGCAGAGCCGGACAGTGTCGCGGCCTGACCTGTCATACGATGCGATCTGCGCGCAGGTGCTGGACGCCCCGGCACAGCCCCGGCGGCGAATCGTCGCCGTGGCCGGGCCACCGGGCAGCGGAAAATCCACGCTGGCGGATACGCTGGCGGCAATGCTCACACGGCGCGGCGCGCCCTGCGCGGTGGTGCCGATGGACGGCTTTCACCTCGACAACCGCCTGCTGGACGCGGACGGCACCCGCCAGCAAAAGGGATCGCCGCATACCTTCGATGCACAGGGGGTGCTGCGGCTGGTGCGGGCCCTGCAGGACGATGGCGATCTGATCTATCCCGTCTTCGACCGGTCCCGCGATCTGGCCATTGCCGGGGCCGGGCGGCTGCCTGCGGACTGCCAAACCGTGCTGATCGAAGGGAACTACCTGCTCTATGATGCCCCCGTGTGGCGCGAACTGGCCGACCACTGGACACTTTCGATTGCGCTAACACCACCGCGCGCGCTATTGCACGAACGTCTGGTACAACGCTGGCTCGATCACGGGATGCCCCCCGATCAGGCCACGCGACGCGCCGAACAGAACGATATGAAAAATGCGGACCTTGTGCTGGCCCACATGCTGCCCGCCGACCTGACCCTAACCGAGGTGCCAACATGATTCTGTGCTGCGGCGAAGCGCTGATCGACATGATCCCGAATGCAACCGGCGCCTATGTGCCCCATGTGGGGGGGGCGGTGCTGAACACCGCCGTCGCGCTCGGGCGGCTGGGCGTGTCCACCGGGCTGATCACCGGGCTGTCCTCCGACCCGTTCGGCGCGATGATCGCCGATCACATGACGGCCAGCCAGGTGTCGACCGCCTACGCGGTCCGCTCGGCGCGGAACACGACGCTCGCCTTCGTGCATCTCGACGGTGGGCAGGCCACCTACACCTTCTATGACGACGGCACCGCCACCCGCGAAATCTGCCCCGACGACATCGACCCGGTGCCACCCGAAACCGAGGCGATGTTCTTTGGCGGCATTTCCCTGTGCAACCCGCCCGTGGCCGACAGCCTGCTGACGCTGGCGCTGGCCCAGCCCGAGCGGCGGCTGGTCATGGCCGACCCCAACATCCGGCCCAGCTTTGTCTCCGATCACGACGGCTACCGTGCGCGCCTCAACGCGCTGATCGGGCGCGCGGACATCATCAAACTGTCCGACGACGATCTGAACTGGGTGGAGCCGGGCACCGCATCGCTCGCCGACAAGGCTCAGGCGATCCTTGCCAGGGGGCCAAAGATGTTCCTGCTGACCGAAGGGGGCGACGGCGCCACCGCCTATCTTTCCAGCGGGCGGCACCTGCATGTTCCCGCCGAAAAGGCAATCGTGGTCGACACCGTCGGGGCCGGAGACACCTTCAACGCCGGCTGCCTTGCCGCCCTGCGCAACGCCGACGCCCTGCACCCCGCCGCCATCGCGGACCTGCCGGAAACGACCCTGCACGCCATGCTGACACTGGCGGCCCGCGCCGCCGCCGTCACCGTCGCGCGCGCCGGGGCGAACCCGCCATGGGCCAGCGAACTGGCAATCGGTTGACGGGCGTTGCCGCGACGCCGAATGGGCGTGCGCTGCGTTAACACTCGCCCCCCGCTGCATCCCCGCTGTACGGGGGGTGTACGGGTGGTGTACGGGTGGTGCGGCCCGCCTTTCGGGCGTAAACCTTTCCAAACAAAGCTTTAATCGGAAAAAATGCGGCCCGTTAAACAAATGGCAGGTAAAAGTCGCGCACCTCGTCCACCGACTTGTCCTTCAGCCGCTTCCATTCGTCCTGTTTGAGGAAGATCACCGCGTCGCAAATCGCCTCCCCCACGGCCATGCGCAGCGGCTTGTCCTTGTCCAGGGCATCCAGCGCCCGGTCCAGCGCTGACGGCACATGCCGCGTCGCACGCACGTTCTCCAGCCCGTCCAGATCCTCCGCCGCTGGCACGGAATAACCCTGCTCGACCCCCAGCAACGCCGCCTGCAACACCGCCGTCACCGCCAGATAGGGGTTCGTCGCGCAGTCCGCCATCCGATGCTCAAGCCGCGCGGTCCGGGGCGACGCCACGCAGGACCGCACGGTGACCAGCCGGTGATCCTCCGCCCAATTCGCCCAGTACCCGGCCATCGACGCAGGCCCCAGCCGGTCATAGCTGTTGACCGTCATCGCAAGCAGCCCTGCCAGCCCCTCGTGGTGGTGGATCAGCCCGGCGATGCACCCCCTGGCCACCTCTGACAATGCCCCATCGGGCGCGATCACATTGGCCCCGCTCTCGTCGGCCAGGCTGAAGTTGATATGCAGCCCGGAACCGCCCCGATCCGGGATCGGCTTGGGCAGAAAGGTCAGGAGCAGACCCAGATCGGCGGCCACTTCGCGCGCCATGGTCTTGAACAGGAACGCGTTGTCACAGGCCGTCACCGCGTCGTCGAATTGCAGGGTCAATTCGAACTGCCCGTTGTCATATTCACCGTTCATCGACTCGACCGGCAAACCGACCTCGGCCGCCGTGGCCCACAGCGCATCCATCAGGCCCGCCGGATCATTCTGCGGCCCCGTGCCATAGACGAAGGCGCCGGGCGTGTCGTAAGGCGTCCAGACCCCGTCGGCGTCCTGCTGAAACACGTAAGCCTCCAGTTCCAAACCGACTTTCGGGCTGAACCCGCGCGCCTGCCAGGCGGCGACCGTTGCCTGCAACCGGCCCCGCGCGCACAATTCGAACGGCGCGCCATCCACATGCAGCGTGCCCAGCGCAATCTCCGTTCCCGCCTGCCAGTCGGGACGGCGCGCGCCATCCAGAACCAGCTCCATGTCCGGGATACCGTCAAACACGCCCGCCCCCGGCACGGGGATCAGGTCGCGATCAAATGTGGTGCCGAACACGCCGCGGGCAAAGCCGATGCTGCCCCCCGCGGCCACATCGCCGGGCACGTATTTGCCGCGCGGCAGGTTCAGAAGGTCACAGAACAGAACTCGGGTGCGTTGGGTCATCGGGGTCACTTCCGCGTTGGGCGCAGGGTCAGCGACTTGACCCCGCAGATGAAATTCGAACGGGTCCAGGTGGGGGCGGAGGTGGCCTCAAGCCCCGAGACGCGGGCCGCCAGTTCCTGCAACACCACCTTCAGTTCCAGCTTGGCCAGCCACATGCCAAGGCACACATGCGGACCGCCCTGGCCAAAGGCCAGATGCCGGTTCGGGCTGCGATCCGGATGCGCGGTGTCGGGGTCGGCAAACACGGTCTCGTCGCGACTGCCCGACACGAACCACATCAGCACCTTGTCCCCCGCCTTGATCGTCTGCCCGTGCATCTCGACATCCCGCGTCGCGGTGCGGCGAAAATGCAGGGTGGGCGCGGCAAGGCGGATGAACTCATCCGCGCATGTGTCCCAGACCCTGCCGGATTGCAACTGCTCCAGCAGGCCACTTTGCTGCGTCAGCAGCCACAGCGCCATGGCGATGGAATAGCGCGTCGTGTCGTTCCCGGCCGCCACCAGCAGGCAAAAGAAATTCTTGAATTCCTGCCCGGCAATCGCCCCCTGATCCGCGCGCAGAACCCGCGCCAGAATGCCCGCCTCGTCCACCTCGCGCGCGCCATTAAGGATCTGTTCAGCGTAATCGTATAACTCTACGCCCGCCGGCGAGCGGAAGGGCATCATCGCATAGGCATCGGTGTTGACCTTGTCGATCACGGTGGCGGTAAACTCCGGATCGGTATTGCCGATCAGTGCATCGCCGCGTTCGACCAGCCAGTCAAGGTCGGCATCCGGCACGCCAAGGATACGGCCCAGCATCAGCATCGGCAGCCGCTTGGCGATATGTTCGACCCCGTCGAATTCCGCGTGGTCCAGCGCCTGTTGCACGATGTCGCGGGCCAACGTGCGGATGAGGGGCTCGAACCTCGCCATCACCGGCTTGGCAAAGGCCGGGTTGACCACGCGCCGCGTCGCGGTGTGCTCGGGCGGGTCGGTCTCCTGAAAGGTGCGGCGGGCAAGGTATTCGGCACGGCTCTGATCCTCGATCCGGATGCCCTGTGCGCTGGAAAAGGTCTGCGGATCCTTTTGCGCGGCCATGATGTCGGTGTAGCGTGTCAGCGACCAGAACCCGCGATCGGCGCCGAAATCGGGCGTCCAGTGCAGTGGTGCCGCGCGGCGCATCTGCGCGAACGTGCCATGCGGCACCCCATCCACGAAACTGTCGTGATCGGCGAGGTTCTTCACGGGGTTCCTCCGAAAAAGCGGGTCGCCCATGCCGCCAACAGCGCGCCATCCTGCGGCACGTCCAGCGTCGCCTCGGCCCCGGCGATCTGTGCGGGGCTCAGGATCGGCTTGGTGTACTCCAGCACGCAGCGCATGAACGGGTCGGTGAATTCGGGGTGGGTTTGAGTCGTAAATATATAATCCGCCTTGCTAAATCCGGCAATCTCGCACTTGGGCGAGGTCGCGCAGGGCACGCAGCCCTCTGGCAGTTGCGTCACCGCGTCGTGGTGAAACTGATAGAGGTTCAGCGTCGGCGCAGGCGGCGTCATCCACGGCAGGTTGCGCGTGATCTCGACCGCATCGATCCCGATATTCCAGTCCTGCCGGGCCACCTGTCCGCCCAGCGCCACGGCAATCGCCTGATGACCGAAACAGGCCCCGAACAGCGGTTTCTTCGCCGCGTCACAGGCCCGGATGAAGTCATAAAGCGCGGGCAGAAAGGCCAGATCGTCCAGCACGCTCAGCGGTGAGCCGGTGATCAGGTAGGCGTCCTGCTCGGCCATATCGCGCGGCACCTCGCCGCCGATGGTCATGTAGACGCGATAGCTGAACCGTTGATCCTGCGCATCAAACAGGTCGCGAAAGCGATGCGCGTCGTCCGGGAACGCGTCGCCCACCTCGACCGAACGGTCGTGGTTCACTTGCAGGATGCCGAGTTTCAGACGTTTGGTCATTGCATTCTCACCAGGTCTCCGCCCCGCCCAAGCCGTCCGAGGGTGGCGCGGCACGCGCCGCCCATCGGGGCGGACGGCGCGTAGACATCCCTTGGATGTCTGTGTGTTAAGCGGACAGGAATGGTGCCCACCAAGGCCGGATCACCGACCTAGTATCGCGTTGATTTCGTCCGACTTTTTACGGTCCGCCGCGATGCGCGCCTCGGCCTCGGCCTGACCCTGCCAATAGACGGCAGCGCCGGTTTCAGCCATCAACGCCTGTGCCTCGGGCGAGGCCATGGTCTTGGCGGCCACGGCGGCGATGGTGTCGATCACCTCCTGCGGCGTGCCCTTGGTGACAAACAGCCCGTTCCACAATTCCACGTCGTTCACGCCGGATTGGGCGGCGATGGTCTCCACCCCGTCCAGCTTGGCGATGGGCTGCGCACCGATATTGCCCAGCACGTTGATCTCGCCCAGGCAGGGTTCGATCAGCGCCAGCGTCGTGTTGATCACGTCCGCATCCCCCGAAGACAGCGTGTTGCAATCCAGAAGGTCGAATGCGCTGTCATCGGCGAACTCGAACCCCATCTTGACGGCGGCGGCCATGGACACCGCCGTGGGCGTGAGGCCAGCCCCGAAATGGCCCAGCACGACGTCGTTTTCCTTCGCGTATTCAGCGAGTTCGGCCATGTTGGAATAGGGCGCATCGCCCGATGCCGCCAGCACGAACGGGTAGGTCAGAAAGATGCCGACCGGGACAAAACTGTCCTCCTCGATGCCGATGTCGATCTTGGGCCCGACAATCGGAACCCCGATCACGAAGGACCCGATGACCGACCCGTCATTGGGGGCGTTCAGCACCTCCAACGCGCCGGGAAACGGCCCATCGCCGCCCCCGGGGCGGTTCACGACCGATGCGGGCTGCCCCGTCGCTTCGGCCATGTCGGCGGCGATCATCCGTGTCAGGATGTCCTCGAAATCGCCCGGAGGCCAGGGCACGATGAACTGTACGGGCCCGGTCGGGTATTCCGCCAGCGCCGGGCCGGTCAGTGCGGCAAGCGCAAAGGCCGCTGATGTCAAAAGCTTTTTCATTATCACTCTCCCTGAGTTTGTTTTGCGTTTCGGTTAATGTTCGAACCTTCGGTTTCGAAGGCTGGTGAAAAACGTGACCGAGATCACGATGAGGATAACGACAAACAGCGTGCCCGACACGGGCCGGTTGACCAGATCGAACACCGTCTTGATCTGCCCGGACCCGGCGGTCAGTTTCTCGATCATGATCGACCCCAGCACGAGACCCAGCACGATGGGCACCAGCGGCCAGTCCAGACGGCGCAGGATGAACCCGAGAAAACCGAAGCCGGCCGCAAACATGCAATCCACAAAGGAGTTGCGGATCGAAAACACGCCCACAAAGGCGAGGATCAGGATGAACGCGCCCAGCAGGCGGTTGGGGATATAGATGATCCGCGCGATATGGCGGGTCGACACCAGCAGCATGATGACCACCAGCACGTTGATGATCAACAGCGCGATGAACAGCGAAAACAGGAAGTCGGGGTTGTTTTCAAAGATGTCCGGCCCCGGCTTGATCCCGGCATCAAAGAACACGACCATCATCATCGCCGTCAGCGCCTCGCCCGGCACACCCAGCGCCAGCAGCGGCACCATGGCGGCGGCGGGCACCGCGTTGTTCGATGCCTCGGACGCGATCAGCCCGTCCGGCGCGCCGCGTCCGAACCTGCCGGGTTCACGCGATATGGCCCGTGCGGTGGAATAGCTGAAAAACTGGGCCACGAACTCGCCCACACCGGGGATGATGCCCATGATCGTACCATAGCCTGCACTGATGAAAGCCACGGGTTTGAACCGTGCCAACTCTCCGAAACCGCGCAGCAATCCGCCCTTCAGACGCGCCTCGGGCGGGTCCGCATCCTTGCCGGTCAGCAGGAACAGCGCCTGCGAGATTGCAAAGATGCCGACGATCACCACAATCAGGTTGAAACCGGGGAAAAGATATTCGACATCAAAGGTATAACGATCAATCTGCCGCGTCGTCTGCCGCCCGATCAGCGAGATGAGAAACCCCAGGCCGAACAGCAGCGCCGCGATCCCCATCGTCTTGCGATGCGCGGCCACAAGCAGAACAGCGCCCAATGCGGCGGCCATGAAAATGTCACGCTGCCCGAACAGCGCACCCAGATCGCGCAGGTACGGGCCGAACAGCATCAAAGCGCCAAGGCCCAGAAGGATGGAAAAGCACCCGCCAAAGAACGAGGCTGCATAGGCCAGCGACAACGCACGCGCGGCCTCGCCCCGGCGGGTCATCGCATAGCCGTCATAGGTGGTCAGCGCATTGACCGGCGTGCCGGGCGTGTTGATCAGGATGGCCGGGATCGCGCCGCCATACATGCTTGACCCGTAGACACCCAGCAGCAGCACGAGGCTGACCAGATCGTCAAGGAAAACAGTGGCAGGCAGCAGGATCGCGATGGCGATGGCCGGGCCGATCCCCGGCACCGCCCCAATGGCCAGCCCCCCGACCGACCCGATCAGGATCGCGACCAGCACGGGCCAGCTGGCAAGGTTTTCGAGCCCGGTCCACAGCGCCTCCATCCTAGAACCACACCTGCATGAAGGTTTCCCACCCCTGCGGCAGCTGGTCATAGAGCCAGATGTTCACAGGCGTACGGATTTGCAGGCCCGTGCGAAAGATCAGGACAATGACAAAGCTGGCCGCAAGGCAAATACCCATCCACCGCGCACCGCGATAGCCCAGCCGCCAGGGCAGCGCCGTGCCAAGGATCAGCGTCGACACAAGGTAACCCAGCACCGGAACAAGCGCCGTATAGGCCACGAACCAGCCCACGTATTCGAGTGCGCGCAGCCATTGCATCAGTTCATGGGCGACACCCGTCGGCTGGCGGAACCGCACCCGCCAGGCCTGTGCCAGCCACGCACCGCGCAGGTTCCACAGGGCCGCCGGGACAAGGATGCTCAGACAGATCAGCGGTGCGACCCAGCCCTGTTTCAGGATACGGCCCAGCCGCGACACCCGCCCCTCGGGCGAGGCGAGCCCGAACTGGTCGATCCAGTACCGCGCCATGTTTGCGGGCAGCTTGCGGTCCTCCCACCCGGTCTGGGTAAAGAAAAAGGCGAGAAAGAACAGAGCGACCCCGACCATGAAAACGGAAAAGATCAGATCTCCCCGCCCGCGACGAAAATCGGTGACGTCCTCGACATTGACGCGCTGCGCCGGCGGGCAGTTGCTGACAAAGGGGCGCGAAACCGTGGCGGAGCTATGCGGGGCCAGCCGCGCGGCGCTTTTCAGCGCGGTGGCGGTGGCCCGGCTTTTCATGCGGCGGCCACCGCTTTCAGACCAGTCTCGGTCGCGGACAGTATTTTTTGCACGTGGCTTTCATCGACGATCAGCGGCGGCGACAGGATCACGTTGTTGCCCGACACCCGCACCATCACGCCGTCCTCGTAGGCGGCCCGTTGAAAGGCCAGCGGCGCGGCCTTGCCCACCGGTGTTTTCGTGGTCCGGTCGCTGACAAGTTCGATGGCGCACATCAACCCCTCGCCGCGCACATCGCCGATCACGTCATGACGGGTTGCAAGGTCCTGCAAGCCCGCCTTCAACTCGGCCCCGCGCGGGCCTGCGTTTTCCCAGGGGCGGATGCGCGCTGTCTCGATCATCGTCGCCACGGCGGCAGCAGCCCCGACCGGGTGGCCGGAATAGGTATAGCCCATGTCGACCGACGCCATCCCGCTCGTGTCCTCTTCGAACACCGAGGCGACGTGATCGGCGATCATCACGGCCCCGAAAGGGAAGTAGCCATTGGTGATGGCCTTGGCGGTACACATCAGGTCCGGACACACCCCCCAATGGCGCGACCCGGTGGGCGAACCTGTGCGGCCAAAGGCGGTGATCACCTCGTCCGTGATCAACAGTAGCCCATGCTTGTCGCAAATGTCGCGCACCATCGACATGAACGTGGGATGCGGCGGGATCACCCCACCCGCGCCTAGCACGGGTTCCATGATGAAGGCCGCGACCGTGTTGGCCCCCTGAAACGCGATCTCGCGTTCGAGCATGGCGGCGGACAGCCTGGCCAGTTCCTCGGCAGTCTCGACGCCAAACGGATTGCGGTAAAGGTAAGGGCCGGGGATGTGGAAACAGCCCGCAAGCAGCGGCTCGTATGCGTTGCGGAACTTGGCATTTCCATTGATCGAGGCGGCGCCAAAATGCGTGCCGTGATACCCCTTTTCGAGGCTGATGAACTTGGTCCGTGTGCCCTCGCCCCGGATGCGGTGATACTGGCGGGCGAATTTCAGCGCGACCTCGATGCTGTCCGACCCGCCGGAGGTGAAAAAGCTGCGCGTCATCCCGTCGGGGGCAAAGAAGTCAGCCAGCAGATAGGCCAGTTCGATTGCCTTGTCGTTCGAGGTGCCGCGGAAGGTCGAGTAATAGGGCAGCGCGTCCAGCTGGTCGGCAATCGCCGCTTTGACCGGGGCGCTGGAATAGCCCAGGTTGACGTTCCAGAGCCCCCCGACCGCGTCGATGCTGCGGTGTCCGTCCACATCCGTGATGTATACGCCCTCGCCCCCCGTCAGGATGGTCGGCGGATTGGCCGCGCTGTCGGCCGGATGGGTCATCGGGTGCCAGAACTGGCGGGCGTTGTGTTCTTTCAGGAAATTGCTGTCTTTCATGACGCAGCCCTTTCGCGGCTCGGCGTCCAGATGGCCTGCACGTCCGAAGGCACGGCACCGCCCATCGCTTCGGTGATGTCGCGGCCATGGGCCATCAGCAGCCCGGCAAGGCGGGCCTCGGCCTCTACGCCGCCCCGGCTTGAGGGATAGGCGATGGAACAGGTGGCGACCGCGCGGCTGGCTGCATCGAACACCGGGATCGCGACCGATGACACGCCGAGGCGCAAGGCATCGCGGTTGCGGGCATAGCCGCGCCGCACGATGGCCTGCAAGTCCGCCAGCAGATCGGCCTTGTCGGGCGCGCCCGCGCCGGGCAACCATGTGCGCGGGTCGGCCAGGGCCAGGTCGACCAGCCCGCCGGGCGAAAACGCGAGATAGGCCTTGCCCGAGGATGTGGCAAAGAGCGGCGGCAGACCATAGGCGTCAAAGCTGACGCGCACAAGGTGGTCGTGCAATTCGGCGTGATAGACATCGACCAGGTCAAATCCCTGCAAGCGGCTGATATGCACCAGTTCCCCCGCCGCGCGACTGAGAGTGTCGATGATGGTGCGCACCATCTCGACCTCGGGCACGGTGCGCGCGCGCATGCCCGCCAGACGGGTCAGGGCCGGGCCAAGGCGATAGGCCCGCGTCCGGGCATCCTTTTCGAGAAATCCGGCCCGCTCCAGTGCGACAAGGTGGCGATGCACCGTCGCCTTGTCGCGGCCCGTCAGGCGCTGCACATCGGACAGCCCCAACCGGGGCCGGGTGTCCGAAAACAGATCCAAAAGTCCGAGCGCCTTGGCGATGGTCGACATGAACCCAAGCTTGGCGCACCTCCTTTGAGGTTGCAACGTTTTTCCGCATCCGCTGGTTCACTATTCAAACCATCGGAAAAGGACTCGACAGACCGGACCGGGCAGAGGACATCTGTGTCCTACGCTCCGCAGGCCCACCCCGGTGTGCCACACACATGAAAGGACACAGATGAGCTGGGATGATTTCGCCAAACACGCCAGGGATGCCGCGGATTGGGGCGCGACCTATCACAAGACCCTGCGCGACCGGCCCGTGCGCGCCCAGACCAAACCCGGCGACATCGCCGCCCAACTGGACGACACGCCACCCGAGACCGGCACCGATCTGGCCGCCATCATGGCCGATTTCGACGCCATCGTGATGCCCGGCATCACCCATTGGCAACACCCCCGCTTTTTCGCCTATTTCAGCGCCAACGCCGCCCCTGCGTCGGTTCTGGCCGAATTCCTCGCCTCGATCATCGCACCGCAATGCATGCTGTGGCAGACGTCGCCCGCCGCCACCGAAATGGAGACGCGGATGATGGACTGGCTGCGTCAGGGACTGGGCCTGCCGGACGTGTTCCAGGGCGTCATTCAGGACAGCGCCTCGTCCGCCACCCTTGCCGCCGTACTGACCATGCGCGAACGCGCACTGGCCTTTCGCGGCAATATCGAGGGGCTGCACAATCTGCCGCAATTGCGCATCTACTGCTCGGATCAGGTGCATACCTCGATCGACCGCGCCATCTGGGTCGCCGGCATCGGGCAGGACAATCTGGTCAAGATCCGCACCACCGGCGATCTGCGCCACATGGACCCGCTGGACCTCGAGGCGGCCATTGCCGAGGACAAGCAGGCGGGCCGCATCCCCGCGGGCATCATCGCCGCCACCGGGGCCACAGGCATGGGGGCCTGCGATGATCTGGAGGCGGTGGCCGCCATCGCCAGGGAACACGACATCTACACCCATCTCGATGCGGCATGGGCGGGGTCGGCCATGATCTGCCCCGAATTCCGCACCCTGTGGACCGGCGTGGACCAGTTCGACAGCATCGTGTTCAACCCGCACAAATGGCTGGGGGCTCAGTTTGACTGTGCCGCCCATTTCCTGCGCGACCCCGACCTGCTGCGCCAGACCCTTGCCATCCGCCCCGAATACCTGAAAACCCACGGGGCCCAGGACGTGACGGACTATTCCGAATGGTCGGTCCCACTGGGCCGCCGGTTCCGCGCGCTGAAGCTCTGGTTCCTGATGCGCCATTACGGGATGGAGGGGCTGCGCAGCCGCATCCGCAACCACGTCACGTGGTCACAGGCCCTGTGCGAACGGCTGCGGGCCGAAGACAACTTCGAAATTGTCACAGAACCGATCCTGTCGCTGTGGACCTTCAAAGTCGCGGGCGCGTCGGACGACGAAACGCAAGGCCTGGTGGATGCCATCAACGACGACGGACGGATTTACCTGACGCAGACGCTGGTGGACGGGCAAAAGGTGATCCGCTTTACCGCCGGGCAGTTTGATTGTGAAGAACGCGATTTCGACACCGCCTTTGACACCATCACCGAGATTGCGCGGCGCGTCTAGGACGCCCCGACCGACAGGAACCGCGCGCAGCCATGCAGGGCCGATGCGTCATCGTTGAGCAGGTAGGTCGGAATGCCCGACATCCGCCCGCCAAAGCCGGTCTCGTTCAGCAACGGCGCCAGGGCCAGATCACGCGTATCACCTGACATCAAGGTCCGCGCAAGGCTGCCGTTGAAATAGATCCCGCCCTCGGGCAGATACAGATAGGCCATCTCGCGCACCAGCCCGCCAAGGGCGCGGGCGGCAAGGGCGAGCGTTTCCGCGCCCCCGTCTGCGGCCTCGACGTGTTCGGGGTCACAGCTGTGTCCGGTGCGGGCCTTGTGCAGCTTGGCCAGCCCCCGGCCCGCCAGCAGATGCTCGACCGTTTCGAATACATCGGAATCGTTGATCGCCTCGGCCACGATGGATTCCACCGAATGAGGCAGACGGGCGTGCCCCATCTCGGCAGAGAACACCACGCCCGAGGGGCGGTGCGTGAGGGCCACGTTGAACCCTGTGCCCAACCCCACGACCAGCGCCTGCGCCTCGTCCGGGGACGGCGTGCCGCTCAGATGGGTCAGAGAAGCGTCGGGCAGAACGCAGATCGCATGACCCAGCGCCTCCAGATCGTTCAGCAGATGGACCCGCGGCAGCGACAGTTCGGCGGCAAGTCGCTCGGCATCGAAATGCCAGTCCCGGTTCGTCAACCGACCCTCGCCCCTGCCGACAGGGCCAGCGATTGCGATAGCCGCCGACGCCAGGATGGGCTGGTCGGAGATATAGCCGCGCGCCAGATCGGCAAAGCTGGCAAAGTCGTCATTGCGAAACCGGCGCACTGTGTCGGCGCGCACGCCGCCCGCATCCGCCAGCGCCAGACGGCAATTGGTGCCCCCGACATCCGCGACGAGGTTCGGAGCGCCCGCGCCTTCACGCATCGACGGTCACTTCGGGTTTCTTGCCCATGATGATCATCGACAGCACATCGTCCTCGGTCACGTCCTCGACCCGTTCCGTGCCGATCAGCTGGCCATTCTTCATCACCGACACCCGGTCGCACAATTCCATCATTTCGCGGGTATCGTGCGAAATCAGGAAAATGCCAAGGCCCTGCGCCTTCAACTCCTTGATCAGGTCCGCAACCATGGCCGTTTCATGTACGCCAAGCGCCGCCGTGGGTTCGTCCATGATCAGGATGCGTGCATTGAAATAAACGGCGCGCGCGATGGCGACCGACTGGCGCTGACCGCCCGACAAGGACCGCACGGGTTCCGAGAACCGTTTGAAGTTGGGATTGAGGCGGGCCATGATCTTGCGGCTTTCGGCCTCCATCTTGGTGTCGTCCACCAGTCCGAAGCGGGTGGTGATCTCGCGCCCCAGAAACAGGTTGGAAGCCGCATCGAGATTGTCAGACAGCGCGAGCGTCTGATAGATCGTCTCGATATTGTATTTGCGCGCATCCGCGGGTGAGCGGATGTCGACCTTTTCTCCATCGACAAATATCTCGCCCGCGTCCTTTTTGTAGGCCCCCGACAGGATCTTGATCAGCGTGGATTTTCCTGCGCCGTTGTGGCCCAGAAGGCCCACGACCTCGCCGGGCATCAGGTCGATGGACACATCGTCCACCGCCTTGATTCCGCCGAAGTGGATCGAGATGTTGCGCATTTCGAGCAAAGGAGTGGTCATTATGCTTCTCCCGTTCTGCGGCGATAGAGGATGTCCACCCAGACTGCGAGGATCAGGACACCGCCGACGATCATGTTTTGCAGGGGCGAATCCACCCCGACCATACCCATGCCAGACACCAGGGCCTGCATGATGAAGGCTCCGAGGATCGCGCCATAGATCGTGCCGACACCCCCCGCGAGGGCAGTGCCGCCGATCACGGCAGCCGCAATCACGCGCAATTCGTCCAGCTCGCCCAGCGAACTGCCGGCCGATCCCAGACGGGCCGAAGCGATCACACCGGCAATCGCTGTCAGACCACCCATCAGAGCAAACACCTTGACCGTCAGCAGCCGGGTATTGATCCCCGACAATTCCGCTGCATCCGGGTTACCGCCCATGGCAAAGATATACCGGCCAAAGCGGGTCTTTCGGGCGATCACGGTCATGGCGATGGCCACCGCCAGCACGATCAGCACCGAGATCGGAAAGCCATAGGCTTCGGTATACCCTTCCGGCATTTCCAGCCCCTGGGATGCAAAGCGCCGTTCAAGGATGCGCGAGGGCACCATGTAGGCGTTCATGATTGCGGTCACGCCGCAAATCGCACCCACAAGGATCGCGCCAAGAGCGTATTCCGCCCAGAGCGGCTTGACCGCAAAGTTGTGGCTGATGTGCTTGCGCCGGGTGTTGATCAGAAAGACGATTGTCACCACCGACCCGACAAGGGCCAGCAGCCAGCTTGCCGTGACACCGATCGTGCCGGTCGCGCCACCCAGCATCACGAAATTCGGGTCCAGCGGCGAAATCGTTGTGCCCTTGGACACCCACCATGCCCCCCCGCGCCAGATCAGCAGACCGCCAAGCGTGACGATAAAGGACGGGATCGCAAGATACCCGATCAGCCAGCCCTGAAAACCGCCGATTGCAGCACCCATCAGGATGCCGACGGTTACCGTGATGATCCAGATGGCCGGGCTGCCAAAGCCAAAGATGTCGGGCAGGATCTGCGCCTGGATCACCCCCATGACCATGCCGATGATCCCAAGCAGGGACCCGATGGAAAGGTCGATATTGCGCGTGACTATGACAAAGACCATGCCCGTCGCCATCACGGCCACCGAGGCCGTCTGCAATGTCAGTGTGAAAAGGTTGCGCGGCGTCAGGAACGTGCCCCCCGTCGCGATGTGAAAGACCAATGCGATCGCGACAAAGGCACCTACCATGCCGAGCAGTCGCGTATCGATCTGTAGTGTCTTGATTAACTTCCCCAGTCCGCCGGACATGAGCTCCCCTCCCCTCGAACCCGCTGACGGGTTCGTCGATTAAAAAAAGTCCCACCCGCGCGGGGCGGATGGGACTTGTCAAGCATCGATCAGCTTACTCGCAGACAGCGAGGCCGGTCACGCCCTGGCACAGGACGTCTTTTTCGATCCAGCCAGCGTCCAGAACGAGGTTCAGCTTGTCCTGAGTGACGGGCAGAGGTGCCAGCAGCATGGAGTTCACAGTTACACCGCCGGGAGAGGTGAATTCGGCTGCGCCCGGGATGTCAGCCATGGCTGTGCCGTTTGCCAGTGCAACGGCGATCTCGCCTGCATTGCGGCCCAGTTCACGGCTGTCTTTCCAGACCGAAACGGTTCAGCGCGGCGTGGTCGCCATCCTGACCGGACACGGGGATTCCGTCCATGCCTTGTGCGGCGAGTGCCGCAACAACTCCGCCCGCCATGCCGTCGTTGGACGAGATGACTGCGTCGACTTCGTTGTTGGTCTGGGTCAGGATCTGCTGCAACGCACCTGAGGCCATCGGTCCACGCCAGACCATGGGGGTATTGTCATCTACCATAAAGCTCATGCTCATGGCTTTCAGACCATGGGCGCGAATGGGTTCAAAAAACTTGCCGTCTTTGACGTTGGGTCGTCGGCCTTCTTCCACCCCCAGCATCATGCCTTGACTGGGACCGTAAATGTCCGCATCCAGCAAGCCAACTTTGGCGCCTTCAGCATCCAGTGCCAAGGCCAGATTTACTGCTGTAGTGGACTTGCCTACACCACCCTTACCGGAAGCCACGGCGATGATGTGTTTGACATGCTGAAAGCCGCGACCAGAAGGTGCCTGGAAGCGCAGTTCCAATTCAAGGTCCTGGGTTCCCAGAAACTGGACCAATTCTGCCTGTAGTTTTTACTGCGCACCCAGTGCCGGATAACCCAGAGTGACTGACACTCGATTGCCAGAAGACAACACACGTGCACCCAGCTCGGCCCAGGTACGGTTCAGGTAAGGATCGGAAAATTCTTCGAGTTTCATACGGCCAGATTGATCGACGGGGCGCGTAGTATCCGGTCAAATCCCGCAGGTGGCAGCCTGCACGCAGCGGTTTCGTCGACGGTGACTGCTATTCGGACCTGACTGCATACACCGGGTTGGACCTGGCTACACGC
>CAZITF010000041.1:0-16478 GCA_964542095.1 uncultured Rhodobacterales bacterium
CAGATCACCGAAACCGTCATCAAGGTGAACGAGGAAACCAAGCGGCGCATGATCGACAAGATCTTTGACCTGTGTGACGGAAAGCTCGCGGGCAAGACCGTTGCCATTCTAGGTGCCACCTTCAAGCCGAACACCGACGACATGCGCGACGCCCCATCGCTGACCATCGTGCCGGCGCTGATCGGGGCCGGCGCCAAGGTCCGCGTGACCGACCCGCAAGGCCAGCACGAGGGCGTGGCCCTGCTGCCCGGTGTGCAATGGTCTGATGATGCCTACAAGGCGGCGCAAAACGCCGACCTGTTGGTCATCCTGACCGAATGGAACGAATTCCGCGCGCTCGACCTCAAGCGTCTTGCGCGGCGCATGGCGACGCCACGCATGGCTGATCTGCGCAACGTCTACTCGGTTCAGGACGCCAGGCGCGCAGGTTTCGCCGCTTATGACAGCATCGGACGGGCCGCCTGGTCGGCGGAAAAGACCGAGTGATGGCAAGGGTTCTGATCACGGGCGGATCCGGCTTCATCGGCTATTTTCTGGCCAAACGCCTGCTGGAAGACGGGTTCGAGGTGATCGGCTTCGATGCCCTCACCGACTATTACGATGTCACACTCAAACAGCGCCGCCAGCAGATGCTGCTGCAACATCCCGGCTTTCGTGCCATCAACGACCGGCTCGAGACCGAAGGCGCATTGGCCGATCTGGTGGCCGAAACCCGGCCCGATGTCATCGTGCACCTCGCCGCGCAAGCAGGCGTGCGGTACTCCATCGACAACCCGCGCAGTTATGTCGATTCAAACCTGATCGGCACGTTCAACCTGCTCGAGGCGGTGCGCAACGCCCCCTGCGATCATCTGTTGATCGCCTCCACATCCTCCGTCTACGGCGCCAATGCCAAGATGCCGTATGCCGAGACCGACAAGGCCGACCTGCCCATGTCCTTTTACGCCGCCACCAAAAAGGCGACCGAGGCGATGGCCCATTCCTATGCCCACCTTTACGACATCCCCATCACGATGTTCCGGTTTTTCACGGTCTACGGGCCGTGGGGGCGCCCCGACATGGCGCATTTCAAATTCACCCGCGCCATCCTCGAACGCGAACCCATCGACATCTACAATCATGGCGACATGTCCCGTGATTTTACCTATATCGACGATCTGGTCGCAGGCATCCGCGGATTGATCGACGCCGTGCCACAGCGCGTTTCAGACCCCGGCCAGATCGAGGAAGGAGACAGCCTGTCTCCCGTCGCGCCCTACCGCGTTGTGAACATCGGCAACTCCGCCCCGGTGCCCCTGATGGAATTCATCGACGCGATCGAAGCCGCTGTGGGGCAGGAAGCAAAAAAGAACTTCATGGATATGCAACCGGGTGACGTGCCCGCCACCTGGGCCGACGGCACGCTGTTATCACGCCTGACTGGCTACGCGCCCCAGACCTCGGTCCAGGACGGTGTTGCCAGGTTCGTTGCGTGGTATCGCGACTACTACCAGAAGTGAAAAGCGTTACAGAATCACTGCCAGACACGAAGCATATGTAACATTTCATTTGCCGCGACTCGACGTCCATCTTATATTCAGGGCTCGGGAGGACGAAATGGACGCATGGATCTGTGACGCGCAACGCACGCCAATTGGCCGCTATGGCGGATCCTTGTCGCGCGTCCGTGCTGACGATCTGGCCGCTGCCCCCATCGCAGCCCTGATGGCACGTCACCCGCACATGGACTGGTCCGCCATCGACGACGTGGTCATGGGCTGCGCCAATCAGGCGGGTGAGGACAACCGCAATGTGGCACGCATGGCTGCCTTGCTGGCAGGTCTGCCGGTCGAAGTGCCGGGCATCACCGTCAACCGCCTGTGCGCGTCGGGAATGGACGCCGTCGGCATCGCCGCACGCGGCATCAAGGCAGGTGATCTGGACATGGTCATCGCGGGCGGGGTCGAATCGATGACCCGCGCGCCCTTCGTCATGCCCAAGGCAGATGCCGCCTTCAGCCGAGCCGCGCAGGTCTTTGACACCACCATCGGCTGGCGGTTCGTGAATCCGGCAATGCAGGCCGCATATGGCATCGACTCCATGCCCGAAACCGCGGACAACGTGGCCGACGACTGGCAAGTCAGCCGCGCAGACCAAGACGCCTTTGCCGCCCGCTCGCAACAACGCTGGGCGGCTGCCCATGCCACGGGCGCCTTTGCCGACGAAATCGCCCCCGTCACCATCCCGCAGCGCAAGGGCGATCCGGTGATCGTGGACACCGACGAACACCCGCGCCCGGAAACAGATGTAAACGCCCTGACCAAACTGCGCGGCATCAACGGCCTCGACAAGACGGTCACCGCGGGCAATGCCTCTGGTGTGAATGATGGTGCAGCGGCTCTGCTGATCGCCTCAACCGACGCCGCCCGGAAACACGGGCTCACGCCCATGGCCCGCATTGTCGCGATGAACGCCGCCGGGGTCGCACCCCGCGTGATGGGCATCGGCCCGGTGCCCGCGTCTCGCAAAGTGCTGGAGCGCGCGGGCCTGACCATCGACCAAATGGACGTCATCGAACTGAACGAAGCCTTTGCGTCACAGGGCCTCGCCACCCTGCGCGACCTCGGTGTGGCCGACGATGACCCCCGCGTGAACGCCCAAGGGGGCGCGATTGCCATCGGTCACCCGCTCGGCATGTCGGGTGCGCGGCTGGTGATGACCGCCGCCTACCAACTCAAACGCACCCAAACCCGCTATGCGCTCTGCACCATGTGTGTCGGCGTCGGGCAAGGTGTTGCGCTAATCCTCGAAAGGGTCTGAACCATGTACGCGCAGATGATCAAGTCCGAAGAGACCGCGGACGATCCCGAAAAGCTTGCGGCCTTTCAGGCCCGCATCGATGCCGGTGACAAGATAGAGCCAAAGGACTGGATGCCCGAGGGCTATCGCAAGACCCTGATCAGGCAAATCGGTCAGCACGCGCACAGTGAAATCGTCGGGCAACTGCCCGAGGGCAACTGGATCACACGCGCCCCGACGCTGGAGCGCAAGGCGATCCTGCTGGCCAAAGTGCAGGACGAGGCGGGGCATGGCCTCTACCTCTATTGCGCCGCCGAAACGCTGGGTGTCAGCCGGGATGAACTGACCGAGATGCTGCTCGATGGGCGCATGAAATATTCGTCGATCTTTGCCTATCCGACCCTGACATGGGCAGATATGGGCGCGGTCGGCTGGCTGGTCGACGGGGCCGCAATCATGAATCAGGTACCGCTGCAACGCACCTCCTTTGGCCCCTATGCCCGCGCCATGGTGCGCATCTGCAAAGAGGAATCGTTCCACCAGCGTCAGGGCTTCGACATCATGATGAAGATGGTGAATGGCACCGAGGCACAAAAACACATGGCGCAGGACGCGCTCAACCGGTTCTGGTATCCTGCGCTGATGATGTTCGGCCCGTCGGACGCCGAAAGCGTACATTCCGAACAGTCGATGCGCTGGAAGATCAAGATGAACGGCAATGACGAACTGCGCCAGAAATTCGTCGATCAAACCGTGCCGCAGGCCGAATACCTGGGCCTGACCATCCCGGACGAACATCTGAAATGGAACGACGACAAGGGCGGGTACGACTTTACCGGCCCCGATTGGTCCGAGTTCTTTGACGTGCTCAAGGGCAACGGCCCGTGTTCGACCGAACGCATCGAAGCGCGGCAAAAGGCATGGGACGACGGCGCATGGGTGCGCGAGGCGCGCTTGGCGCATGCAGTCAAGAAACGCGCGCGCCAAGACGCGGCGGAGTAGAGCCTATGTCAAAGGAATGGCCCCTTTTCGAAGTGTTCATCCGCGGCCAGCACGGCCTGTCGCACCGCCATGTGGGCAGCCTGCACGCCACCGACGCGGCCCACGCCATCCAGAACGCGCGTGACGTCTACACCCGCCGCAAGGAGGGGGTCAGCATCTGGGTTGTTCCCGCCGCTCAAATCACCGCGTCCTCTCCCGACGACAAAGGATCACTCTATGACCCGGCGGATGACAAGGTCTATCGCCACCCCAGCTTTTTCGACATCCCCGACGACGCAGGCGCGATGTGAGCGTCACCGGCCTGATCCGTCTGGGCGACAACGCGTTGGTTCTGGGCCAACGCCTGTCGGAATGGTGCGGCCACGCCCCCGCTCTCGAAGAGGACATCGCAATTGCCAACGTCGCCCTCGATCTGATCGGGCAGACGCAACTGTGGCTGGGCCTAGCCGGGGAACGCGAAGGGAAGGAGCGCAGCGCCGACAGGTTCGCCTTTCACCGCGACGCCTGGGATTTTCGCAACCTGCTGCTGGTCGAACAACCCAACCGCGATTTTGGCGTGACGATGATGCGGCAATTCCTGTTTGACAGTTGGCATTTCGAGGCACTGCGCGCATTGAGCGACCACGAAGACGCCGAGATCAGCGCCATCGCGCAAAAGTCCCTGAAAGAGGTCACCTATCACCGCGAACGCTCCACCGACATGGTGATAGCGTTGGGCGACGGAACAGTGGAAAGCCACGGACGGATGCAAGGCGCGCTGGACCGATTGTGGCCATATGTGGGCGAAATGTTCACAACCGACGGCGACGATCTGGTGGACATGGCGGCTCTCCGCCCTCGCTTTGATGCGCATGTGAATGCCGCACTCGACGCCGCGACCTTGATTCAACCCGCATCCGATTTCGCCCATCAGGGCGGCAAGACCGGCGCGCGCCATTCCGAACATCTGGGGCACATGCTGGCCACGATGCAGTCACTGCCCCGTAGCTATCCGGATGCGACATGGTAAGCACAAAAGCCTCGATATCGGACGTCTGGGATTGGCTGGCCGAGGTGCCGGACCCGGAAATCCCCGCCATCTCTCTGGTCGATCTGGGCATCATCCGAAACATAGTGTGGCAGGGCGACAGGCTCGAAATCACGGTGACGCCGACCTATTCCGGCTGCCCGGCCACGTCCGTCATAAATTTCGAGATCGAGGCGGCGCTGCGTGCGCGGGGTATCGAAAACCTGTCTCTAAAAAGGCAAATCGCGCCCCCGTGGACAACAGATTGGCTGTCAGATGCGGGACGCGCCAGGCTCGAAGACTATGGCATCGCCCCACCGCAACCCGCAGGTGGCCCGCAACATTGCCCGCTGTGCAAATCCACCAAGGTCGAGCGGATCAGCCAGTTCGGCTCGACTCCGTGCAAGGCGCAGTGGCGCTGTCGCGAATGTCTCGAACCCTTCGACTACTTCAAATGCATATGAGCACGTTTCACCCCCTCAGGGTCACCGACATCCGCCACACAATCCGCGATGCGGTTGTGCTGACGCTCAGGCCAGAAGACGACAGCGCCTTTCGGTTCGCACCTGGGCAGTACCTGACTTTCAAACAGGACTTTGACGGCACCGAATTGCGGCGCAACTATTCGATCTGCGCCGGCCTTGATGACGGCGCGTTGCAGGTGGGGATCAAGCGGGTCGCGGGCGGTGCATTTTCCACTTTTGCCAATACCGAACTCGCCGTCGGCGACACCCTGTTCGCGCTGCCGCCAATGGGCAAGTTCGGCGTCGAAATCGAGCCCGACACGGGTAAATCCTACCTCGCCTTTGCAGGTGGCTCGGGGATCACGCCGATCCTGTCGATCCTGAAAACCATCCTCGCCCGCGAACCCGACAGCACCTTCACGCTGATCTACGCCAACCGGGCCGTTCATACCATCATGTTCCGCGACGAACTCGAAGACCTGAAAAACCGGTACATGCAGCGGTTTACCCTGATTCATGTGCTGGAAACCGGGCAGGACATCGACCTGTTTTCCGGGCGCGTGGACGAAGTGAAATGCGCGCTTCTGTTCAAATCCTGGATCGACATCACGTCGGTCGATACAGCGCTGATCTGCGGGCCCGAACCGATGATGCGCGCGATTTCGACCGCGTTAGAGACACATGGGCTGGCCAGGGACCTCATCAGGTTCGAACTGTTCGGCGCAGGTCAACAAGGCCAACTGGCGCGTCAGGCCGTCAAGGACGCCGCGCAAGGCACGCCTGCCACCCATGCCGAGATCACCCTGGACGGTACAACCCACCATCTGGACATGGCCAGGGACACTTCGGTGCTCGAAGCGGCGATCCGGGGCAATCTGGATCCGCCTTTCGCCTGCCGCGCGGGAGTGTGCAGCACCTGCAAGGCCAAGGTGACGGAGGGCGAGTACCAGATGCTCAGCAACCATGCGCTTGAGGACTACGAGGTCGAGGCAGGGTTCGTTCTGAGCTGCCAGTGCTATCCGCTCAGCGACACGCTCATCGTCGATTACGATCAACACTAGGGGGCGCCAATGCGTCAGGTTCACAGTTTTGCCGCCGGTCAGTGGGTCGCCCCCGGCCCCGGCGCGCGCGCGATCGAAAGCGCGATTACGGGCGCGACCATTGCACAGGCCGGAAACGACGCGCTGGACGTACAATCCATGCGCGGTTTCGCCCGCGAGGTCGGCGCGCCCGCCTTGCAGGCGATGACATTCCACGACCGCGCCCGCATGCTCAAGGCACTGGCGCTGCACCTGCGTGAACACCGCCAGACACTCTATGATCTCAGCTTTGACACTGGTGCCACGCAGTCCGATCATCTGATCGACGTCGATGGCGGCATCGGCACGATGTTGGTCTTTGCCTCCAAAGGGCGGCGCGAGATGCCGGACGGGCGTGTTTATGTCGATGGCCCGCCTGAACAGCTGGGCCGCTCTGGCCGTTTCTTGGGCCAGCACATCTGCACCCCGCTTCAAGGCGTCGCGGTCCATATCAACGCTTTCAATTTCCCCGTCTGGGGCATGCTGGAAAAACTGGCCCCCACCCTGCTGGCCGGGATGCCCGCGATCATCAAACCGGCGACGGCCACCTGCTATGTGACCGAAGCCTGCGTGCGGCTGATGAGTGACAGCGGCCTGTTGCCAGACGGGGCCTTGCAGTTGATCGCGGGCGGCACCGGCGATCTGCTCAATCACCTCGATTGTCAGGATGTGGTGACCTTTACCGGGTCCGCGGATACAGGCGCGCACCTGCGCAACAATGCCAACCTGCGCGCCAACGCGGTGCGGTTCACCGCCGAACAGGACAGCCTGAACGGCACGGTACTGGGGCCGGATGCAACGCCGGACACAGCCGAATTCGATCTGTTCATCGCCGAGACCCTGCGCGAAATGACCGCCAAGGCGGGCCAGAAATGCACCGCGATCCGCCGTATTCTCGCGCCCGACGCGCAGGTTGAGGCGGTGATTGCCGCATTGACACAAAAACTGACTGACATCGTTGTCGGTGACCCGCGCGAGGCGACGACACAGATGGGCGCATTGGTCTCTAACAGGCAGAAAAGCGACGTATTGGTCAAATCCGCACGCATCGGCGCGCAAGCCGAGCGGGTGTTCGGTGATCCCGACTCCTTTTCCATGACCGGCAGCCCCGGTGCCTTTGTTCCGCCCATGCTGTTTCATTGCGCAGACCCGGACACGGCCCAAGCCGTGCATGACGTCGAAGCCTTTGGTCCGGTGTCGACCGTGATGCCCTATCGCGATCTCGAGCACGCGGCCACGTTGCTCAACCGGGGAAAGGGGTCCCTGGTCGCTTCGGTGATCACTTGCGATGCGGATGTGGCGCGTGCGATCGCTGTGGCCTCCGCGCCGTTTCACGGGCGGCTCTACTTCAACAACCGCGACTCCATGGCCGAGGCGACGGGGCACGGCGCACCGCTGCCCCATATGGTTCACGGCGGACCGGGCCGTGCAGGCGGGGGCGAGGAACTCGGCGGGGTGCGCGCCGTGATGCACTATATGCAACGGACGGCCGTTCAGGGCAGCCCCGATATTCTGTCAGCGATCACCGGCCAATGGGTGCCGGGCGCGCGCGAGGCGACCGAGCATCCGCACCCGTTCACCCGTCCCTTTGCGGACCTCGAAATCGGCGATACGCTGCACACGCCAGCGCGCACCATCACGCTGGATGACATTGACACATTCGCCCAATTCACCGGCGACACGTTCTATGCCCACATGGACGAGGACGCCGCAGCCGCGAACCCTTTCTTTCCGGGGCGCGTCGCGCATGGTTACCTCTTGCTGAGCTTTGCGGCAGGGCTGTTCGTGCAGCCCGACCCCGGCCCCGTTCTGGCCAATACCGGACTCGATTCCTTACGCTTCTTGAAACCGGTGCAGGCGGGCGACAGCATCAAGGTGCGTCTGGTGGTCAAGGCCAAGACACCGCGCAATGACGCCTACGGCGAGGTGCGGTGGCATGTCACCCTGACCAACCAGAACGACGAGGCAGTCGCCGAATATGACCTGCTGACGATGAATGCCTGAGACCGCCCGCACACAATCCATCGTGGCGCTCGCCGCGCTTGGGTCGTTGCGCGTTTGGTCCCTGTTAGTGACTGTTTTCGGCGACCTTGCCCCCGATGGCCCGCTGGACGGTCCAACACTGTCCGCCCTGATGGCCGGGATCGGGATCAAGCCGGAAGCGACGCGCGTGGCCCTGCACCGCCTGCGCGCCGATGGCTGGATCACCTCGCAGAAACTGGGGCGCATCAGCCGACACAGCCTGACGCCAAAGGGTCGGCAGGACAGCGCCGCCGCCCGCCCCCGAATCTACGGGCGGCCAGACGAACAGGGCGTTGACGCAAGGATCGTCCTGATGCCGGATGGGCCAAGCGCGTTGCCTGCGTCCCACTTCACCATGATCGCCCCGCGTATCTATATCTGCGCACCCGATAGTCCACACCCCGATGACGCCATGATCCTTGCGCCAGGGCATATGCCCGACTGGATTGGTGCCCAGATCGAATCAGAGGCGTTGATGGCGGGCTATGCGTCGCTTCACTCGGTGCTAAAGGACATCGACCAGAAAAAAGATGCAATCGGCCCGCTCAGCCCGCGCGAACGCGCCGTTATGCGGGTGATGATCGTTCATGCGTGGCGGCGTCTTGCCCTGAAACATCCGGCCCTGCCCCGCGCGGCCCATACGGCTGCATGGCGAGGGCATGACTGCCGCGCGCTGGTCACCACACTGCTCGACCGGTATCCGCGCCCGGCCCTCGACCTGCTCAAGGCAACTTAAACCCGGCTTTCCCAACGCCCTGCGAACAGGTATAGCGACGCCATGACAAACCACCTGCATATCTCCGACCTGCCGGACGACCTTGATCTGGGCCCGATCGTTGCGATCGACTGTGAAACCATGGGGCTGCACCCGCACCGCGACCGGCTGTGTGTCGTGCAACTGTCCGCCGGGGACGGCGACGCACATGTGGTGCAGATCCGGCAAGGCCAGACCGCAGCACCGAACCTGTGCGCGCTTCTGACCGACCCGGACGTGCTCAAGCTGTTTCACTTCGGGCGCTTTGACATTGCGGCAATGCAAAACGCCTTTGGCGCCGTCACCGCGCCGGTCTATTGCACCAAGATCGCGAGCCGCCTCGTGCGCACCTACACCGACCGGCACGGGCTGAAGAACCTGCTTCAGGAACTGCTCGATATCGACATCTCCAAACAGCAGCAGTCCAGCGACTGGGGGGCCGAGGCGCTGACACAGGCACAGGTCGAATACGCCGCCTCCGACGTGCTGTACCTGCATCGACTGCGCGAGGTTCTGAACGAACGACTGGTGCGCGAGGGGCGGATGGAAATGGCGCAGGCCTGCTTTGACTTTCTGCCGATGCGCGCCAATCTGGACCTTGCCGGTTGGCCCGAAATCGACATCTTTGCCCACGCATGAGCAGCAAAACGCCCTTCATAGACACCGCACGCGACGTGATCCGCATCGAGGCAGGGGCGCTGAACACCCTCGCCGACAGCCTTGACGAAACGTTCCGCGCGGCCATCGACCTGCTGCTCGCGTCCAGGGGGCGCGTGATCGTCACCGGCATTGGCAAATCGGGCCATATCGCGCGCAAGATCGCGGCCACGCTGGCCAGCACCGGCACGCCCGCGCAATTCGTCCACCCGGCCGAGGCAAGCCACGGCGATCTTGGCATGGTCACCCGCGACGATGTGGTTCTGGCGATCTCGAATTCGGGCGAGGCCCCGGAACTGGCCAACATGATCGCCTATTCGCGCAGGTTCGACATTCCGCTGGTCGGGATCACCAAGGCACCGGACAGCGCGCTGGGCAGCCAATGCGACGTCGTGCTGCGCCTGCCCGATCTGGGCGAGGCATGTGGGACCGGCATCGTGCCGACCACATCGACCACGATGACGCTCGCCATGGGTGACGCGCTGGCCGTGGCACTGATGCGGCACCGTGCCTTTACCGCCGAACATTTCCGCGACTTTCACCCCGGTGGAAAACTGGGCGCATTGCTGACACGCGTCGCCGACCTGATGCACGCCGGAGACGCGATGCCGCTGGTGGGGACCGACACTTCGATGCAGGACGCTCTGATCGAGATCAGCCGGAAAGGCTTTGGCGTGGTCGGGGTAACTCATGGCGACGGCACGCTGGCGGGCATCATCACCGACGGCGACCTGCGCCGCCACATGAGCGACCGGTTCCTGCACTTGACGGCCCGCGACGTGATGACCACATCACCCAGAACGATCGGGCCCGACATTCTGGCGCAGGAAGCGGTGGGGATCATGAACGGACAGGATGGCGGACGCTCGGTCACCTGCCTTTTCGTAACCGACCCGGACGCGGCGAAACCGCCTCTCGGGCTGATCCACATTCACGACTGTCTGCGGGTCGGACTGGGCTAGGGAAAATGGCATGGATGGCTATTCAAGACTGGTCGCCTGGCTCAAGGTGCTGCTGCCGCTGACGGCGCTGCTGCTGCTGTCGACCGTGTTCCTGCTGTCGCGCAATGTCGATCCGATGGCCAATTTGCCCTTTGCAGAGACTGAAATCGACGAACGTCTGCGGGGTCAGCAGATCACCGCCCCTTTCTTTTCCGGAACCACGGATGCGGGCGATCAGGTGACGGTGGCGGCCCAGACAATGGCCACCCGCAGCAGCCTGAACAACGAGGCGACGGACCTTTTCGCGCAAATCGACCTGTCTTCGGGAACGCGGATCACCCTGGTGTCCGATCAGGGGCAGTTCGATCTGTCAGGCAACAGCTCGACCCTGCGAGGCAATGTGGTGATGACCACGTCTTCCGGCTTTGCGCTGTCCAGCGACGAATTGCTTGCCGAATTTGACACGCTGATGCTGGAATCTCCCGGCACGGTGCAGGGCACGGGGCCGCTTGGTACACTGGACGCCGGGCGTATGCGGCTGGAACGCAGCGCCGCGGACTCAAACGCTCAATTGATTTTCACAAACGGGGTGAAGCTGATATATACCCCCAAAATAAGAGAAGAGTGATTAACCCGTGACATTCCTTCGCACCCTCGCCTGCATTGCAGTGTTGGGCCTGTCTTCCCCCGCGATCGCGCAGGGCACACAGGTCGCCTTTGGCACCATCCGGCAAGACACCTCCGCCCCGGTCGAAGTGACCGCCGACGAACTGAATGTGGATCAGGCGACGGGAGAGGCGGTTTTCACCGGAAATGTCGTCATCGGTCAGGGCGACATGCGCCTGTCCGCGGCAAAGGTGATCGTGATTTACCGCGAGAACGCGGAAGGGATCGAACGGCTCGAGGCCACGGGGGGCGTCACGCTGGTGTCCGGCCCGGACGCAGCAGAATCGCAACGGGCGGATTACGACATCGACAGCGGTGTGATCGTCATGACGGGAGACGTCCTGATGGCGCAGGGGCGCAGCGCGCTCAGTGCGGATCGGATGACGGTGGATCTGGACGGCGGAACAGCCCGCATGCAGGGACGTGTGAAAACGATCCTCCAGACCGGCAACAACTGATGGCCAAACCGGAACTGAAACTCGCGGCAAGCACGTCGGGGCTCAAGATCTCGCACCTGCGCAAGTCCTACCGCAAGAAACTTGTGATCCGCGACTTTTCGATGGAGTTGCAGCGGGGCGAGGTCGTTGCCCTTCTTGGTCCCAACGGGTCGGGCAAGACCACCACATTCTACGCGGTTGCGGGCCTTGTCGCGCCCGAGGGCGGCACGGTTGTGCTGGACGGCACGGATGTGACGGCGCTGCCGATGTATCGGCGCGCACAGATGGGAATCGGCTACCTCCCCCAGGAAATGAGCATTTTCCGGGGGTTGAGCGTGCAGGACAATATCCTCGCGATCCTCGAAATCGTGGAACCCGACCGCCACAAGCGGCGAGAACGGCTGGAAGAGTTGCTGAGCGAATTTTCGATCGAGCACATGCGCCGTGCGCCCGCGCTTGCCCTGTCGGGCGGCGAGCGGCGACGGGTGGAAATCGCGCGGTCGCTGGCCGCGAATCCCAGATACCTGCTGCTGGATGAACCCTTTGCCGGAGTTGACCCGATTTCGGTCGGCGATATCCGAAATCTGGTCGCCGATCTGAAAAAACGTGGCATCGGCGTCCTGATTACGGACCACAATGTGCGCGAAACGCTCGAAATCGTGGATCGCGCTTACATTCTGCACGATGGGCAGGTGTTGATGTCGGGCACACCCCAAGATGTTGTGGAGAACGAGAATGTACGGCGGGTCTATCTGGGCGAGAACTTTCGCATTCAATAGGCAGCCGGATGCGGCAGCGGTCCACTTTTGATTGACAGGACGGGTCATTGTGGCATGCAATGGGCCTATGGCTTTGAGGCTGTTCATGACCCCTGAACTTCTTTCTGTACTGTTCAAGTGCACAGGGTGTCACACCAGCGCGCAGCCTATTCCGTTTCGCTGACACGTGTTGCCCGGTCGCATCCGCGACCCGCCCTGCCTGTCCGCGCGGAGCACAAATGAAGGAGAGAACATGCAGTACCAAATCAGTGGCAAACAGATCGACATCGGCGAAGCCCTGCAAACACATGTGCGCGATGACCTGGGAACGGTCGTCCAGAAATACGCCGAGCGGCCAACCAATGCGCAGGTGATCTTTTCCAAGTCCGCGCACGAGTATGTCTGCGAGGCGACCGTCCATCTGTCGACCGGTCTGACCGCGCAGGCCAAGGCCCATGCCACTGAAATCTATGCCGCTTTTGACGCCTGTTCAGAGAAGATGGAAAAGCAGTTGCGGCGCTACAAACGCCGTCTCAAGGACCACCACAAGGAGCGTGCGCAGCCTGTTGAACTCTCTGGCGCGTCCTCGTATATCCTCGCCTCTGACTCGGGCACGGATGATGTCGAACCCGAAAGCCTGCAGCCGATCATCGTGGCCGAGATGGAGACCAACATCCCATCCCTGTCCGTGGGCGAGGCGGTCATGCAAATGGAACTGGCAGGCGCGCCGATATTGGTGTTCCGGAACGAAGGCAAGAACGGGCTGAATGTCGTGTATCGTCGGGACGACGGGAACATCGGCTGGATTGACCCATAAAGGATCGGTTTTGCAATGGGCGCTGATGGTGCGAGCAAAATGGCGTTTGGAAAACTGCTGAAACCCGAAGCGGTCAAGGTGGTCACGTCCGTGACCTCCAAGAAGCGTCTGTTGCAGGAAATCGGCGATCTGGTGCATGTGGCGCATGGCGTCCATTCCGGCCTGGTGACCGAGGCGCTGATGGCGCGCGAGGCACTGGGCCCGACCGGGGTCGGCCATGGCGTCGCATTGCCCCATGCCCGCCTGGACGGGATCGACAATGTGATGGGCGTGTTCGTGTTGCTGGACAAGCCCATCGACTTTGACGCGGTGGACCGTCAACCCGTCGATATCGCCTTTGCACTCTTTGCACCGGAAGAAGCGGGCGTCGAGCACCTCAAGGCGTTGGCGCTGGTGTCGCGCACCTTGCGTGACCCAAACGTCTGTACGAAATTGCGGGCCAACCCGGATGCCTCGACCCTGTTTGCCATCCTCAACGAATCCAAACCCGCCAAGGCCGCCTGAGGGGGCGTTTTCCGAAACGGAAAACGGCAGGAAACCGAGACGGTTTCCGGTCAGTCGGGCGACCAGTCTTCGAACCCGAACATCAGATAGTCGCGCCCATAGGCCGCCCGCGCCATGCGTTCGATTTCCGCGTCATAGATATCGGCCAATGTGATCGCATCGGAAGGTAATGGCCTCGGGAGCGCCGGCATCTCGTCCAGCCCGACGGTCCGGGCCAGTTGCGCCAGTTCATCCTCTATCGCGTCGGACCGGATCAGCCGGTCGGGCAGCACGAATTCCGCAAACCCTTCGATGATCTTGGATTGGCTGGCCCAGTCGGGATCCACCCGGATCGCCGTTTGACCGGCCAGGTTGGGTTTCAGGAATTCGAGAAACTGGGCAAAGGCGGTGCGGTGTTCGGCCTTGCCAAACCCCGCGTCTTCGGGATCGGCAGGCAGCGACATCTTGTAGCGTTTCGTCAGCGTCGTGCGGATTCCACCGTAAGATCCCTGACCGATGTTGAGGATCCGGTGGCAAAACACCGCATGTGCCCGCGCCAGCGGGTGGCGCAGCACGCTGAAACTGCGATGTCCGGGGTGGCTGCGCATCCATGCGCGCAGATCGTTCTGGGACAGCTTCGAAACCGGCTTGGCCCCCTGCGCGTGATCGAGGGCCTTCAGCCATGCGATCACAGGGTCTTGGGCACCCCCGCGAACGGGCATGTAGACCAGCGGCGCAGAGGTACTGGCGACATAGGTGGGCACAGCCGCACCGCGGCGCGGTTCGAAATTCGGTGTCCGCGTCAGGTTGAACCGGTCCACACCGGCCAGCGCCTCGCTCATCTGTGCGAAGTTCGAAACCTTGTCCGACAGCGCGCTTGGGTTCTGCACCTTGAGGTTCTTGTCCAGTGTCTCAAGACGGGACTCGACGCCCAGCCACGCCGCAAGCCCGTTCATCACATCAAGCGATTGCAAATCCTCGTAGGCGACATAAAACGCCGTCTGCCCCGACACCTGCAAACGGTTCAGCAAGGTCACCTGAAACGCCTGAAGCGCCGACAGATGGGCATTGAATTCCTCTGCATCGAACTGCGCCTTGGCCCCCTTGCGCGCCTTGGCATCGGTCAGCTTCCACTGGCCGGTGCTTTGCGCGATCTTCCAGGACACATAGCTGTCAACGGGGTTGCGGGTCAGCACGATCTTGGCGCATCTGGGATCGTCCACAACCTTGTCGAACACGCGCGGATCGTGGTCATGGAAATAACGAAAGCCGCTCAACTCCGGTGTTTTCCTGATGGCGCGCAGCAGCTGTCTGGGGTTCTCGTCACGGGCGGCCTGGCTGACATCCAGCAGCGTATCGCGGTTGGGATAGCCGATGAAATGCGGGTTGAACGCCTCGCCATGGCAGGCCAGACCGTCAAAGGCGTTCAGGTTCGCTTCGAGAAAATTCGACCCGGTGCGCATCTCGGCAAACACCACGAAATAGTCAAACTGAGCCATGCCGGATTACCGCACCAAATAGGGTTTTCTCGGGCGATCTTGCGCAGGTTTCGGACCCAGCGCCACCGGAAAGTCGCCCATCAGGTACGGGTGCATGCCCTGATTCTTCAGGTTTTGCAGGAACTGTCCAAAACCCGTCAGGTCCACCATCTGGGGCACCTCGGCAAGGCGACGGGCCTGTGTCTGGCCGATTTCATCGAGGATGCCCTGCAGCGGCTCCATCGGGGCTTCGATGAATTCCGCCATCGTCCAGATGCGGATGCGCGCCTTGGCGTATGGCGCACGCAGAACGTTCAGGTGATCGCTTTCCACCTTTTGCAGGCGCGCAGCCTCCTTGCGGATGTCGATAAAGTTCATGTTCGAGCGAAACAGCGGCACCGCCCAGGCGCCCGAAATCACCGACACCTGTGCGTTCGGGTCCTTGGCGATCCGCCAGATCACGTCCTGATTGTCCGCCGGGCCGAACTGAAAACACTGCCGTTCGCCGCGCGTGTTCCAGATCAGGTTGGTCAGAAACGCCTTGGCATTGTAATCGCGGGCCGCCGCGCTGTCGCCGAGCGCGCCATTCAGAGTGGTTTGCCCGTCGGCGAATTCAACCCGGTCGGGGTGAAACAGGTGGCCATGCACCCGCGCACCGGTCGCCTTTGCCAGCCACGGCTCGAAATTCTCGAAAATCTCGGTAAATCCCTGGAACACCGAATAGGGCGCGGCCGTCACCCCGTTTTCCCAATCCTCATTGGGAAACCTGCTTTGCATGTAAAGGCCCGGACGCCCGCGTGTCCTGCGCTCGACCGCCTTGGCAAAGATGCGGTCGATCTTGCCGGGGTTCGGCTCCGTCCGCTTCATCGCCCCTGCGGGATCGGTCAGGAACGCGTCGTACAGACGGTTGGCATGGGGCCAGATCTTGCGCGCCACAAAACAATCCGACCGGCGCAACAGCTGCAAATGGTCGTCGTAAAAGATATGCGGCTTGCCCTGAAAATCGAACTTGGACAGGGTCAGCGACCGGCTTTCGATATTGGTCGAAAACTGTCGTGCGAGGGTCTGGTAATAGCTCTCGTCGGGGATCCAGACATGGCGGAAATAAGCGTCATATTCCGCCCGGTCCGGTCCTT
>CAZITF010000042.1:0-16369 GCA_964542095.1 uncultured Rhodobacterales bacterium
GTTTCGTTCGTGTCACCACCGTTGGCGGCGATGTGGCGAGTGTCTTTGTCGCGGCGGGTGGCGCCTTTCCGGTCCGGGCGCAACGGGTCTGGGCGACAGGCACGACGGCGACAGATATCGTGGTCATGTACTGATGCTGTCGATTTCCCTGGCTCTGGGGGCGGGCAATCCGGATGCAGGGGCAATCGGGGCACCTGATCCGGTCAGCGAGGTCGTGCTGACCTCTGGCGGCGTGCTGGAAGTGCTGAGCAACCGCGATCCCGTCGAAATCACGGTGTCCGCGCCTGCGGCCTATGCCGGGACCTATTCCGTGACCCAGGCCGCCCTGGCGGCGGGGCCGGTCAATCTGGTGCCGGCCCGTCTGGACGCGGTGCCTGCCGTGGGGCAGCCCATCGGCCATACGCCCGGACTGTGGGTGTTCGATGCGGCCCTGCCGGCCGTGGTGGTCACCCTGCAATGGCAGCGCGACGGGGTGGATATCGCCGGTGAGACCGGACCCGCCCATGTGCTGACACAGGACGACCTGGGCACATTCCTGAGCCTGCGCGAGACCGCGACGCAAGACGGCGGTGGTACGCAAGTGCAGGCGTCGGGCGCGGTCGAGATCGTGGCGCGCACCCGGGTTCTGGCCCTGATGGGGCAATCCAACATGGTCGGCTTTGCCGCCTTTGATGGTGGTGCCTCCTATCCCGGCGGCGTGATGCAGGTGGCCCGCTCCGGGCGGGCCTCGGGTGGCAGTGACGGCGATATCGTTCCGGCCCAGACCCTGCTGGATCACCATGACGGGGACCCTTCCTTCATGGGCCCTGCGCTGCAATTTGCCATCGACTATGCGGTCGCCCATCCAAACGACACATTGCTGCTGGTGCCCGATGCCAAGGGCGCCACGGGCCTTGCGGCCGGCGATTGGATCAAGGGCGGGTTCTATTACGACACTGCGGTGGCGCGCGTGAACGCGGTGCTGGCGGCCAATCCGGGTTTCGAATTCTGCGGCATCCTGTGGCACCAGGGCGAAAGCGATGCCGGCAGCGCCGGGGACGCGGCGGCCTATGCCGCCAGCCTCGATACGATGATCGCCGACATGCGCACCGACATCACCGGCGCGGATGCCAACACGCCGTTCATCGCGGGTGGCATGGTGCCGGCTTGGGTGGCGGCGGACGCCAACCGCCAGACGGTGCAGGCCGCGCTGAGCGACACCCCCAACCGGGTGAGCCGGGCGGGCTTTGCCGACAGTGCGGGCCTGAGCCCCCTGCCCGATGGCATCCACTTCGATGCGGCCTCCCTGCGCGGTCTCGGCACCCGCTATTTCACTGCATTCGACGTGCTGGACACTGGCACATCGCCACCGGTCGACCCTGATCCGACATGGGGGATCGACGGGACCGTGATCCAGTCCGCGCTCACACCGGCTGCACCCTCTGTCGAGGGCACAGTGGTTCTGGAAGGAATTTGATATGGCACGCTTCTACTTTGAAAACACGGTCTCGGGCGACACGTTCGCGCTGACGGGCACACCGCCCTTCGATGTCGCGGGCCTGCTGCCGGATGGCACCTATACCGTCAGCGCGCTGTCGGATGCGGCCCCGACACAGCTGGTGATCGAGACGGCCACGCCGTCGGTGGCCGAAGCGGGCATGGATGCCCATTGGCTGCTGGGGGCGGATGCGGGATCGCTGAGCGATCTCAAGACCGGCTCGCTCTTGACGCCCGGACCTGCGGGGGATGGCGCAACCTTTGAAAGCAATGCGGTGCGCATTCAGGGACTTGGGGCCGGCTATGTGTCGGCGTACGACGAAACGGCGGACTTTACCCTGTGCATGGTGGTGCAGCGCACGAACATCCCCAGCATCCTGGGCGGCACACGGGTTCCGGCAAACGGCTCACCCGGCTGGACGGCCTTTACCATCTCAGACGACGATCTGAACATCACGCGCAATGGCGGTTCGTCGCCAACCGTGGATACCGCCCTGCCGGCGGGCTATTTCTTTTTCGGCACCTCGATCAGTGCCGCCGGGGACTGCGTGTATTTCCGGGGCGGCCAGGACGGGTCGGTGGTGAGCACGCTGAGCGAGGCCCGCGGGGCCCTGGCCGCCCTGCCGCAGGCCCTGGGCGGGGTGCATTACAACGCCCTGTTCAACAATGATTTCAGATGTGCCGAGTTCATGGTGTCCACCAGTTTCACGAACGCCACCCAGATGGGTGAGATCTATCAGCGCAGCATCACGCGCATGGCGGATCGTTTCATCTCTTTGACCTGACCTGCCCGAACGGGCACAACTTTTTCCAGCAGGAGCAATGGCATGGCCACGCGTATCGGATTTCAGGGTTTTGCGGCGGGGGCGGACGTCATGTTGGCCACGGATGCCGCCGCCGTTGCAACGGGCCCGAGTGGCTGGGGGGTGACGTCGCAAGCGGGCGACCACACGGCCGACCTGGTTGCGCGGCGTGGTGAGTTGAAAGTCGCCCCCGAGGGGATCAACTTCGAGGTGGTGCTGGACGGGTTCGACAATCCCGGCCCCGTGGATGCGGTCAACACCTATGATCCGCGCTTTCACAACATCTATTACTTCTGGGACTTCGGCGATCCGGGCAGTGTCTTTACCGCCCCGCAGAACATTCCCGGCGTACACACGGATGCAAACAAGGCCTACGGGCCGATTGCCTCGCACACGTTCTCGGCCCCCGGCACCTATACCGTCACCTGCCTCGTGATCGAGCCGTCATCGGGCAAGACCCGCCTTGCTTCGCTGGAGGTCACGGTGGGGGATGCGGACGAGCTGTTTGCGGGCGATCAGACGATCTTTGTCAGCACGGACCCGACATTCGCGCGCGCCCCGGCGGGGGCACGGACGGTGGCAGATGGATTGGCGGCGCTTCAATTGCAAGAAACTCTGCAAAACCAGGACGGCACGAAAATGTATCGCACGATGTTCGACCGGGATGTCGATCATGTCGTGGATGACATTGGCGGTCAGCTGCGCAGCGCTTTCAAGAACCTTTGGTGGTGCAGCGCACCGGGTGCGGGCCTGCCAGCCAGGATCACGTGTTCCAGTTCCAGCGACAAGGGGTTCATCCAGGACAGCACGTCGAACAATGCACCCGGAAAACGCACCGACTTTACGTTCCATGACCTCCGGCTTGAAGGATATTTCGACACACGCCTTGAAACGATGGGCGGGCCTTACGCTGCTGTAACTCCGGGCGGAGACGTGTTTCTTTCCATTCGGGGTGGATCATACGGCACCTACCACATTTTCCACAATGTCACGGCCACCGGCTTCAATTCCCTGTTCACAAGCCTGGCCCCGCACAGCAGCGTTGACCCTGATACCGTAAATGTCGTCTTCAACAATACGACCGTCACCAACTGGTCCAACTTCGCGGTATTTGAAGCAAGTCAGGGATTTTCCGCATATACCGGCGTTGCGCTCATCCATGACACCCAATCGGTGAGCGGCAACAACAAAGGCATCAACGCGGTCGAACATGGTCCGGTTCGCATTCAACTCGCCGGTAAATGTGCCGTCGATGCCAGCGACATGTTCAGCCGCGCCGGGTGGTTTCAGAACGCGAGGCTGATCCACACGCCCCAGCCCTGTTTCCGCTGGAACCAGGCGGGCGATCCGCGCGGCAAGCTCAACGTGCAACGCTCTGCAATGGAAGGGGGTTCAGTCCCTCTTGCCCTGAGCCGACAGGACGCCAATCAACCCGGCGTGATCAACAACATGCTGGTCGACAAAACCACGCTGCTGGGCGGCGTGTTCACGGGAACACTGGTTGTTACAGAGCACTCTGGTCTTACAATCCGCAACTGCCTTGCGGTTCATACGGGGAATCGCACCAATGCGGAGGGCGCATTTGGCCTGAACGCCTTTGTGGAATTGAAAACCGTGGAAACAGACGCGGATTACCTTGCAACGCCAGCGCGGATATACTCGAACACCTTCGTGAACCTGTTGAATGATGCGGATGATCTGGATGGGAACGCAACGACAAACATCGTCCGCCTGCAAAGCGATGTGGGATCAAATTACACGAACGTGACAGAGCAAAACAACGTCCTGCATCAGCCCAATCTGAGCACACCGGATACGACATATGCACCGCTGTCCACCGCGCAGCTTTTCACGCCGAGATACGCCGATTATCGCGACTGGACCTATCCGAGCGACAGAAAGACGCTGGCGGCGGATGTGCCGAACGGCGCAACTGTGACATTCGCCCATTCCGAGTTCCCGGACGGGCTATCTCCGGCTGGTGTCGATGAGACACCATCAAACCCGCGCCGGTTCCACGAGATGGTTCTGGCCAGTGACTTTGTCTCGGCAACTTTTGCCTTCGATGCCGGGGGCGTCACGGCCACAAACACGAGCGGATCGACGTGGCTGTCCGGGTCATCTGTACGGGTTGGAATCATCGGCACATCGCTCAACATCCGCACCGAATACGGCACGCCGCCGGACAGCGTCATCGCCGCCGCCCCCCTGCCCGGATCGCCCGCGATCGGGGCGGCCATTTCGGGGCTGCGCGCGCTGGATGACTTTTACGGGCAGGAGCGTCCGGAATATCCCTCTGTCGGGGCCTTCGAGGTTGCAGGATAGGCAGGTGTGACGGCGGGTTTACTTCAACAGGAGCCGTACGCATAAGTCAGGGCATCGAGGTAAAAGAGCAGCTCCAAACATGTCTCGCCCGCCCAAAGCCCATCGCGTGGCCTATCTTGCAGCCGAATACCCTGCGGTGTCGCACACGTTCATCCTGCGCGAGGTCGAGGCCCTGCGCAGGTTGGGGCTGGATGTGCGGACCTGTTCGGTGCGCACAACGGCGGCAGAACATCATGAAGGGGCGGCCGAAAAACAGGCCGGTCAGGACACGTTCTATATCCTGAAGGCCGCGCGCGATCCGCGCACCCTGCTGGCCGCCCAGGGCGCGGCCCTGCGCGCGCCGGGGCGTTATTTCGCGGCCCTGTGGCAAGCCCTGTCGATGCGCGCGCCGGGCCTGCGGGCGCTGCTCTACCAGATCATCTATTTTGTCGAGGCCACGGTGCTGGCCGCGCATCTGCGCCGCATCGGTGCGACCCATCTGCACAATCACTTTGCCAATGCCAGTGCCACGGTTGCGATGCTGGCCGCGCGCATCGCCGGCATCCCGTTCAGCTACACATTGCATGGGCCATCGGACCTGATGGACCCCGCGCGCTGGCGGCTGGATCTGAAAACCGAGGCGGCTCAGTTCGTGGCCTGCATCAGCTATTTCGCGCGCAGTCAGGCCATGCTGGCCTCGGACCCTGTGCATTGGGACAAGCTGCGGGTCATCCATTGCGGGGTCGAGCCTGCGCGCTATGCTCCGGCCCCGTCGACGGACACACACACCGATCTGGTCTTTGTCGGGCGGCTGGCGGCGGTCAAGGGGGTGCGCATCCTGCTGGGCGCCCTGCGTGCCGCCCTGCCCGAACACCCGAACCTGCGCCTGACGCTGGTGGGGGACGGCCCGGACCGGGCCGCGCTTGCGGTCGAGGCGCAGGATCTGGGCGAGGCGGTGCAATTCCTCGGCTATCAGACACAGGAGGCCGTGGCCGAGATCCTCGCCCGCGCCGACATGATGGTGCTGCCCAGTTTCGCCGAAGGGGTGCCCGTGGTGCTGATGGAGGCCATGGCGAGCCAGGTGCCGGTGATTGCCACCCAGGTGGCCGGTGTGTCCGAACTGGTCGAACATGACAAAAGCGGTCTGATTGTCCCCCCCGGGGACCAGGCGGCGCTGACCCGGGCGATCCTGTCGCTGGCGCAAGACCCCGCGCGGCGCGCGCGGATGGGCAAGGCCGGGCGCAGACGGGTTGGGGCCGCGTTTGATATAGATGGCGAGGCCCAGCGTCTGGCCGCCCTGTTTGAGGGGCGCGCAGCCCCCGGCCCCCGACCCGACACAACGGACAACCCATGACGACTCCGCTTTATCAAACCTACCAGTCCAACCGCCATTTCGGCAGTCTGGACGGGTTGCGATTCATCAGCATCACCGCCGTGATCTGGCATCACAGCACATGGTTCCGGGATCTGGGCACCGAGATCACCCTGCTCACACGCGGATTCATGGGCGTGGATTTCTTCTTTGTGCTCAGCGGCTATCTGATCACCACGCTGTTGCTGCGCGAAGAGCAGCGCCATGGCTTTTTCGATCTGCGCCATTTCTACTGGCGGCGTCTGCTCAGGATCGTGCCGGTCTATTATTTCGTGGTGGGGCTGAACACCGTTTACACTGTTGTCATACAGGACCAGCCCCAGATGTTGTCCCTGTTGCCCTATTATCTCTTGTTTCTCTCCAACTTCCTGACCGAGCACATTCCCAACCTGTCGATCACCTGGTCGCTGGCGGTGGAGGAACAATACTATCTGATCTGGCCTCTTTTGCTGCTGTTGCTGCCACGGCGCTGGATCGTGCCCGTCCTGCTGGCACTGATCACGGTCAATGTTCTGGGACATATGGGCCTATTGAACTGGATGGCCCCGACGGCCACGCATCTGGGGCCGCTGAAATTTCACCTGCCGCCCTATGCGCCGATCCTGATGGGATCCGTGGCGGCGATTGCCCTGCACAATGGCCGCATATTCGCCCTGTTAGAGCCTGTTCTGGCGCGGCGCGGTGCGATCCTGGTCAGTTTCGCGCTGTTGATCGCGGCGTTGCAGCTTCTGCCTGGCGCGGTGATTGGCTGGCGCGCCTTCATCATTCATCTGGCGATGTCCCTTGTCGTGGTCACGTCCGTCATGCGCGAGGATCACGCGCTGCGATGGGCGCTGACCAACCGGGCCGTCGTGCGCATCGGGCAGATCAGTTATGGCATGTATCTTTACCACCTGCTGGTTCTGGTGGCGGGGTCCAAAGTGCTGGTCGCGCTGGGTCTCTACAGCGGACCGGCCCTGTTCTTCTTCTATTACGCGCTGACGGTGATCGTCTCCGAGATCAGCTTTCGCACGCTCGAGGCGTGGTTCACCGGCCTGCGCCCGCGGCTGAAACCCCGCTGGGCAAAGACGGCCTGAGCGGACCCTATTCCGGCTGCCAGACCCCGGCCCGGGCGGCTTCGATATCGGCGGCGGCGCGGGCCTTGCCGACGCGCAGGGCGCGGCGCTGGTAGGCGCGGATGAAGGCGCGCAATTCGGGGTCCCCGTGCTGTGTATCGCGCCGGATCATCGCCCCGAAATAGCCCTGCAGGATCGCAAACCCGCCAATGATCAGGGGCGGCTGGCGCATCTTGTTGATGGCCGAGGCCACCAGATAGAGCGGCGAGGAGCCCATGTAATACTGCCCGAACCCGTGGCGGCGGCGCCCGGCAAAGATGCTTTGCTGGCTTGATCCCATCGGGCGCAGGTGTTCGAATTCCAGCTCGGGCGCGTCCCAGCTGCCCGCCTTCCAGCCGAGTTGGCGCGCCTTGTGGCAATCCAGACCATCCCACATCACCTCGCGCACGAAGCCGCCGATCTGCTGAAAACAGGCCACGCGCATGAACTTGCTCGCCCCGATCGACATCTCGTCGCCGATCCCTTCGGAGATCTTCTGCCCCTGTGGTCCACTGTACCAGGTCTTGCCCGAGGCGCTGCCCATGCGCGGGTCGGCCTCCATCCGGTCCATCAGGGCCGCGAAATAGGTGGGCGGCAGATCAAGGTCGAGGTCGAGCTTGCACAGATAGGTGTAATCCGACAGCGATACCGTCTCTAACCCGGCATAAAACGCCTCGATCACACCGGGCCCCACGGCACGGTGGCCGCGGTCGGGCTTGGGTACGACGCGGATCCAGTCATGTTTGGCGGTATACGCGGCCAGAATGTCGGGCGTTGCATCGGTCGAGCCGTCATCGACGATCACCCACAGGCGCGGGCGCTCGGCTTGCGCGACCATGCTGTCAAGCGTGCGGCGCATGAAGTCGGCCTCATTGCGGCAGGGGGAAATCACGACATAGGCGCGACTGGCATCTGTTTCTTTCATGTGATCGCTATCTTCGATATGCAACGCACAGACAAGTTCCGACAGATCATTCGCGGGAAAAAACTCTCCCATTCTTCCTTCAAACAGCCCCCCATTCACCAGACGGAGAACGATTTGAGCCCCCCCTCTTCTTCCGGTCGGCGCGTTGGTCTGCTGACCTGCTCGATGGCCACGGATATCGACCTTTTCGCGCTTCTGGCGCGCTCGGTCGATGACCATGTCGCCGATGACATCCGCCATTACGTGGTCGTGCCCGGTGCCGACATGGCGCAGTTCGCCCCCTATCGCAGTGCGCAGCGCGAGATCATCGCCCAGGAAGACATCCTGCCGGTCCGGCTGCGCAAGCTGCCCACCTGGCTGCGCCATTTCGCCTTTCTCAAGGCCGGGCTGCGCCGCCCGGTCTATCTGACGCCGTCACATGCGGTGGTGCGCGGCTGGATGTTGCAGCAGCTGATCAAGATCGACATGTCGCGCCGCGCCGAGGAAGACGCGATCATGCATATCGACAGCGATGTGAGCTTTTTCCGAACACTGCAACATGAGGACGCGTTCAAAGGGGACAAGGTGCGTTTCTTCAAGGCCGAGGGCGAGACCAAAAATCCCAATCACAAGCCATGGGTCGCCTCTTCGTGCCGCTTTCTCGACCTGCCGGTGCCGGATCACCATCTGGGCCACTATATCGAGAATTGCGTGCTCTGGAGCAGCGCGGTCACCCGCGCCATGGTCGAGCGGATCGAACAGGTCCACGCCCGCCCGCTGCACGAGGTGATCTTTGCCGCCGACACCATGTCGGAATATTACATCTACGGCATCTTTGCCGATTTCCTGGCCGCCCCCGGCCTGCTGGTGCCCGAAGACGTGTCATTCTGCAATTCCTACTGGCCGTCGGATGAAAGCGAAGCGGTGGATTTCGACTCCCTGCGCGCGCGCCTGCAACCCAAGCACTGCGCCATGGCGATCCAGTCCACCCACAAGCTCGACGTGGCCGGGCGCGCCGCACTTTACCAGCGCGCCCGGACAGAAATGACCCGTCCGGACTCTGCCTGATTTCGATCATACACATGACTCATTGAAACAGTAGCTGCCCCATGGCATCCCGCAACACTGAGGCGGCCAGGGGCAATTTTGAAGGAAGACGGATGTCGATCAAGGACGATATTTCCAATTACGCAGCCCGTATTGGCGTCGTGGGCCTGGGCTATGTCGGCCTGCCGCTGGCGGTGACGGCGGCGCAGCGCGGATTCCCCGTGACCGGCTTTGACGTCGACACCTCGAAAATGGGTCGTCTGGACGCCGCCGACAGCTATATCGGCGCTGTCAGCAGCGAGGCACTGGCTGACCTCGCCCCCACCGGACGGTTCGAGTGGACCACGGATTTCGCCCGCATGGCCGAATGCCAGGTGATCATCATCTGCGTGCCGACACCCCTGACCAGACAGCGCGAGCCGGACCTTTCTTACGTCGAGGACACCACCGCCAAAATCGCCAGATACATCCGCCCAGGCACGCTGGTGGTGCTGGAATCCACCACCTTCCCCGGCACCACCGAAGAGGTGCTGGGCCCGATCCTCGCCACCTCCGGCCTGGAACTGGGCCGCGAAATCTTCCTCGGGTTTTCGCCCGAGCGCGAGGATCCGGGCAATGCCCATTTCAACACCCGCTCGATCCCCAAGATCGTCGCCGGGTCCGGCGAGATGGCGGGCGATCTGGTCGAGGCGCTTTATGCCAATATCGTCGACAAGGTGGTGCGCGTGCCCACCACGCAGACCGCCGAGGCGGTCAAGATCACCGAGAACATCTTTCGCGCCGTCAACATCGCGCTGGTGAACGAACTCAAGCTGATCTACGACAAGATGGGCATCGACGTCTGGGACGTGATCGACGGGGCCGCCACCAAGCCGTTCGGCTACATGCCGTTCTATCCCGGTCCCGGTCTGGGCGGGCACTGCATTCCGATCGATCCGTTTTACCTGACCTGGAAGGCGCGCGAACATGGCGTGCCGACGCGGTTCATCGAACTGGCGGGCGAGATCAACACCGACATGCCCCAGCACGTGGTGGCCCGGCTGCGCGAGATCGTCGACCGCACATCCGGCAAGGGCCTCAGCCAGTCGCGCATCCTGCTGGTGGGGGTGGCCTACAAGAAAAACGTCTCTGACATGCGCGAAAGCCCGTCGATGAAGCTGCTGGAGCTGCTCGATGACGCGGGCAGCCAGGTCGATTTCATCGACCCGCATGTGCCCGAAATCCCGCCCATGCGTGAATACAAACAGTTCCTCGCCCGCCCCGCCACCGACCCGGCCACGCTGGCGCCCGGTCAGTATGACGCGGTGCTGATCGCCACGGATCACGACGCGGTCGATTATGCGCGGTTGCTGACGCTGGGCTGCCCGTTGGTGGACACCCGCAATGCCATTGCACGGCGCGGGCTGGCGATGGACAACGTGACAAAGGTCTGAACCCATGATCGAGCCTCTTGCCCGCCGCATGGGACGTCTCTACCCGCTGAAATCCGGCTGCGGGCCGCTGGCAAACGCCGCCTTCTTCCGCTGGCTGGACCCGGCGGGCGGGCCGGATGCCGAGGTTGCGCTGGTGGGCGGCAAGGCGGTTGTGCCATCGGGCGATTATGTCGGGCGCGCGATGCGCTATGTCGGCGATCTGGATCCCAAGGTGTCCTGGGTCATCGACCGGGTTGTCCGCCCCGGCGACGTGGCGCTGGATATCGGCAGCAATCTCGGCCTGGTCAGCCTGCGTCTTGCGGCCCGTGTCGGCGTGCAGGGCCATGTCCACGCCTTTGATCCCCAGCCGCGCATGCAGGACTATTTCCGCCGCACGCTGGCGCTCAATCCCGCGGCCCCGATCACGCTGCACCCGATCGGTCTGGGCACCGAGACGGCGACGCTGGAACTGGCCGTGCCCGGCCACAATGCCGGCTCGGCCTCGCTGACGCGGCAGATGGCGGCGCGTCCGGGTGTCGAACTGGTCAAGGTGCCGGTGCGCGCGCTGGATGACTATGCCGCCGAGATCGGGCTGACCCGGGTCGATTTCATCAAGATGGATGTCGAGGGTTTCGAGGCGCAGGTGATCGCGGGCGGGCGCGATCTGCTGGGCAGGACCCGGCCCAGGGTCATCGTCTTCGAGGAAAACAGCCCCGATCCCGTCACAGGTCTTTCGCCCGCGCTGCAGGCCCTGCTGGATCTGGATTATGATCTGTTCGCCCTGCCCAAACGCCTGTTCCGTGTCGCGGTGGCGCCCCTGTCCGCGGGCCTGCCGGCCCATGACTATGTGGCGGTGGCGCGCGATGCGGGGGCGGCGGTGCGTGCCGCGCTCAAGCTGTGATCAGGGGCTTGCACAAATGAACCACGTTTTGAACATGAACCGCAAATCACCCGCAACCCGCTTGAAAACCCGGCAGGATGCGGCATGAATTCTGAAAGGATATTGTCATGACCTCCGGCGTCTACACCATTGATCCCGAAACGCTGCTGACCGACACGGCCACGGCCAAGTCGCTGGGCGCAAGCCATGCGGAAAAGTACCAGAGCGGCGTGCCCTATCACCACATCTGCATCGACAACTTCCTGCCCGAGGATGTGATCAACAACGTGGTCAAGGATATCGCGACCCTGCCGGCGCCCGAAGCGAGCTTCAGCCGCGCGCAGGAGAACCTCAAATCCTCCTACATCCCCGAGCGCCTGCCGACCTATACCAAGAACCTGTTTTACGCGCTGAATTCGCGCCCCTTCCTGTTGTTTCTGGAAGAGATGACAGGGATCAGCAACCTGATCCCCGACCCCTATTTCAACGGCGCGGGCATCCACAAGACGCTGAACGGCGGGCATCTGGACATCCACGCCGATTTCAACGTCCACAAGCAGATGCGGGTCGAGCGGCGCCTGAACGTGCTGATCTATCTCAACCGTGACTGGCAGGAAGACTGGGGCGGGTCCTTTGAGATCTGGGACAAGCAGATGACGCGGAAAATGGCGAGCTTCGTGCCCACCTTCAACCGCATGGTCTGTTTCTCGACCGCGTCGGACACGTTCCATGGCAATCCAGAGCCGGTCAATCACCCCAAGGGCGAGGCGCGCCAGTCGATCGCGCTCTATTACTACACCGCCACATGGGACGACACGCGCAAGGAACACACCACCCTGTTCAAACCCCGCCCCGGATCGGTCGACCAGGCCGACAAGGTGATCGCGCGGCGCGCCTTTATCCAGGATGTGCTGCCCCCGGCGCTCTATCGCAAGATCGGGGGCAAGCTGCGCCGGATCGGGTTCTAGGCCCGCCCGTGCGCAGGTCTGCCTGTCCGGACGCGGCCGGGCCCCTCCTGTTTTCACTCCAGACCGGTCAGATGCACTGAACATGGTTTCCACCTCTCTCCAGACTGACAGCGGGGCCGGGACGCGCCTTGAGTGGGTCGATGTGCTGCGCGGCGTTGCCATTCTGCTGGTCGTGGTCGGGCACAGCTGGCGTGGCCTCTTCGGGGCCGACTTGATGGACGAGGCCATGTTTGCCGGTCTGGACCGGAGTATCTACAGCTTTCACATGCCGCTGTTCTTCATGATCTCCGGCTTCTATTACATGCGTGGTCTCGGTGCCACGCCGGGCGTGTTCGTCACGACCAAGCTCATGCGCCTGCTCTACCCGATGGTGTTATGGACCTACGTATTCGTACTGACCAAGCTGGCGGCGGGGCCGTTTGTGAACACCCCTTTTACCCTGGATGATCTGTGGATCCTGCCGATCCCGGGGCGCTGGCATTTCTGGTTCCTGTGGGCCTTGCTGCTGATGCAGCTGGCACTTTATGCCCTGCGCCCGCTGCGGACCCGGCCGGACCTCAAAACCCCTGTTTTGGGACTGCTTTTCCTGGCCAGCATCGGGGTGTCCTATGCGGCATTGCTGCTGTCGGGCGATGCCTGGCCCTGGATCGGGAACGCGATGGTCATGCTGCCCTATTTCATTGTCGGAATCGCCCTGGGGGATCATCTGAAGCGTATCCCGCAAAACGGCCCCCTGCCGCTTGTGGCGGGCATCACCCTGCTGATCGGTTTCGGGTTTGTCATGACGGCCCCGATCGAGGGGCACATACTCTTGATCATGTTTGCCATGACGATGAGCCTGCTGGTTGTCTTTCTCTGTGCGGGCAGTCACTGGCTGCCGCCGGGCCTGCATGCGCTTCTGTCCCGCATGGGACGGGCGACCATGGCGATCTTCCTGCTGCATACGTTCTTTTCGGCGGCCCTGCGCGAGGTGCTCTTGCTGGCGGGCGTGACGGATGTCAGCCTGCACATGGGGCTGAGTGTCGCCATCGGTGTCGCCGGGCCGCTGTTCGTCTTTGCGCTGGCGCGCCGCTTTGGCCTGTCCCGCGCCCTCGGGTTCTGAGCCGGGGCGCTCTTTTCCCCGCCCTTAAGCCTTGGTTAACCATAAGACCGCATTTTCCGATGCGAACACCCCTGTTGCCGCCCGTGGGCCAGTGCGGGGGGCTGACATCGGATGGAATGCGACGCTTGAAATACCGTGCTGAAATAGATGGCCTGCGCGCCATTGCCGTGGCCCCAGTCATCCTGTTTCACGCGGGTTTTCCGGTCTTCGGCGGCGGCTTTGTCGGGGTCGATGTGTTCTTTGTGATCAGCGGCTACCTGATCACCACGATCCTGCTGAATGACATCCATGCCGGGCGCTTCAGCCTGATGCAGTTCTACGAACGCCGCGCGCGGCGCATCCTGCCTGCCCTGTTCGTGGTCTTGGCCGCTTCGACGGCGGTGGCCTGGGTCACCCTGATGCCCGGGGACATGCTCGATTTCTCCGAAAGCCTTGTCGCCACGGCCCTGTTTTCCTCCAACCTCCTGTTCTGGAAAGAGGCGGGCTATTTCGACACGGCCGCCGAGCTCAAACCGCTTCTGCACACCTGGAGCCTCGCGGTCGAGGAACAGTTCTATATCTTCTTCCCCCCGGCCCTTTACGTGCTGTGGCGCTGGGGGCGGCGCTGGATGCTGGGTGCTTTGGTCGTCGTCTTCGTGCTCAGCCTGGGGCTGGCGCATTGGGGGGCCTACAACAAACCCAGCTCGGCCTTTTACCTGTTGCCCACCCGCGCCTGGGAGCTGCTGATCGGCAGTTTCTGCGCCTTTTACCTGCAGCGCGCGCGCCCGGTCCTGCCAGCGGCGGTGCATCAGGTTGCGGCGATGCTTGGGCTGGCCGGCATCGGGATCGCGGTCTTTGCCTATGACACGACGACCCCCTTCCCCGGCCTTCATGCGCTGCTGCCCACGCTCGGCACCGCCCTGGTCATCCTGTTCGCCACGCAGGGCACGCTGGTCAACCGGCTGCTCAGCCTCAGGGGCGTCGTGGGGCTGGGGCTGATCAGCTACAGCGCCTATCTCTGGCATCAGCCGCTGTTCGTCTTTGCGCGCTATCGCAACCTGACACCCCCGGACGGCAGCACCATGCTGCTGCTCAGTGCGGTGACGGTCGGGCTCGCCTGGCTCACCTGGCGCTATGTCGAGGCCCCGTTTCGCGCACCCCGGCAGATCGGGCGCAGCGCGGTGTTCCGCCTGAGCGCGGTGGCGGTGGCAGCCGCCTTGCTGGTCGGAACGGCAGGCTATCAGAGCGACGGGTTCAAGGGCGCACGCATTCCCGAACAGGTCGCGGCCATGGCGGCCTATGCCCATGACGACAACCCGTTCCGGGCTGACTGCTTTTCGGGCCCAAATCGCTATGTAGAGCCTGAAAATGCCTGTATTCTGGGCAACAAGGGCGACGTGCGCGGCGTGTTGATGGGGGATTCACATTCCGATGCCATCGCCTATCCGCTGCATACCGCGCTTGCTGCGCAAAACGTGGGCCTCAAACACATGTGGTACAATGGCTGCCCGCCCATCGAAGGGCTGCACGTGCTGACCCGGAAGAACGATTACCGCTGCGCGGAGTTCAACGCCGATGCCTTTGCCGCCGTCTATGCGGATCCGACCCTTGAATATGTGGTGCTGGCCGGACGGTTCACCATCTATTTCGAAGGCGACGGCTATGACAACGGCGAGGGCGGGGTAGAGCATGACGCCTACTCCCCCGCAGGTCTGAGCGACCGCGCCCCCGGCCCCTATCCCGAGGCCGAGCGGCGCGCGGATGTGCTGCGCCTTTATGCGCGTCAGGTGACCGATCTGCTGGCCGCCGGAAAGAAGGTGATCCTGCTGTACCCGGTGCCCGAACAGGGCTGGGACGTGCCGGCCTTTGTGGCCAAGACCCTGTTTTTCTCAGGCAAAAAGATCGATCTGTCGGTCAGCCATGACAGCTTCAAGGCACGCAACCGCGCCGTGATCGCCAATTTCGACGCGATCCCGGACCATCCCAACCTGTTCCGGGTGCGGCCGGATGAAATCCTGTGCGACACCTTTATCGCGGACAGATGCGTCGGCGCGCTGGATCAAAAGGCGTTCTATTACGACGACGATCACCTGTCGAACTATGGGGCGTCCTATATCGCGCCCGAGATCGCGCGCCACATCGCGCCGCGCCCGACCCTGACGGCCCAAGCCCTACCCGAACGGGTCGCGATACCACCCCAGCCGCTGCTTGAGTATCGCCCACAGGAACGGGGGCTCGTGCACGACATATCGATGAAAGCGGGCACGCGGCTCCTTGATTAGGCGATAAAGCCACTCGAACCCGGACTCGGTGATCCACTTGGGCGGGCGTTCAAAGGTGCCGCTTTCGTAATCGATGGTCCCGCCCAGAGGCAGCCACAGCTTTACCCCCGGCATCCGGTCGCGGTACTTGACGATGAACTTTTCCTGCCGCCCGCCGCCCAGACCCACCAGCAGGGCCGTGGCCCCCGACGCATTGACCGCATCGATCATCGCGTCGATCTCTCCGGGGGTGTTTTCGAAATCGAACGAGGGCGCATAGGTGCCCACGATAAAGTCGCGGCCCACCTTGGCATTGACGTTCTTTCGGGCCAGTTCGGCGATCCCCGGCTTGCCGCCCAGCATGAACAGGGTCATGTCGGGGTTGTCCTTGTGGTGCATGTAGAATTTCGGAAAATAATCCGACCCCGACACCCGTTCCTGCACCGGGGTGCCCAGGAACCTGGTGGCGAAATACATGATCTGGCTGTCACAGGTGATGACGTCGAACTGGTCGATGATGGCGTGAAATTCCGGATCCTGCTGCAACTTCATGGCCATGTCCACATGCAGCGTCAGCAAAAGCCCCTCGTCAAAGCCGGCCACCAGGTCGTCCATCGAGATGTCATGAACATAGGCGTTGAGCATCTTGACGCGGGGGGCGCTTTTGATCGAGGCGTTGGCTTTGGTCATGTTGCTTCCGTCAGGCATGTTGCAGTCCACCCATATGCTGCGCCACCAGATCGCGGGTGCCGATGATGTTGCCCCGG
>CAZITF010000043.1:0-16302 GCA_964542095.1 uncultured Rhodobacterales bacterium
GCTGCGGCCCAGCTGGTTTTCATAGATCCGGCTCTGGCTTTCATGACCGCCCATCGACACGCCCGCCCCCAGCGGGGTCAGCAGATAGGCGGGGTCGATGTTCTGCTCGTAACAGGCATGTCCGACCTCGTGAACGGTCGAATAGAAACAGTTGAACGGGTCGGTCGGGTTCGTGCGCGTGGTGATACGCACATCAAGGCCGGATCCGGACGAAAACGGATGCACCGCCTTGTCGATGCGCCCGTGGGTGGTGTCATAGCCGAACGTCTGCGCCAGCGTGGCACTCAGTTTCAGTTGGGCGGCTTCGTCGAACGTGCCGCTGACCTCTTGCGGCGCGGGGCGCTCAAGGATTGCGGCGCGCAATTCCGTCAGGCCGGGGCGCAAGGCGCGGAACATGGTCTCAAGGTCCGCGCCGGTGGTGCCCGGTTCGTAATCGGCAAGCATCGCGTCATAGATGTCACCACCCGCCGCCAGCGCCGCGCCTTCCTGCCGCTTGAGGTTCACGACCTCTTGCAGGACAGGCAGGAACGCCGCCACATCGTCATCCGCGCGCGCAGTGGCCCACTTGCCTTGCGCGCTGGACGTGACCCGCGCGATGGCCGCCGCCAGACCGGCGGGCACCTTGCGTGCGCGGTCATGGCTGCGCTTGATCTCGCGCACATTGGCCGCCGCCACGGGGTCAAGAGCGCTCGCATCGATCGCCTCCAGCCAGTCGCCCACGCGCGGGTCGGTGCGGCGCGCATGCAGCACGCCTTCCATCGCCGCCATTTCCTCGGCCCGTTGCGGGGCCGCGCCACGCGGCATCATGGTTTCCTGATCCCAGCCCAGCCGCCCGGCCACCTGCCCAAGCGCCTGGGTGTCGTGATCAAAGGCCATCAACTCATCATAAGCGTTCATGCGGTTTTTCCTCGCAAAGACGTCGCAATCGGATAGGCCGCCAGGAACCGCGCACGCAGGATCAGCGCCCAAAGGATCACGGCCAGGAACTGGTGCAGAATGGCGACCTGCCAAGGGGCGCCATAAAGCACGGTGACAATTCCCAGCGCGATCTGCAGCGCCATCGCCGCCATCACCGCGATGAAGGCAAAGCGCGTATTGGCATGGGCAGAGCGCCGACCGCGCACCCAAACCACCACCGCAAAGATGAACAAGAGATAGCCCGTCACCCGGTGAATGAACTGCACCAGTCCGGGGCTTTCAAACAGGTTGCGCCACCACGGCTCGAAAATCAGGGCGCTGGCCGGAAACACCTGCCCGCCCATCAAGGGCCAGTCGGTATAGCTGCGCCCGGCATCGATCCCCGCCACCAGCGCGCCGATCAGGATTTGCAGAAAGGCAAAGTGCATGAGGCCCGTGGACATGGAAAACAGCTTGGCCTCCTTGCCGCGCCGCGCCTGCATCAAATCGCGCTCGGACCGTCCCAGCAGATAGATATACCAGGCGATGAACCCGAGGATGACAAAGGCAAGCCCCAGATGCGTGGCAAGGCGGTAGCTGGCAACGTCGACCATCCCCTCGCCTGTGGTCACACCGCTGGCCACCATCCACCAGCCGATCGCACCTTGCAGCCCACCCAGCACGCCAATGCCCAGCAGGCGCGGTGTCCAGCCCGTCGGAATCTTGCGGGCGACAAGGAACCAGAAAAACCCGATGGCCCACACCACGCCGATGACCCGCCCAAGCTGGCGATGGCCCCATTCCCACCAGTAGATCACCTTGAAATCCGCAAGCTCCATCCACTGGTTCTGGATGCGGAATTCGTCGATGGCCTGATATTTGGCGAATTCGGATTCCCAATCGGCGGCATTCATCGGCGGGACCGCCCCGGTCAGCGGGCGCCATTCGGTGATCGAAAGTCCGCTGTCGGTCAACCTCGTGAGGCCCCCGACAGCAATCATCACGACAACCAGGGCAAAGAGCATCATCAACCACACCCGGATCGCGCCACGCGCGCCGCCGCGACCCCGGTCGATCACGCCGGTTTCGGCCACCTGCTTTTCGCCTGTGCCAACCTCTTCGAAAATGCTGCGGTTCTTTGCCATTCACGGGCCTCGTCTCTTCACATCGCTGCGCAACCTAGGCCCGCGGCCCAAGGACGTCCAGCGTCAGCGGCGCTGTGCCCAGCGGACCATCTGACGCAGCATGCCGTGCAGGGTCTGCACATCGGCGCGCGTCAGGGGCATCCGGCTCCACATATTGCGCAGGTTCACCTTCATGCTGGCCACCTTGTGGTCCGGGAAAAAAAATCCCGCCTCCTCCAGCCGCTCCTCGAAATGGCGGGCGAGATGTTCGACCTCGTCGCCCGTGGCCCAGTCGCCGCCTGCCATCTCGGTGCTGCGGTCGGTCACGTCACCAGCGGCCCGCATCCATTCATAGCCCACCAGCAGCACGCATTGGGCAAGGTTGAGCGAGGGGAATTCCGGGTTCACAGGCACCGAGATCAGCGCATTGGCCTGCGCGATATCCTCGTTTTCCAGCCCCGCCCGTTCCGGTCCGAAGAGCACGGCGACATGCTGGCCCGCGCCGATACGGCGCGCGGCGTCGGCCATGGCCGCTTCCGGGCTCAGCACGTCCTTGGTCAGGTCGCGCTGCCGGGCGGTGGTGGCATAGGCATAGGTGCAATCGGCCAGCGCACCCGCCAGCGTGTCGTGGATCGTGGCTCCGTCCAGCACCCGGCCCGCGCCGCTGGCCATCGCCACGGCCGCCTGGTTGGGCCAGCCATCGCGGGGGGCGACAATGCGCATCCGGTCGACGCCGAAATTCAGCATCGCGCGGGCGGCGGCCCCGATATTCTCGCCCATCTGGGGCCGTGTCAGCACAAAGGTCGGTGTCATGGCGCGGCTCTAGCCCAGGCAATGCGGCCTCTACAATCCCTGTCGTGCGCCCCATTTGCAATCGCCCCGCGATCCGCTAGAGAACGGCCAAAGCAAAAGGACGACCAAGATGAGCGAACCCGAGCAAGGCCCCGAGCAGCCGCAACTGTACCTGCTGACCCCGCCGGTGTTCGAATTGTCCACTTTTCCCGACCTGCTGGCGTCGGTGCTTGACGTACACGAGATCGCCTGTATCCGCCTTGCCCTTGCCACCTATGACGAGGACCGTATCGCGCGCGCCGCCGATGCCTGTCGCGCTGTCGCCCATGCGCGCGATGTGGCCATCGTGGTCGCCGACCACAGCGGTCTGGCCGAACGACTGGGCCTGGATGGCGTCCACCTGTCAAGCGCCAGGAAATCCGTGAGGGATGCGCGCAAGGCACTTGGGCCGGACGCCATCGTGGGCAGCTTTTGCGGCACCTCGCGCCACGACGGGCTGTCAGCCGGAGAGGCCGGTGCGGATTACGTCGCCTTTGGTCCCGTCGGCGGTATCGCGGACGACGGCGTGGCCGAAGACGATCTGTTCCAGTGGTGGTCGGATGTGGTCGAAGTGCCGGTGGTGGCCGAAGGCGGGCTGAGCGTGGAGTCCATCGCCCGCCTCGCCCCGATCACCGACTTTTTCGGCATCGGCGAAGAAATCTGGACCAGCGACGACCCGATCAAGGCTCTGGGCGCGCTCACCGTCCCGCTGGCGTAAGGCGGGGGTGCCCCCCGCTCTGCCCGATTACAGCAGCGTACGCTCGATCACCCAATAGACGGCAATGCCTGCAATGATCAGCGAACCGGTCATCGACCAGGCACGGAACATTACCGGGTATTCGGCAACCAGTTCCTCTACCCCCGTCAGCCGGGCCGCCAGCGCCGCACGGCATCCCAACCATAAAGCGGTGGCGGCCATCGTGATCACCGTCAGTTGGCCCAGCTCGACACCGACGTTGAAACCGATCAGAGCCGGGATGAATTGTGCCTCGGGCAGACCGAACTCTGCCAGCACGGACGCAAATCCAAGCCCGTGCAGCAACCCGAACCCGAACACCACCAGTGGCCGCCAGCGGGTCATCCCGCGTGAGAAAATATTTTCGATCGCCACATAGACGATGGAGGCGGCAATAAGCGGCTCGACGATACTGCTTGGCACGTTGACAATGCCAAGTGCGCCAAGTGCCAGCGTGACAGTGTGAGCCAAAGTAAAGGCCGAAATCTGCCACAGGAGCGGGCCAAGTCTGGTGGATAGGAAAAACAGCCCCAGCACGAACAGAATGTGATCTATGCCCTTGGGCAGGATGTGATCAAAGCCGACCGGAATGTAACTGCCGAAAGCTTGCCATCCTGTTGCCGCATCGCCGCCCACCAGCGAAATAGGTCCTGAATTGTCCCCCCCGGCGATGAGGCCGGTATAGGGTTCTTCGACGCCTTGCTGGCGCAGCACCAGATCGCCGGCACCGTCCGGCCAGGCCACTTGAATGGTGTTGGCGCCACGCGGCAGCGCACCGGTCATCACCAGATCCGAAATGCGCGGCAATTCGCCGTCAGATACGTCCGGCACCTCGACACTCTCAAGGCTCAGGACAACGGGCGCACCATCCGCGCTCAGCAAAGGCAGAGCGTTCCACGTTTCGACAAGCGCGCTTGTCCGCGCCGCGATGTCAACGTTTGAAAGGGCGCGCAAGGCATCGTAATCGCTTGAATTTTCGGCATTGTCCGTATCTTCGACCACGTCCAGATCAATGCCGGACAACTGCGCCTCGATGTTTGCGCGCATCTCCATCCGGACGACCCCATCACGCACCGCGAGGTCGGTGATAGCAGGCACAACTTCGTGAGCGCTCGCGATACCGGCCCAAAGCAGCAGGTAAAGGCTTGACATCACCCCCCAGAGGCGCAGCTTTCGACTATGTTTAAAAAAGGTTGATCCCATGATGCTGTCCCGCCTGTTTCTGATCGTTTGGTGCGCACTTGCCGCGTCCAGCGCAACTGCGCATGAATTCTGGATTGACGCAGAGACATATCAAGTGCCAGCCGGCGGTCAACTCGTTGCCAACCTCAAGAACGGTCAGATTTTCGAAGGTACGACACTGTCCTACATACCACGCAATTTCAGCCGCTTTGACGTGATCCAGGGCGATACGATCCGTCCGGTCGAGGCGCGGATGGGCGACCGACCTGCACTGAACGTGCCCGCGCCCATGGACGGGCTGGTGGCAGTGGTGCATGAAACCACTCCGTCTTTCGTGAATTACAAGGAATGGGAAAAGTTCCAGACATTCGCCGATCACAAGGACTTTCCCGATATTGCGGCGCGCCATGCTGCCAACGGCTTTCCCCCTGTTCCGTTCAGGGAACGCTATACGCGCCACGTCAAGGCACTGATTGGTGTGGGTAGTGGTGCCGGCAACGACCGGGCGGTCGGGCTCAAGACCGAATTTGTGGCCATCACAAATCCCTACGCCCCGGACTTTGACGGGCAGATGCAGGTGCAGGTTCTTTTTCAGGGTCAACCGCGCGCCGACGCGCAGGTCGAGGTTTTCGAACGCCCCCCGTCCGGCGAGGTGGATGTGACCTTGCATCGCACGGACGACAAAGGCTTCGCAACGATCACCGTCAAGCCCGGCCACGCCTATCTGTTTGACGCCGTAAAGCTGGAGCCGATCCTGAACGACGACGGCGCCGTCTGGGACACGTTCTGGGCCGCCCTCACCTTTGCCGTGCCCGCCCGCTAGGCCGTCAGCCTGCCCTTGCCTCCGGCGCGAGCGCGGGGCAGACAGACGATCATGAGCAAACCTGCTGACATTCTTTGCATCGGCTCGGTCCTGTGGGACGTGATCGGGCGCGCGCCGCTGGCGATGCGGCAGGGATCGGACGTGCCCGGGCGCATCTCCCGCCTGCCCGGCGGCGTCGCGATGAACATCGCGATGACCTGCGCCCGCTTTGGCCTTACCCCGGCGCTGCTGACCGCCATCGGGCGCGCCGCCGAAGGCGACGAACTGGTCGCCGCCTGCACCGCGCGCGGGATGATCACCGACACCATCTATCGCTCGGACGATCTGCCCACCGACCGCTACATGGCTGTCGAGGGGGCCAACGGTTTGATCGCCGCCATCGCCGACGCCCATTCGCTGGAAAGCGCGGGGGCCAAGATACTGCGACCTCTCAGGGACGGCACCCTTGCCACGCCCGAGGCCCCCTATTCCGGTCCCGTGGCGCTTGATGGCAACCTGACGGTTGAATTGCTGAACGAAATCGCAACCAGCCCGTTGCTGGCGCGAGCTGATCTTCGTGTCGCCCCCGCGTCGCCCGGCAAGGCGCGCCGGCTGGCCCCGTTCCTGACCCATGGGCGCGGCACCCTGTATGTGAACCTCGAAGAGGCGGGATTGCTCTGTCAGGCGCAGTTCGACAGTTCGATCGCCGCCGCCCAAGCGCTGATCACCCGAGGGGCTGCGCGCGTGCTGGTCACGGATGGGGGCGGCACCGCGAGCGAAGCCACCGGAACAGATGTGATCAGCGCAAGCCCGCAGCAGGTCCTGGTCACCCGCGTGACCGGGGCGGGCGACACGTTCATGGCCGCCCATATCGCCGCCGAATTGAACGGCGCGGACCGCGCCGAGGCGCTTGCCAATGCGCTTGATGCCGCCGCCACCTATGTATCAGGACAAGGCCCCGAATGACCCTTTACACCGCCTCACCCGCTGTTGCCGCCGCACAGGCCAAAGGCACCCCCATCGTCGCGCTGGAAAGCACGATCATCACCCACGGCATGCCCTATCCCCAGAATCTCGAAGTGGCGCGCCAGGTCGAGGCCGATCTGCGCGCAGGCGGGGCGGAACCAGCCACCATGGCGGTGATCGACGGCACGCTGCATGTGGGTCTCAGCGATATGCAGCTGAAAACCCTGGCGCAGGCCAGGCGGGTGGCCAAGCTCAGTCGTGCCGACATGGCCGCCTGCATGGCAACGGGCGGCACCGGGGCAACTACGGTGGCGGCCACGATGATCGCGGCGCGCATCGCGGGGATCGCCGTCTTTGCCACCGGCGGGATCGGCGGCGTTCACAAGGGGGCCGAGGGCACGTTCGACATCTCGGCCGATCTGCTGGAACTGGCCCAGACCCCCGTGACGGTGGTGGCGGCGGGGCCCAAGGCGATCCTCGACATCCCCAAAACGCTGGAAGTGCTGGAAACCCAGGGCGTGCCCGTGATCGCCTATGGGCAGGACGACATGCCCGCCTTCTGGTCGCGCAGTGCGGGCCTGTCCGCACCGCTGCGTATGGACAGTGCCGCAGAGATCGCCGCATCCCACGCCATGCGCCGCGCCCTTGGCATTCCGGGCGGGCAACTGGTCGCCAACCCGATCCCGGCAGAGGCCGAGATCGACCGCGCCACCCTTGCCCCGGTCATCGCGCGGGCCACACAGGACGCGAAAACCCATGCCATCAGCGGCAAGGGCGTCACCCCGTACCTGTTGCAACGCATCTTTGAACTGACCGAAGGGCGGTCGCTGACAGCCAACATCGCCCTTGTGCGCAACAACGCGCGACTGGCGGCGGAAATTGCCAGACATTTGAGCAACACCCCCCCGCGTGGCTGACAACCGGGCACAAAGCCGGGGGCGAACCATTGTAGTGGCCCCTCCCTTCGCCTACCTATCGCAGCAACAAGATGCGGGACGCAGATGAATACCCCCTTTGATCCAGAGAAACCTCGCCGACCCGGTCTGTTCGCCCGGCTGCGTGCGTCGTTCCTGACCGGGCTTGTTGTGATCGCGCCGGTGGGGCTGACCATCTGGCTGATCTGGACGGTCATCGGCTGGGTGGACGGGTTCGTCTGGCCGCTGGTGCCCAATGTCTGGCAACCTGACTCCATCGTGAACTACTGGCTGGGCAATCCGCGACTGATCACGGAAAACGGTGTGGTTGTCCAGAACCCGGACTGGATCAAGGTGAACGTGCGCGGTGTCGGCGTCATCGTATTTCTGCTGTTCACGATCTTTGTCGGCTGGATCGCCAAGGGGTATATCGGTCGGTCGCTGATTCGCTGGGCCGAAAGCATTGTCGAGCGCACGCCTGTGGTCCGCTCGATCTATTCGGGGATCAAGCAGATTTCGGAAACGGTGTTCGCCCAGTCCGAGCGGTCGTTCGAAAAGGCCTGCCTGATCGAGTATCCGCGCCGTGGCATATGGGCGATCGGCTTTATCTCGACCTCTGCCAAGGGCGAAATCAGCAAGAGGGCCGGGGATGGCAGCGATATGCTCAGCATCTTCGTGCCCACAACTCCCAACCCGACGTCCGGCTTTCTGCTGTTCTTTCCCGAAGCGGACGTGATCGAGTTGGACATGACCGTCGAGGACGCGGCCAAGCTGGTGATTTCGGCGGGTCTGGTCTATCCCAACGGCAAGGATCCGACAGTACCGCTCAAGGCATGATCTTGACCTGGCTGCGCCGGTTGGATCAGGCGCAATTGAATACGATTTTAGCTGAAAACCCATACCGGGACGCCGGAATATACGCGCCGGGTGAGGGTATCTTGACCCTGATCCCCCATGTGTCTCTCGTTGCGCATATTCCGAGTGTCTTGACGCTGGTTCGTGTCAGACGGCACCAAAAAAAAACGCCAGCACGAAGCTGGCGTTAAGTTATTGAGGCAGGTTTCATACAGGCAAGAAACCTATCGAGCAGTGCCCTTGTTATACGCAATTGTGCTCAAAGAGTCCAAGCTAAAAGTTTGATAATGCGTAAAGGTCCGACGCCCGCTATTGTTAACAAAACAAGGGCGATTGAGGATTGTTGACAATATGGGGCGGGATTATTTCCAAATTTCAGGGGCACGATTGGTCGCGTTCGGCGCGATTCTGTTAACCTTTGTGTCAGGGCCGGTACAGACACAAGCAGAGCCACGTCATGGCATAGCTATGTATGGGGAACCGGCCCTACCACCGGATTTTGTGTCACTTCCACACGCAAATCCCGATGCCCCCAAGGGCGGTGCCATCACGCTGGCCAACACCGGCAGCTTTGATTCGCTCAATCCCTACATCCAGAAGGGGAATGTGCCCTGGCAATTGCGGTTTCTGACCCATGAAAGCCTGATGGGACGCAACCGGAACGAGCCTTTTGCGCTTTATGGCCTGCTGGCCGAATCGATTGAAGTGCCTGATGACCGCTCCTGGGTCGAATTCACTCTGCGCCCGGAGGCGCGATTCTCCGATGGCAGTCCGGTGACGGTCGAGGATGTGATCTGGTGCTACGAGATACTGGGCACCCAGGGGCATGGCCGCTACCGCAGCCTCTGGGGGCAGATCGAGACGCTGGAACAGACCGGGCCGCGCAGCGTGAAATTCACCTTCAACACCGACAACCGCGAACTGGCGTTGCTGGCGGGCATGCGCCCGATTTTGCAAAAGGCGCAATGGGAAGGAAAGTCCTTTGCCGATGCTGGCCTGAACGACGTCCCCATCGGCAGCGGGCCCTATGTCGTCAGCGACTACGAGGCGGCGCGCAATGTCATCCTGACGCGCAATCCCGACTATTGGGGCCGCGACCTGCCGTTCATGCGCGGCACCTTCAACTTCGATCAGATCACCATAGACTTTTATGGTGATGGCGATGTGGTGTTCGAAGCTTTCAAGGCGGGTGACGTATCAGCCATCCGAGAATTCAACGCCGAGGCCTGGGCGAGCGACTACGACTTTCCGCGCGCCCAGTCCGGCGAGGTCGTGAAATCCGAAATCAAGCATCAGAAACCGTCCGGCATCACCGGATTCGTGATGAACACCCGACGCGCGCCCTTTGATGACTGGCGTGTGCGCGAGGCGCTGATCACGGCCTTCAACTTCGAGTATATCAACGACACGCTGACCGGCGGGGCACAGCCGCGCATCACCTCCTATTTCTCGAACTCGCCGCTGGCGATGGATCCGGGCCCCGCAAAGGGCGAGGTCGCCACCTTGCTGGCACCGTTCAACGGGCGGTTGCTGCCCGGCGTGATGGAAGGCTACGCCTTGCCCCAAAGCGACGGGTCGGCCCGTGATCGCAAGGGCTTGCGCCGTGCGCTTGATCTGATGAAAGAGGCCGGGTGGACCACGCAAGACGGCAAATTGCGCAACGCCGATGGGCAGGCCATGTCCTTTACCATCCTGCTCGATCAGCAGCGCTCAGAAGACCGCGCCATCGCGGACCTCTACACCCAGGCGCTGACCCAGATGGGCATCGACGTCAAAACCGACCTTGTGGACGGCGCGCAATTCACCGCCCGCACCGCGGCGTTCGATTTCGACATGACGTATCACCGCCGCGCCATGTCGCTGAGTCCGGGGAACGAGCAGTATTTCTACTGGGGATCCGAAGCCGCCGATCAGGAAGGTGCGCCCAACCTGATGGGGGCCAGGGATCCGGCCATCGACGCGATGATCTCGGCCATGCTGACGGCCCGCACCGCCGAGGAAAGCCTGTCTGCCACCCGCGCCCTTGACCGGCTGCTGATCGCGGGGCGCTATGTGGTGCCGTTCTGGCAATTCACCACCGACCGCATCGCCCATGTCAAAGAGATGAAATTCCCCGAGGTGATCCCGATCTACGGCGACGGGCCGGACTGGATGCCGCAATTCTGGTGGTACGAAGAGTAGCCCGCGTGCGCGACAGATTGATCGCCGAATGCGTCGGAACGGCCATGCTGCTGATCAGCGTGATCGGCTCGGGCATCATGGGGGCTGCGCTGGCGGACGGGAACGATGCCATCGTGCTGCTGGCAAACGCGATTGCAACGGGGTGCATGCTTTATGTCATCATCACGGTGCTGGGGCCGGTCTCGGGCGCGCATTTCAACCCGGCCGTCACGCTCATGTTCTATCTCGGCGGGCACATCGGCGGGCGCACGGCACTGGCCTATGTGGCGGCCCAGGTCGCCGGGGGGGTGATCGGAGTCTGGGCCACCCACGCGATGTTCGATCTGCCCATTCTACAGGTATCCGAAACGCTGCATCGCACCGGCCCGGCACAGTGGTTCAGCGAGGTGCTGGCCACTCTGGGCCTGCTGTTCGTGATCTTCGGCGGGCTCAAGTCACGCTCCGAGGCGGTGCCGAGCCTTGTTGCGCTCTACATCACAGGGGCCTACTGGTTCACCGCCTCGACCAGCTTTGCAAACCCGGCCGTCACCATCGCGCGCGGATTTTCCGACACGTTTGCAGGCATTTATCCCGGCCATATCCCCGCGTTCATCCTCGCCCAACTGGTCGCTGCCGCCTTCGCGCACAGGTTGTTTGCAAGATTTTTCGCGCGTTAAAGGTTGAACCCTGCGCAGTTTGCAATACTGTCTGCGCGGGGTGGATGTCCGACGTGCGCAGGAACTGGCTGCGTTTTTTTTGTGCTTTCCAGGGAAAGACACGTCTGAACCTGGCGGGGGTTTACATGAACTGGAATGACCTGACCCGGAACTGGGCCGAAAGTTACCGGGCGTTGAGCAAAGAGTTTCCCGGGCTCGAACCGAGCGCGATGCCGTTTCTGAAAGCGGATCAGGACCGGTTCGAAAGCTACCTGGCCGCAACCCATGATATGTCCCTGAAAGAGGCGCAAGACGCTTTTGAGGCCTATCTGAACCGGCAACACAGCGCCAAGGCGCTGCATACGGCCTGAGCGGCTCAGACCAGCGACGTCACCCACAGGATCAGCGCGTCTTCGTCGCTGACGGACACGACGTTGTGGCCCATGGTCGCGTCGTAATAGGCGCTGTCGCCGCGCCGCATCTCGACCGGTTCGTAGAACTCGGTGAAAAGGCGGATTACCCCGGTCAGCACGTACAGGAATTCCTCTCCGTCATGGCGCACCCAGCCGTCGAATTCGTCCATGTTGCGCGCGCGCACACGGGCGCGATAGGGCAGCATCTGCTTTTTGGTCAATGTTTCTGCCAGCAATTCATGCTCGTAGGTCACCGTCGCCTGCGCATTGCCCTCGCCTGACCGGGTCAGCACCATACGCCCGTTGATCTGGCCCTTTTCGGGCGGCGTGAACAGTTGCGGGACCGAGATTTCCAGCCCCACGGCCAGCTTTTTCAGTGCCTCGTATGTGGGCGACATCTGCCCGTTCTCGATCTTGGACAGGGTCGAGCGGGCCAGCCCCGCCTGCCCGGCCGCCTGTTCCAGCGTCCAGTCGCGGGCCTTGCGCAATTCACGCACCCGCGCGCCCAGATCCAGCGGTTCGGGCATCTCCTCTCCACCCGTGGCGCGGGCGATTTCGATCAGGGATTTGGGGTCTTTTCCGGTCATGCATTCTCTATATTGCGGGGCTGTAGCGCTTGCAACGCCGACCGGTTCGCCGTAGCGCTTGCGCATGCTCAGCGTCGACGACACCACGCCGTTCCCCCCCTGCCCCGGCCCGTTCAACATGGCGGCGCATGTGCTGGGCCGCGCCGAAGCGTTGGCGGACAAGATCGCAGTGTCGGTGGTCTCGGACAGGCATGTCGAGCGGATGAGTTATGCCGCCCTGCTGGCGGCGGTGCGCGGCACCGGTGCGGGGTTCCTGCAGGCGGGGTGTGCGCCGGGAGACAAGATCCTGCTGCGTCTGGGCAATACGATCGACTTTCCCATCGCTTATCTGGGGGCACTGGCCGTCGGGCTGGTGCCGATCCCGACTTCTGCCGCCCTCACCACTACCGAAGTCGCCCACATCGTTGCCGAGATGCGCCCCCGCGTGATCCTGCGCGATCCGGGCGTCGCCTCGGCCCCCGGCGCGCCCGAAATCGGGCTTGCCACCTTGCGCGCCATGCGCGCCCTGCCCCCGGCCCCGTTCGACATGGGCGATCCCGACCGGCTGGGCTACGTGGTCTATACGTCCGGCACGTCAGGTGCGCCGCGCGCCGTGGCCCATGCCCACCGTGCCATCTGGGCGCGCCAGATGATGCATCAGGGCTGGTACGGGCTGGGCGCGACCGACGTTCTGATGCATGCGGGCGCGTTCAACTGGACCTATACGCTGGGCACCGGCCTGATGGACCCGTGGACGGTGGGCGCCACCGCCCTGATTCCGGCAGACGGCACGCAGGCGGCCGATCTGGGCGCACTGATGGCCCGGCACAAGGCGACGATCTTTGCCGCCGCACCGGGCGTCTACCGCCAGATGCTCAACCGGGCCACTCTGCCCGACCTGCCCGATCTGCGCCACGGCTTGAGCGCCGGGGAAAAGCTGCCATCCGCCACGCTATCCGCCTGGAGACACGCCACAGGCACGCCGATCCACGAGGCCTACGGGCTGTCGGAATGTTCGACCTTTATCTCTGCCAGCCCGGATGCGCCCTGCGATCCCGCAGCCCTGGGGCGCGCACAACCGGGGCGGCGCGTTGCCATTGTCGGCAACGACGGCCCCGTGGCGCGGGGCACCCCCGGCGTGATCGCCATCCACCGCGACGATCCGGGCCTGATGCTCGGCTATCTCAGCCACCCCGAAGAGACCGAAGCGCGGTTCAACGGCGACTGGTTCATGACCGGAGACCTCGGGGCGATGCAGGCGGACGGGCAGATCCGCTATCTTGGACGCAACGACGATATGATGAACGCGGGGGGGTATCGGGTCTCTCCGATCGAGGTCGAATCCGTTATATTGGCCGCCCCCGGCGTGATCACGGCAGGGGTCGCCGAAGTCGAGGTCAAGCCCGGCGCGCGCGTGATCGTCGCCTTTTACACCAGCGCCAAAGCACTGGACGAGGCCGCCTTGCGCACCTATGTCGAAGCGAACCTTGCCAAGTACAAGCAACCGCGCGCCTATATCCGCCTGCCACAGATGCCAACCGGCGCCAACGGCAAGATCCTGCGCCGTCGCCTGCATCTGTTCTGGCCCGAAAACACGAAAGCCCACTGACATGACCCAAGAGACACCCGGCCCCATCAAGCTTGACATCATGTCGGATCCGATCTGCCCGTGGTGCTATATCGGCAAGGCGCATCTCGACCGCGCCCTCGCCGCCCAACCCGACCACCCGTTCGTGATCGAATGGCACCCGTTTCAGCTGAACCCCGGCATGCCTTCCGAAGGCATGGACCGGCGCGCCTATCTCGAAGGCAAGTTCGGCGGCAAGGACGGGGCGGTGCGGGCCTATGCACCAGTGGTCGACAGCGCGGAAAAGGCGGGCCTCAAGATCGACTTCGAAGGGATGAAGCGCACGCCCAACACGCTGGATGCCCACCGCCTGATCCACTGGGCCGGGATCGAGGGCAAGCAGACCGCCGCCGTCTCCGCCCTGTTCAAGGCGTATTTCGTCGAAGCCCGCGACATAGGCGATCATGAAGTGCTGGCCGACATCGCCGACAGCATCGAAATGGATGCTGCCGTCGTCACGCGGTTGCTGGCGTCGGATGCGGATCGTGACGACATTGCCGCGCGCGACGCGCACAGCCGACAAATGGGAATCAATTCGGTGCCCACGTTCATCGTGGCAGGCAAACATGCCGTGCCCGGCGCCCAGCCGCCCGAACTTTGGGCAAAGGTCATCGACGAACTGCGCGCCGGGGCTGCCTGACTCACAGCAAAACAACCACAAATTGCTAAATTAGACATAGATGCAACCATTAGTCGTTGCGCTCCGGGTGCCCGCACGGCAGTGTGACGCGCATTAGCGTCGAAACGATTCCGGAGCGGATGCGCCGTGACCACCCCACAAGGCAAGCATCTGGGCAAAGTCGAGTTCATTGCCCTCATGGCAATGATGTTTGCCACCATTGCCTTTTCCATCGACGCGATGATGCCCGCCCTGCCCGACATCTCTGCCGACATCGCCCCATATGGCGTGGCGCAGGCGGCGCTGGTCATGACGTTTTTCGTGATCGGCATGGGGGCGGGCACCTTCTTTACCGGCCCTTTGTCGGACGCCTACGGGCGCAAGCCTGTGGTCTATGCGGGCCTTGCCGTCTACGCGCTCGGGGCGGTGCTCAGTTGGATGGCGCCGACCCTTGAATTGATGCTGGCGGCCCGGGTTTTGCAGGGTCTGGGCGCGGCGGGGCCCCGTGTCGTGTCCGCCGCCATCATCCGCGACCTTTATTCGGGGCGCGCCATGGCAAGCATCATGTCTCTGACACTGGTGGTGTTCCTGCTGGTGCCCGGTATCGCACCGCTGATCGGCGCGCTGATCGCGGATGCGTTCGGCTGGCGTGCGATCTTTGCGGCCTTTCTCATCTTTGGCGTGGTGCTGTTTGCCTGGTTTTCCCTGCGAATTTCCGAAACGCTCCCCCCCGAGGCCCGCCGCCCGCTGCGCCGACACCTGATGGTCGAGGCGGTCGGGCAGATGTTTGCGCATCCGACCGTGCGGCTGTCGATCTTTGTGCAGACACTGATGCTGATGACGCTGTTTTCGGTTCTGACCATGGTGCAGCCGATATTCGACGTCACCTTCGACCGTGAAGCGAGCTTTCCGCTGTGGTTCGGCGCGGTTGCGATGTCCTCGGGCGTGTCGAGCCTGCTGAATGCCGCCATCGTGGGGCGTTTCGGTATGCGGCGTCTGGTGACCTGGGCACTGGCGGCACAAGTGACCGTTTCGGTGGTTTTTGTGCTGTGGATCCTGGCGGACCTGCCCTACGGATTTTATTTTTTCCTGTTCTGGCTTTGGGGCGTGATGTTTCAGGGCGGGCTGACGGTGGCCAATCTGAACGCCATCGCGATGGAGCCGATGGGCCATATCGCGGGCATGGCGGCTTCGGTGATCGGGGCGGTTTCGACGGTGGTGGGTGGTGCGCTCGCCTCGCCCGTCGGCCTTTTGTTTGACGGCACGCCGCTGGCGCTGGTTGTCACGGTGATGCTGGCCAGCGTGGTCGGATCCGTGCTGATGCAGCTCATGCGCCGCGCAGAAAGGGCCGAGGGCCTCGGGTAAACGGGTTTTTCCAAGGCACCACGGCGGTCTCTGCCCTGCCCCTCAGGCGCGCGCCTTTTTCTTTTTTTCAACAGCGATCACCTTTTCGGCCAGATCGCGGGCGATGGCAAAGGCCCCCTTGATCTTGTCGCTGTCTTTTTTCCAGTCCCGGCGCACGACGATCTTGTTGTCCTTCACCTTGGCCAATCCACGCTGGTCATGGATGAAGGCCACCAGCCCCTCGGGCGAGGCGAACTTGTCGTTGTGGAATTGCACGGTCGCCCCTTTTGGCCCGCCATCCAGCTTGGCGATCCCGGCCCGCTTGCACATCGCCTTGATGCGCACGACCAGCATCAGCGTGTTCACTTCCTTGGGCAGCGGACCAAACCGGTCAATCAGTTCGGCGGCAAATCCTTCCAGTTCAACTTTGGTCGTCAAGCCGCTGAGACGGCGGTACAATCCCAGCCGCACGTCCAGGTCCGGCACGTAAGGCTCTGGGATCAGAACCGGAACGCCGAGGTTGATCTGCGGTGCCCATTGTCCATCATCCTCCAGCAGCCCCTCCATCTGGCCGGACTTGATCTTGGCAATCGCCTCTTCCAGCATGGAT
>CAZITF010000044.1:0-9555 GCA_964542095.1 uncultured Rhodobacterales bacterium
CGACATCCTGCTCGAGGTCGCGCACATCCTGAACCCGCGCCTTGTCGTCTGCAACATCGGCCTGCCCAGCCAGGAACTGCATATGATCGACGACAACGAACGCAACTTCTACATGCTTGGCACCATGGGCCTGTCGTCTTCCATCGGCCTGGGCCTCGCGCTGGCCCAGGACAAGACGGTCATTTCCATCGACGGCGACGGGTCTGTGCTGACCAACCTCGGCACGCTACCGACCATTGCCAACAACGTGGCCGACAACTTCATCCTGCTGATCATCGACAACGGCTCCTATGGCTCGACAGGCGACCAGCCGACCTATGCGGGCAAGAAGACCAAGCTTGAGGCCGTCGCGGCGGCCTGTGGTTGCGAAAACGTCGTGACCTGTCAGGACGTCGACACCGGCAAGGCGCTGCAAGCGGCCATCGACAGCAAGAAGATGACCGTGATCGTGTCCAAATGTGACAGCGGCAACATCAAACTGCCCGTCATCACGATGGATCCGGCTGTGATCAAGCACCGCTTTATGCAGGCGGTGGCCAGCTAGACGATGCGGGCATCGCGCATCCATTCGGCTGAGGACGCACGGCGGCTGGCCCGCCGGCGTCTGCCATGGATGATTTTCGACTATATCGACGGGTCGGCGGGGGCGGAAACCGGCGCGGATCGCAATCGCGCGGCGATGAATGCGCTGACGCTGCGGCCCCGAATCCTGCGCAATGTCAGCAATCGCTCGCTTGGCACCCGCCTGTTCGGACAAGAGACCGGCCGCCCCTTCGGCATTGCCCCCATGGGCATGTGCAATCTGTCTGGTCCCGGCGCAGACCTGATGCTGGCCCGCCTTGCCGCGCGTCACAAGATACCGCACGGAGTCTCTACCGTCGCCTCGACCTCGATGGAAAAGATCATCGAAGTGGCAGAAGGCCATGCCTGGTTTCAACTCTATTTCAGTGGCGATGGTGCAGGCACTTTCAAGCTGGTCGAACGGGCCAAGGCGGCGGGCTACAAGACTCTGGTGCTGACCGTGGACGTGCCCGAGGTCGGACGACGCCCGCGCGAATTGCGCCACGGATTCAAGATGCCGTTCAAGATCGGGCCGCGCCAGTTCATCGACTTTGCCCTGCACCCGCGCTGGTCGCTGACCTCGCTCGCGGCGGGCAAGCCGGACATGGCGAATTTCCAGATGCCCGGCTATGAATTCGACCGCACCGAAAGCCGCGCCAAGGCCGACTGGGACACTCTGGCGCGTCTGCGCGATGCGTGGCCCGGCAATCTGGTAATCAAAGGTGTGCTCGATGCCGAAGACGCGGTACATTTGCGCGATGCGGGCGTGGACGCCATTCAGGTCTCAAGCCACGGCGCGCGCCAGTTGGAAAGCGCACCCGCCCCCATCGAGATGCTGCCGCTGATCCGGGCCGCCGTCGGGGACAGTTTCCCACTGTTTTACGACAGCGGCCTGCGCTCGGGCGAGGATGCACTGAAGGCACTGATCGCCGGCGCGGATTTCGCGTTTTTCGGACGCATCCTGCAATTTGCCATCGCGGCGGCGGGCGAACCGGGGCTGACGCGGCTGTGGGATGTGCTGAGCGATGAAATGAGCATCGCCATGGCCCAGATCGGCGTCAATCGCATCCCCACCCATCCGCGCAACTGACCGGCGCTGGCAAGGTCAGCGATGTCCGCCTATCGTCACCCCATGCAGACGACGCTGACAGATATGACCGTCACTGTGCTGGGCGCAGGCATGGTCGGCGTTTGCATCGCGCTCGAACTGCAGGCGCGCGGCGCGCAGGTGACGCTGATTGACCGTCGCGCGCCGGGGCAGGAAACATCCTATGGCAATGCGGGTGTTATCGCGCGTTCGTCCCTGATGCCGCTGAACAATCCCGGCCTGTGGTCGTCGCTGCCCAAACTGTTGGGCAACCGGTCTGCCGGGCTGCGTTATTCCCTGCCGTTCATGTTGCGCAACGCGGGTTGGGCTTGCGGCTTTCTCGGCCATGCGCGCATGGCGCGGTTCCTCGAAACCGCTCAGGCGATGGATGGCCTGATCAACCTCTCATACCCGATACACAAACGCCTGCTGGCCGAGGCCGGTGCGCTGGATCGGCTGCGCGAGACAGGGTGGATTTATCTCTATCGAACGCGCGCTCATTTTGAGGGGGGTACGTTCGGGCGCGAGATGCTCGACAGGTTCGAAGTTGCCACCGAGGTCCTGGACAAAAGCGGATTGCGCGACATGGAGCCGCGGCTGAACCCGATCTTTGAGCAGGCATTGTGGATCAAGGACGCGATGTCGGTCGATGCACCGGGCCGCGTGGTCGAGGCCTATGCCAAGGTGTTCACAGTTCGCGGCGGGCGAATCGAACAGGCGTCGGTCGCCTCGCTGACACCGCTTGACGGTCGCTGGCTGGTGAACACCGAAAAGGGGCCGTTTCAAACCGACCGCGTCGTTGTCGCCCTCGGACCGTGGTCGCGCACTTTCCTCGAACGGGCCGGGATGCGCGTGCCAATGGCCTATGAGCGTGGGTATCACATGCATTACACGGGTGCCGATACGGATGGAAACCTGCCCCTGACGCGCCCGATCTACGATAATGCAGGCGGCTACGTGCTGTCTCCGATGGAGGATGGGCTGCGCATGACCACTGGCGTCGAACTCACCGATTGCGATGCGCCGCCAAATCACGCACAACTTGACCTTGCGGAAGCATCCGCGCGTCAGGCGATTGATCTGGGCGAGCGGCGGGACAAAACCCCATGGCTGGGGCGCCGCCCGACCTTTGCGGACAGCCGTCCGGTCATTGGCCAGGCGCCGGGGCGCGCCGGGCTGTATCTTGCCTTCGGGCATCAACATGTCGGTTTCAACACCGGGCCGGGAACGGCGCGCCTGCTGGCCGACATCATGGAGGGCACATCGCCGGACATACCGGCAGAACCGTTTTCGCCGGCGCGCTTCGTCCGCTGACATCCAGACCGACCAACCAAGAAACCAACCGGGAGACTGACATGATCATCAAGAAATTTGTCCTGACAGGGGCGGCCGCACTGCTGATGGCAGGGGCCGCACAAGCTCAAAAATGGGATATGGCGCTGGCCTATTCCGCGACCAACTATCACTCGGAAATCGCGGCGGCCTTTGCGGCCGAGGTCACGGCCAAGTCCGACATCGAAATCGTTACGCACCCTTCGGGCTCGCTGTTTGCTGGCGGAGAAATCTTCAACGCAGTGCGGCGCGGTCTGACGCCCATCGGCGAACGCCTGATTTCCGCCCTCGGCAACGACGATGCGATCTATGAACTGGATTCTGTGCCGTTCCTCGCCACCAGCTTTGCCGATGCGCGCACTCTCTATGAGGCGACCAAACCCATGCTCGAGGAAACGCTGGAAGAATCGCGTGTGCACCTTCTCTATTCCTGCCCATGGCCGCCGCAGGGTTTTTATTCCGTGTCCGAGGCCAACACGCTCGACGACATCGCAGGCATGAAATTCCGCGCCTACAACGCCACAACATCCAAGTTCGCCGATGGTCTGGGCATGGTGCCCACCACCATCGAAGCCGCCGAACTGGCGCAGGCCTTTGCCACGGGTGTTGCGCAATCGATGATCTCGTCGGGGGCCACTGGCTATGACCGCAAGCTTTGGGAACACGTGAACTTCTATTACGACGTCAAGGCCTGGTTGCCGCGCAACATGGTGATCGTCAACGCCTCGACCTGGGCCGGGCTGGATGACGCGACCAAAGGCGTGATCGAAACCGCCGCCGCCACCGCCGAAGACACCTGCTGGGCCAAGGCCGAGGAACTCGACAGTTGGTATGTCGAGCAGTTCACCGCCAACGGCATGACCGTGGGCACCCTGAACCCCGAGATGCAGGCCGCATTCGAAAAGGTCGGCACCGAGCTGCGCGCCGCGTGGCTCGAACGCGCCGGTGAAAAGGGCGCAGCAGCGCTCGCAGCCTTCGAAGCGGCCAAGTAAGACCGACGCGCGGCGGGCCATCCTGGTTTGCCGCGCGACATTCAGGGGTGGAGGGCAGGATCATGCGGGCACTTTCGAACGCGCTGGACGTTGTCTATCGCATTGCCGGGTTTCTGGCGGGGCTGCTGCTGATCCTGTTGTGCTGCCTGATCCTCTACAGCATCGCGGCACGCCTGCTGAGCCTCTACGCCGGGGGAGCGGCGGATGTGGCGGGTTATGTCATGGCCACCAGCACCTTCATGGCGCTGGCCTATACCTTTCGTTCGCACGGGCACATCCGGGTGCAATTGCTGGTGCAGCGATTAAGTTCGCCGATCAGGCGCGGAGTCGAGGTGTTCAGCCTCGCCTTCATGTCGGGCATCGCGGTCTTTATCGCCTGGTACATGACCCGGCTGGCCTATGACAGCTATGACTTCGGTGAACGCAGTCAGGGGGCGGATGCGATCCTGATGTGGATCCCGCAGGCCCCTGTGGCCGCCGGCGCCTGGCTGCTGGCGGTCGCTGTCGTGCACACGCTGATACAGGCAATCTTTGATTACGACGCGGTCAATCCCGAGCACGCGACGGGACCGGGTGAAGTATGACCGAAACGCTGTCCATCATCGTCTTTCTGTCGACCCTGTTCATTTTGTTGGGCCTTGGCGTCTGGGTCGGGGCGGCCCTGCTGGCCACGGCCATTCTCGGCATGGCCCTGTTCACCAACGCGCCCATCGGGGATTCCATGGCCGTTACCATCTGGGGCGAGCAATCCTCGTGGACACTGACGGCCTTGCCGTTGTTCATCTGGATGGGCGAGATCCTGTTTCGCACCCGATTGTCCGAGACCCTGTTTCGCGGCCTCGCCCCTTTTCTAAAGGGACTGCCGGGCGGGCTGTTGCACGTCAATATCGGGGCCTCTGCCGTCTTTGCCGCCATATCGGGATCTTCTGCGGCAACGGTCGCAACGGTGGGCAAGATGTCGATCCCTGAATTGCGCGCGCGCAATTACCCCGAAGGCATGATCATCGGCACATTGTCGGGTGCGGGCACGCTGGGCCTGCTGATCCCGCCGTCGATTTCCATGATCATCTACGGCGTGACGGTCAACGAAAGCATCACCAAGCTGTTCATGGCCGCGATGATCCCCGGACTGTGCCTTGCCGTGTTCTTTATGGTCTATGTCGCTGGCTGGTCGATCGTGAACCGCGCGACCTTCAAACCCGACCTGACGATAGAGGCGTCAAAGCTCTGGCGTCGCCTCGCAGACCTGCTCCCGGTTCTGTGCCTGATCGGGGCGGTGATCGGTTCGATCTATTCGGGCGTTGCGACCGCGACAGAGGCGGCGGCATTGGGCGTCCTGGGCGCGTTTATCCTGTCCGCCTTTCAGGGCGGCCTGACGTGGAGCAATGTTCAGGACAGCATCATGGGCTCGGTACGCACCACGGCCATGATCATGTTGATCCTGATGGGCGCGGGGTTCCTGTCGCTGGCCATGGGCTTTACCGGCATCCCCAAGGCGCTGGCCACGGGCATCGCAGCCTGGGATCCCTCGCCCGTGATGCTGATCCTGATCCTTACGGTATTCTACATCATCCTTGGCTGTTTCCTCGATGGGCTGTCCTCAATCGTGCTGACCATGGCGGTGATCGAACCAATGGTGCGGGCCGCCGGGTTCGACATGCTGTGGTTCGGTGTTTACCTGATGATCGTGGTCGAGATGGCGCAGATCACACCGCCCATCGGTTTCAACCTGTTCGTGCTGCAAGGCATGACGGGCAAGGACATGGGCTTCATCGCCAAGGCGTCCTTCCCGATGTTCATCGTCATGTGTATTTTCATCGTGGTGCTGGTGATCTTTCCGGGCCTCGCCCTGTGGCTGCCAGACGTGCTGAGCAAATAGCGGTGGCGACGCCCGCGATCGGCATCCTGATGCTCGACACCGGGTTTCCTCGCATCCATGGCGATGTGGGCAATCCGCGAACCTATCCGTTTCCAGTACAGTTCCAGGTCGTGCAAGGGGCGACCACCGACAACGTGGTGACGGGCGCGGACCGGGCGCGGGCCCTGCTGCCCGCCTTCATCGACGCAGGCCGCGTGCTTGAGGCAACTGGCGTACGGGCCATAACCACCTCTTGCGGGTTCCTCAGCGTGGTACAGCACGAAATGGCCGCCGCCCTGTCCGTGCCCTTCGTCGCGTCCAGCCTGTCACTGGTGCCGCTGGCGCGACAGATGGTCGGGGGGCGGCCCCTGGGCGTGATCACGGCCCATTCCGGGCACCTTTCAAGCCGTCATCTGGCGGCCTGCGGGATTGCGCCGGATTGGCCGGTGCATGTGCGCGGGATGGAAGATGTCGAGGCCTTTCATTCGCCCATCCTGGGCGGGGCACAGACGCTGGATGTCAACGCCGTATCGCGCGGAACAGTCGATACTTGCGCCGCATTGCAACGGGACGTGCCTGACCTCGGTGCGCTGGTTTTCGAATGCACCAACCTGCAACCCTGTGCCCAGGCAGTGCAGGCAGAAACCGGGTTGCCGGTCTTTGGCATTTATCACCTCGTGCGGATGCTGCACGACGCAACCTGCGCACCGCAATTCGACAGGCAACCCTAGAAAGCCACCCGATCCCCACCCTTGAGCGCCAACATCTCGCGCGCCTCGTCGGGGCTGGCGACCTCGTTGCCCAGATCCTCGACGATGCGGCGGATCTTGGCGACCTGCTGGGCGTTGGAGGTGGCAAGCTCTCCACGGTTGATGAACAGGCTGTCCTCCATTCCCACGCGCACGTTGCCGCCCATCTGGCTGGCGGTCGTGGCCAGTGGCATCTGCGCGCCCCCCGCCCCCAGCACAGACCATCGATAGTCGTCTCCAAACAGACGGTCCGCCGTGCGCTTCATGAATATCAGGTTATCCACCTCCGGCCCGATCCCGCCAAGGATGCCGAAAATGAACTGGATGAACACGGGTGCCTTGAACAACCCGATCTTCATGCAGTGTTTCAGGTTATAAAGGTGACCGACGTCGTAACACTCATGTTCGAACTTGACGTCATGGGGCGCGAGCGTTTCGGCGGCCTGCCGGATGTCGGCAAAGGTGTTGCGAAAGATATTCGCCTCTGACCCCTGAATATAGTCTTTTTCCCAGTCGTATTTCCAGACGTCATAGCGGTCGGCCAACGCGTGAAAGGCAAAGTTCATCGACCCCATGTTCAGGCTGCACATCTCGGGGCTGAAGCGCGTCGCCGCCTCGATCCGTTCCGAGATCCGCATGGTCGGCGCACCGCCCGTGGTGATGTTCAGCACCGCATTGGTCGATTGCTTGACCCGCGACAGAATCGGCGCGTAGTGGTCAGGATCGACCGAGGGACGAAAGTCGTGCGGATCGCGCGTATGCAGATGCAGGATCGACGCCCCCGCCTCTGCCGCCGCGATGGCCTGTTCTGCGATGTCATTCTGCGAAAGGGGCAGGTGGTCGGACATGGTCGGCGTGTGGATCGATCCGGTGACCGCGCAGGTGATGATCGTCTTTTCTTTTGCCATGGCTGGTCGCCTTTGCTGTTCGGGTCACGTACCGGTCTGTCCGACATCGTCCGCGCCACGATGGCGGCAATGCCGCAAACCATCAAGGGACCGTGTTCAAAATCCACTCCGTTTCCGTCACTCGTCCAGCGCGCGGAGTCGCAGGCTGTCACCCTGATGTCGTGAAACCAATGGACAGGCAGGCCATGGTGCAAGACGCTTTCCGCAGCGGCGCAGCAAGGAGACAGCCATGAACAAACATTACCGGGTTGTCGTGATTGGCGGCGGCGTTGTGGGCACGTCGGTGTTGTACCATCTGGCCAAGATGGGATGGAGCGATGTGTGCCTCATCGAACGTTCGGTTCTGACCGCAGGGTCCAGCTGGCACGCGGCAGGCGGCATTCATGCCCTGAACGCCGACCCGAATATTGCTCAATTACAGGCCTATACCATTGATCTGTTGTCCGAGATCGAAAAGGAATCCGGCCAGAACATCGGCCTGCACATGACAGGCGGGTTGACCATGGCAGGCACACCCGACCGCTGGGAATGGCTGCAATCGGCATATCGCACCTTTCAATCCATCGGGATCGAGGATTGCCGTCTGGTCACAGTCGAAGAGGCGGTGGAACTCAACCCGATCATGTCGGGCGAGGGCCTGCTGGGCGGCATGTGGGCGGATCGCGAGGGGTATATCGACACCACCGGTACCGTGCATGCCTATGCGGGTGCGGCCAAGAAACATGGCGCCACGGTGATCGAACACAACCGCGTTCTGGAACTGAACCAGACGCTCGAAGGCTGGCAGGTCGTCACCGAAAAAGGCACTATCACCTGCGAACACGTCGTCAACGCCGCAGGCCTCTGGGCCAAGCAGGTCGGGCGCATGGCAGGCATCGAACTGCCGGTCTCGCCGCTCAATCACCACTACCTGATTTCCGACACCATTCCGGCGCTGCAAGACCTGGATTTCGAAGTGCCCATGACCGTTGACCTCGAAGGATTCACCTATCTGCGTCAGGACCAGAAGGGCGTACTGCTGGGCATCTACGAGATCGACCACCAGCACTGGAACATGGATGGCGCACCCTGGGACTACGGGTTCGAGCTGCAACAGGAAGACCCCGACCGCATCGAAAAAGAGCTGATCATGGGTTTTGAACGCTACCCGGCCTTGCAGGACGTTGGCGTCAAAACATGGGTCAACGGTGCCTTTACCTTCAGCCCGGATGGCAATCCTCTGGTCGGGCCAGTGCCGGGCAAGCGCGGTTACTGGTCGGCCTGTGCGGTCATGGCCGGGTTCCTGCAAGGGGGTGGAGTGGGCAAGTCGCTGGCCGAATGGATGATCCACGGCGAACCCGAGGCGGATGTCTATGGCATGGACGTGGCCCGCTATGGCGTCTGGGCCGAGAACAAGCAGTACATCAAGGAAACCACCGGACAGTTCTATTCCCGCCGTTTCGTGATGACCTATCCGAACGAACAACTGCCCGCAGGCAGGCCGCTGAAAACCGCGCCCGCCTATTCCGACATGACCGCGGCAGGTTGCCATTGGGGTCAAAGCTGGGATCTCGAGGTGCCTCTCTACTTCGCACCCGAAGGGTTCAGGGAAACGCCATCGCTGAAACGGTCCAATGCCTTTGATATTGTGGCCGCCGAATGCAAGGCAGTGCGCGAAAAGGTCGGCCTGCTCGACATTACCGGATTTTCCCGGTTCGAAGTCTCGGGACCAAATGCCGTGGCGTGGCTGGATCACGTCATGGCGTCCAAATTGCCCAAACCGGGCCGCGCCCGCCTCGCGCCGATGCTGGGCGAAGACGGGCGGCTCAAGGGAGACCTGACCATCTTCAACTGGGGCGACGGCACCTGGTGGATCATGGGCAGCTATTATTTGCGCAGCTGGCACATGCGCCGGTTCGAGGCCCACATGATGGACGGAGTCACCGTGCGCGACCTCGGTGACGAAATGGCGGGCTTTTCCCTGTCTGGTCCAAACTCGCGGGCCGTGATCAAAAAACTGACGGACGGACCGGTGGGCGATCTTCCGTTCATGGGATGCGGGAAATTCGATATCGGCATGCTGCGCTGC
>CAZITF010000044.1:9594-16003 GCA_964542095.1 uncultured Rhodobacterales bacterium
CGAGATACACTGTCGTATGGGCGATCATATCACCCTGCGCAAAACCCTTCTGGCCGCCGGAGCGGATGAGGGGATGATCGAATATGGGTTCAACGCGCTGCTGTCTTTGCGCCTCGAAAAATCATTTGGCATCTGGTCGGCGGAATTCACCCAAGGCTACACGCCCGGCATGACCGGCATGGATCGCTGGATCGACTGGGACAAGGATTTCGTGGGCAAGGCCGCCGCGATGACCGAACGCGAAGGCAACGGCCCGACGCAACGGCAGGTGACCCTCGAAATCGACGCAGACGGCGCGGATGCGTCCGGCTATGAACCAGTCTGGAGAGATGGCGAAAAGGTCGGATTTGTGACCTCGGGTGGCTATGGGCACACGACCGGTAAATCGCTGGCCATGGCGCTGGTGAACACCGAACACAGCAGCGAAGGTGCATCGTTGAGCGTGCATATCGTGGGTGCGGAACGCGCGGCCAAGGTCGTCGCCGCGTCTCCCTATGATCCTTCCGGCAAGGCCATGCGGGGATGATTGCCTAAAACGCGGTCCGCATCTGGTGGCCGGGCGCGAACAACAGGCGCACCTTGGTGATCGACCGGCCCGTATCCCATGTCAGCCGGTCAACGGCAAACAGCGCGCTGCCCGTCGCACAGTCCAACGTCTGCGCGTCCTCTTCGCGCGCCTCCACTGCCGAGAATGATATTTCGCCGTCGGTATAAGGCGCATGTTGCAGCAGCCACTCGTTGGCGCTGATGACCTGAAACGGTTCGTGCTGCGCACCCGGAACGACGCCCGTGTTGATCCAGCGGCTTTCCAGCGCATAAGGCGTATCGTCTGCAAGGTGCAGCGCGCGCACATACATCAACGGCATGTGCGCCGAGGTGCGCATCGCGGCACTCACATCCAGCGGAGGCACACGCACCTCGCGGGCGATGCGTTGATAGCTGTATTTGCGACCGCGTTCTTCAACCTCGCGGCGAATGATGGCAATGCTCAGCGTTGCCTTGGCGACGGGTTGCGCGGTCACCCGAGTACCCGCCTTGCGACGGCGGTCCAGCAGTCCGGCCTCGGCCACCGCGCGCAATGCACGGTTCACGGTCGAGCGGGCGCAACCGAATTCCAGCGCCAGGTCGGCCTCGTTCGGGATCAGGTCACCCGGCTTCCACATACGGGTGCGTATTCGGCGCAACACTTCACCCTGCACACTCTGCCAATCGCGAAACACGGGCGTGTTCATAGCGCATCCTTCAGGGCATCGATGGTGCGCTTGTAGGCGGCCACGATCTTCGGGCGATCGCGGTGCGCGCCGTCCCGAACCACATGCCGACCCGCGGCCCACACGTCTTTGATCAACCGATCACCACCGGCAAAAATCCATGCATCCAGCAGGGAATCCCGCGTGCGGCCCCACAGATGTTCCGAACGGGTATCAAGGCTCATCATATCGGCCCAATGCCCGGTCTCGATCCGTCCTGTCAACCGTCCGGTCGCCTGCGCGCCGCCATGAACCAAGCCATCGAATAACCGTCGCCCGGTCGATTTTTCAACCGTCGCAAGGGCCGCGCGCGTGCCGTCGCGCAGGCGCTGGGAATAGTCCAGCGTGCGCAACTCTTCGCTCAGGGCGATGCGGATGTTGCTGTCGGACCCGATGGCAAAGGCACCGCCAGCGTCACACCACCGCACCGCGTCAAAGATGCCGTCGCCCAGACTGCTTTCGGTTATTGGGCACAGTCCGGCCACCGCGCCTGATTGTGCAAGGCGAACGGTTTCCTCGGGTATCATCTGGGTGCAATGGATCAGGCACCAGCGGTCGGACACATCGAGATTGTCGAGCACCCAGGTGACGGGGCGCGCATGCCAGTGCTGCTCGACCTCTTCGACTTCTGCGCGCTGCTCGGCAAGATGCATGTGGATGGGTCCGGTTGAAAACAGGTTCGCATAAGCCTTCAGATCCCGCGCCCCGACCGCGCGCAACGAATGCGGCGCGACCCCGATGCAAGCATCGCCCGGCAGGTGCGCGACGCAGGCCGCCGCCTTTCCATGCAGCATGCTGAACCGATCCAGACTGTTGCCAAAACGGATCTGCCCGACGCCCAGTCCCCGCGCATCGCAGCCTGCGAATTCGTAATGCACCGGCAGCAGGCACAGCCCGATCCCCGTTTGCGTGGCGGCAGCACAGACACGGGCGGACGTCTCGGCGATGTCACTGTAAGGAACGCCACCGGGCTGGTGGTGCAGATAGTGGAATTCGACATTGGTGGCATAACCCGCCTCCAACATCTCCATCTGCACAAGGGCCGTGATCGCTTCGATATGGTCAGGCGACAGGCGGTTGAGAAAGCGGTACATCAACCGGCGCCACGTCCAGAAACTGTCGGTCGGCTTCGGCCCGCGCCGTTCCGTCAGGCCCGCCATCGCCCGCTGAAAAGCGTGGCTGTGAACATTGACCGGGGCGGGCAAAAGGCAGGGTGCAATCGTCCCGGCCCGCGGTGCGCCGGCTTCGACTGCGGCGATGCGCCCATCCACTTGCACATCTACGCGTACCTGTTCCGCCCAGCCATCAGGCAACAGCGCCGTTTCGGCCCATATACTTTGCATTGCCGCCTCGCTTGACAGGCTATTATGTGCGTACATAAAAGCATTAACGTAGTTTTATCGCAAGTGAGTCGTGCCCGTGCTCTTGACGAACGCCAGAATCGCAACACTGCGCACAAACGATTCCTTCGGGGTGATCGAGGATGGTGCCGTGGTGGTCGATGGCGACAGCATTGCTTGGGTCGGACCGATGTCGGACCTGCCCGAAGGTGTTGCGGATGGCACCGCCCACGACCTCGCCGGGCGGCTGGTCACGCCCGCGCTGATCGACTGCCACACCCATGTCGTGTTCGGCGGCAACCGCGCGGCGGAGTTCGAACAACGGCTGAACGGTGCCAGCTATGCCGAGGTGGCCAAGGCCGGGGGCGGCATCGTGTCGACCGTGCGCGCAACACGCGCAGCCACCGCGGATGCCCTGCTGGCCGATACGCTGACGCGGGTGGATGCCCTGATCGCCGAAGGGGTCACCCTGATCGAAGTCAAATCAGGCTATGGCCTCGATCTGGAGACCGAGTTGAAAATGCTGCGCGTGGCCCGCCGGATCGCCGAAGTGCGCCCCATCGACGTGCGCACCAGCTTTCTTGGTGCGCATACGGTGCCGCCGGAGTTTTCAGGCAATGCGGATGCCTATATCGACACAGTCTGCATCCCGACCCTGCGCACGGCCCATGGTGAAGGACTGGTAGACGCCGTCGACGGATTTTGCGAGGGCATCGCCTTTGACACCGCGCAGATCGCGCGGGTGTTCGACGCGGCAACCGCGCTTGGCCTGCCGGTCAAGCTGCACGCAGAACAACTGTCCAACATCGGCGGAACTCGACTTGCGGCCCGCTACGGAGCGCTCAGCGCGGATCACGTGGAATATGCCACAGATGCGGATGCACAGGCTCTGGCCGGTTCCGGGACGGTTGCGGTGCTTCTGCCCGGTGCGTTCTACACTTTGCGCGAAACGCAGGTGCCTCCGATTGCGGCATTCCGCACGCATGGTGTGCCGATGGCACTGGCGACGGATTGTAACCCCGGTTCATCCCCGCTGACCTCGCCCCTGCTTGCGATGAACATGGGGTGCACGCTGTTCGGCATGACCCCGCTTGAGGCGTTGCTCGGCATGACGGCCCACGCCGCTGCCGCGCTGGGCCTGCCGGATCGGGGCCGGGTCGTGCCCGGATCCCGAGCGGACCTGTGCGTCTGGAACGTCGCTGACCCGGCCGAGCTTTGCTATCGCATGGGGTTCAACCCCCTACATACGCGAATGTACGGAGGTGTGTTGTGATCCTCACACCCGGTGCCGCGACGCTCGCGCAATTACGCGACATCTGGTCTGGACAAGGCGCAGTCACGCTCGATCCGGCGGCGCATGCAGGCATTCAGGCCGCTGCCGATGCGGTCGCGCGGGCTGCCGCCGGTGATCAGGCCGTCTACGGGATCAACACCGGGTTCGGCAAACTCGCCAGCGTCAAGATCGCGGCAGGCGACGTTACACAATTGCAACGCAACCTGATCCTGTCCCACTGCTGCGGCGTGGGCACACCGCTCGACGCGGCCACAACACGGCTGATGTTGGCGCTCAAGCTGCTGTCGCTGGGGCGCGGCGCATCCGGGGTCGCCATGGGTACCGTCACTCTGATCGAAGCCATGCTGGCCAAGGGCATCACGCCTGTCATCCCCTCGCAAGGCTCAGTCGGCGCATCCGGCGACCTGGCCCAGCTGGCGCACATGGCGGCGGTGATGATGGGCGAAGGCGAGGCGATCCTCGACGGTCAACGACTGCTCGCAGCGGATGCACTGGCGCAGGCTGGCCTGACACCCATCGTTCTGGGCCCAAAGGAAGGGCTTGCCCTGATCAACGGTACCCAGTTCTCGACCGCTTGCGCGCTTGTCGGGCTGTGGGGTGCATGGGCCAACGCAGCCACGGCGGTTGTGACCTGTGCGATGTCCACCGACGCGATCATGGGCTCAACCGCCCCGCTGGAGGATGCCATTCACACCCTGCGCGGCCATGCCGGACAGATCGCAGTCGCCCGCGCACAGCGCGCCCTGATGGAAGGTTCAGAAATCCGCGACAGTCACCGCGACGGCGACACACGCGTGCAGGACCCCTATTGCATCCGCTGCCAGCCGCAAGTGACGGGCGCGACCATGGACCTGTTGCACTTTGCCGGACGCACGCTGGAAATCGAGGCAAACGCGGTCACGGACAACCCGCTGGTGCTGGTCGATGACGATCTGATCGTCTCGGGCGGCAACTTTCACGCCGAACCGGTGGGTTTTGCCGCAGACCAGATCGCCATCGCAATTTCCGAGATCGGTGCCATCGCCCAGCGCCGCGTGGCACTGATGGTCGACCCGACCTTGTCCTTTGACCTGCCCCCGTTCCTGACACCCGATCCCGGCCTGAACTCTGGCCTGATGATCGCCGAAGTCACGACCGCCGCCCTGATGAGCGAGAACAAGCATCTGGCCAACCCCTGTACCACCGACAGCACGCCGACCTCCGCCAATCAGGAAGACCACGTCAGCATGGCCGCCCACGCCGCCCGCCGGCTTGAACGGATGAACGCGAACCTGAATGTGATCCTCGGGGTCGAGGCGATCTGCGGCGCACAGGGTATCGCCTTCCGCGCGCCCTTGCAAACCAGTGCGCCCTTGCGTTCTGTCATCGACGTGCTGCGCAGCGAAGTGCCCCGGATTGCCGAAGACCGCTATCTTGCGCCCAGCATCGAAGCCGCGGCGCGAATGGTGGGCACACGGGCGCTGTGCGATGCGGTGGACCTGCCGGCCTTTGTCATAGGGGACGCCATATGACTCCGGTGAACGTAACCCAAGGGACAAGTGCTATTATCCTCGGCATGCCACATGCGGGAACGTATGCTCCACCAGATATTGCGGCTGATCTAAACACCAACGGGCAGGAATTGGCTGATACGGATTGGCACATTGACCGGCTCTATGCCGACCTGCTGCGCGATGCCACCACAGTCCGTGCGAACTTTCATCGCTACGTGATCGACGCCAACCGCGACCCGCAGGGGGTCAGCCTGTACCCCGGACAGAACACGACCACGCTGGTGCCCCTGACCGACTTCGACGGTCAGGGCATCTGGACAACACTTCCGGCGGATGCCGACATTGCACAGCGGCTTGCCGAATTTCACGCGCCCTATCACGCTGCACTCAGCGCCGAAATCAAACGGGTACGCGATCTGCACGGCCACGTGATCCTGTTCGATTGCCACTCCATACGCTCTCGTATTCCCTTCCTCTTCGACGGCACCCTGCCGGATTTCAACATCGGAACGGATCAGGGCAAGACCTGCGCGCCCGAGATCGAAAAGGCTGTTCACGATATCTGCAAAACCGCACCAGGCTACACCTCCGTCCTGAACGGCCGGTTCAAAGGCGGCTGGACGACGCGCCACTATGGCCGCCCGACCCAGGGCGTGCATGCCATCCAGCTGGAACTGGCTCAGTCCACCTATCTGACCACCGAGACCGCCCCATGGGCCTATGACCCGACCAGGGCCGCAAAACTGCGCCATTATCTCGCTCACATTCTGGCGACACTCGCCGCCCTTGCCCCAAGTTCAGGAACGACCACATGAACAACCCGCGCCACAATCTCCGCGACGTCTTCCCCCCGACCGGCCCCGAGATCACCGCCAAAAGCTGGCTGACCGAAGCGCCGATGCGGATGCTGATGAACAACCTGCACCCGGATGTGGCCGAGAACCCGCACGAACTGGTCGTCTATGGCGGGATCGGACGTGCTGCGCGGACCTGGAACGATTACGACACTATCGTTGCTGAACTCAAGGATTT
>CAZITF010000045.1:0-15716 GCA_964542095.1 uncultured Rhodobacterales bacterium
GGATTGACCAAGGACAAGAACGCGATGGTCCGATTGAACCGGACGCTAGGTCGCCTCAGTACCACCCTCGGGCCTCTTGATCAGTTCCCGTTGAGGGGTTTGCGAAGGGAACATGGTCGCAAGTTCATGGAACACATGTTGACGGTGAAGAAGGTCAATGGTGATCCTCTCTCCCTCGGGTCGATGAAGAGGGAAGGCACCATCATTGCCGCGATCATCAACCACGGTATCAAGGAATGCGACGTTGACCTTGATGTGGGAACGAACCCTTTCTCATCCCTCCCGTGGCCCAAGGACGATGCCCGTTCGGTGGACAAGAAACTGCCCCTCCCTGATGATGTGGTGGTTGCTGTCGGTGAACGCCTGAGCCGGGGGAAGACCACTGAGTTGCCGCTGATCTGGAGGTTACTCTCAGGCACGGGGATGCGTCTTGGTGAGGCTTCCGGTCTGACCCATGATGATCTGGTCCTCGACGGAGAGACGCCCCATGTACTCGTCCGCCCTAACTCAGTCCGTGGTCTCAAGACCAATTCAAGCACCCGTTCGGTGCCCCTCGTGGGTGATGCTCTGGTGGCCGCGAAGGAGGCCCTGAATAGTACCCACCAAGGCCAACCCCTGTTCCCGCGATATGCCCGCGAGCGGGGCAGCGATGCGGCATCAGCGGCCTTGATGAAAACACTTCGACTTGAGACCACAGACAAGAAGCACACCGTCCACGGCCTCAGACACATGGTTTCGGACAAGCTGCGTGATGCAGGTGCCCCTGTGGTGGTGCGACAGGGTTTCCTCGGTCATGCTCTGGAGGCCATTGCTGAGAACACTTACGGCAGTCCACGGGCAAGGTTGAAGGAGTTTGCGAAATGGGCACATGAGGCTGGCCTGTAGTGGCCGAAGCCAAATGTCACTCGCGGTGCCGCTGAATACATGGCGGTGGCTGAAATTAAAAAGCTCTCGCGGATTGCCGTGTCGGTCAACTACAAGCACCGAGAAGTCCAGCGCCTCGGGCGCACCGCTAAGGAGATCGCAGCGGAGATCGGTGAGGAACTGATCAAGGTGAAACAGAAGCTGGCACATGGGGAGTTTGGTCCTTGGTGTGACAAGAACCTATCGTTCTCGAAACACACCCGCGCCCGCTACATCAAGGTGGCTGAAATCAAAAGTAGCATGCGTGATACTTTTCAGCGGGCGGACAGTATCAACGATGTTCTTGAGTATAAGCCTCAGCCGAAGCCTGAACCCACGCCAGAGAAACGTGAAGTTCAGCGCCTTGGTCGCACTGCCAAGGAGATCGCTGCGGAGATTGGTGAAGAACTGATCAAGGTGAAACAGACGTTGGCACATGGGGAGTTCACACCTTGGTGTGACAAGAACCTATCGTTCACTATTCAACACGCCCGCCGCTACATGAAAGTTGCCGATGTGAAAAGGAACACGCGGGTTCGTTTTGATCAGGCCAGCAGCATCCGCGAGGAACTACATCACAATTGCTGAGGCAAAACGGAAATGCGTTTCCGATTTCAAACGCTGCGACAGTATCCGCGAAGTCCTAGCACTCGGGAAGCACAAGCATGAACCCGATATATGAAAGTGGCAAAGATCAAAAGTGTCGCCGCCGACACATTTCAACTGGCCAACTCGATTGAGGAGATAACCGACCCCACCCCCAAACCAGAACCCAAGCAGGAGAAACGAGCAGCCACCCTCGACGACCTCCGCAAGGTGGAGCGTTTGCGCGCCCTGCGAGATGACCATGAGGCATCAACAGCAGCGTATAAAATCGTATGGGTCTCCGTTTGGCCCGCCCTCCCCAAAAAACGAAAGAGCCAACGGAATTCCTAAGAGCAAAAGCAACATCGCCGCCATCTTTAGTTTGTCGATCATTCTCTCTTGTCTCCCTTGCAACTTGATGGCGTCATCCAACTACCAGCCGACGGTAGCAGCCTCCGTTTAGTTTCAACACAAAAATCTAAGACCCAGAGATATATATAGAGGACCGCGCAGACCCCCATAGGGGGTACCCTTGCAATCTGTTATATCCACCCGCGAGAACACTTCATAAATGCAACAAAAACAATGGCTTGACATATATTCTCTCTGCGCCCAGCTATAAGAACACACCGCTATGGTGCCTACATCATCACACCAGCCCGTCTGACAACGAAAGGACACCCCATGATTATCTTCGACATCCGCCTTGGCCGCTTCTCCATACTCGCCCTTCGCGAGACAGTAGGGCACACCTTCAAGGTAACCCGAGAGGGGCCTGGGGAGGTCATCTTCGATCTGCCATGGGTCAGTGTAATCTTCACAAACCACCGGAAAGCAGCCGCAGTGTAACACTCACAACCAACGTTGACATTTGCAACACACTGATGATAGGCCCCTCTTGAACACACCAGCGAGGGGCCTTTCTCATGAAACGCTATGTCATCTACCTCCGCGTCAGCACTGAGGAACAAGGCAAGTCAGGGCTTGGCCTTGAGGCGCAGAACAGGGACATAAATCTGTTCCTTGAGAACTTCTCTGAGGAGCCGTTCGAGATCATCGGGGAGTTTGAAGACCACCTAAGCGGTAAGCAAGATGACAGGCCAAGGCTCTCTGAGGCGCTGGATATGGTCAGGAAGACCGGAGCAGATTTGCTGGTGGCCAAACTGGACCGACTGAGCCGTAAGGTCTCCTTTATCGCGACCCTCATGGATGACCCTAAGGTGAAACTGCGGGTGGCCTCTATGCCCTACGCGGACAAGTTCCAGCTTCACATCTATGCAGCCCTTGCCGAGCAGGAACGGGAATTCATCTCTGCACGGACCAAAGCTGCGCTTGCAGAGGCTAAGGCCAAAGGCGTGAAACTTGGTGGCGTCCGACCAAAGACGGAGGCACGGAACAAAGCCATTCAAGCCAATGCCAGGGCAAGAGCCGATAAGGTCGCGGGGGTGGTGCAGCCTTTGCGGGCACAAGGGTCGTCCTTGAGAGAGATCGCCGAGGCGCTAAACACCTCTGGGGTGCAGACGGCACGGGGAGGTAAGTGGCAAGCCTCACAGGTCAAGCGGGTCTTGGAGAGGCTGGACAACACCGCGTAAGACCACTTGTCACAAAAAACCCACACCTTAGCACTAAGAGAACGCTGACCTTGAGCGGTCCAGTGAGCGGCATTGAGGAATGGCCCGTTGCTGAGGCTATGCGAAGACGGGACAGCTTCTCTAGGGCACCCGTGATGTTGACTTCTTTCGCGGACCCTTCTCGGTGGCCTTCGGGTAGCTGGGAAGGGGACGTGTGAAGGTGCATGTCTGTCTAGGGGTGTGGACTATGGTTTTCGAACTTTGTCGCAACCTCCGCTAATCCGCCCTCCGCACATGTAATGTATACACCTTCAGGTGCTACGGCTTCGCCTTCGCGAACAAAAACAACACCATTAACGGTGAACCCTCAGTTGAACCAGCTTCGCTGCATGACCCTGAGAATGCCTCTAACAGTGGAGACCCAATTCTGCTTACGCAGAGAAGACCAAATTCCTTAAGTCATCTTAAAGAGCATGTTCAGCCACCATCATCTCCTTGGGTCTCCAAGGACAAAGTCCTCATGTGAATGCTGCCCTTGAAGGGTCAACTGATCAAGACCCTGAGCTACTCAGGACACCATCAGGCACACCTCCACATGCACCTTAAGGGGAAGAGGTCCGTCTGACGACGTTCACGACCTCCCACCCTCAAATAACCTCCATCATCACCGAAAGGAACTCGCTATGTTCGACGCTGTCGATTCAATAGTCTTGTCCGGTCCATCTGACGCCGATAATTACACCTCAGAGTGTCCCGCATGTGGCACCTCATTCACCCGCAGGCGGTCCAACCAGACTTATTGCTCAAGGCCATGCCAACGCAGCACCTCAAGGAACGCCGCGAGGGGCAACCGAAGTGCCGAGAATAAGCAACGCTCTTGGCGGCATTATGAGCGGGCAGACCGTCTCAAGGAGATGATCTACTCAACGCCAATTCAAGAGCGCCTTGGGATGATGAAGCACATCTTCGAGTTTATCCCACACGATGCTGGTCTCAGAAACATTCTGACTGACCCTGAGTTGCACATGCAACCACCGCGACGGGACAACCGGATGAACATTGCCAAGGCCGCAAACGCATACAGTCAGAAGTTCTTCGGCCTTTCGATCCGGCGCTACATCAACGCTGTCCGAGCAGGAGAAGAGCCAGAAGGCATCCCTTTGGCCACCTTCACGGTTTTAACGCGCCCCCCTCAGTCCTCCTGACGGGGGCTTTTATATGTCCATCAAGTCTGGCGACGAAAGGTAACTTCCCCATGACTGACAATGCCAAAGCAAGCACCATCCACATCAACCTCGATACCGTCAGGGTCTATCGCAACAAGAATGAATACAGGCCAATGAACAGGGCAAGGTCTTCGCTTGGTCATGAGATCAAGGGGGACGGTCCCATTGTCTCGAAGCTGGCGTCAATTCTTCGTGCAGAAAATCCCCAGTTTGAAGGCCTTCTAGAGGTCTACCGAGGGGACACTCTTTGTTTCATCCCAATGCCCTTAAAAACGGCCTTTCTCAAAGGGCCTCAACCGGAACACCTCCGCCGAAAGGACACAGTATGACGACTATTTATCAAAGACCCACCGGCTCTAAGGCCACCGCTGTGGGTGAACGCAACCGAACCCGCTGGTCTCGATATATGCGAAAGCGCGTCTTCGATCTGGTCCCGCTTATGGACTTCATGAACGCTGAGGAGATCACCGTATCGGCTGCGTCTCATATCCAACGAAAGTCCCCCAGCAAACGCCTTTGGCAGGACCGCCCGACGTGGGTCACCGCCCGCATTCGCACCGACCAAATGGCCACCCTCGACTTGCTCCAGAAGCGGCACCTCAAGACCACTGGCAAGGAAATCTCAAAGGCTGAGGTTCTGGCTGCACTTATGGCCTCTGGTCTCGAAACCATCATCAATCATGAGGACTTTGGTGGCATGTCCGCCTGAACCTCTCTCTCACATCAAACGCAACGAAAGACAAACATCATGACTGACAACTCGAACAACTCCGGTTGGGTCACAACATCTGGCGAACCAGCAAACAACGGCTCCAACCTCCTGAACACAGAAACACACCGCGAACCACAAGCTGTCGTCGGTAAAGGTGGTCTTGAGATCAACGGCACTGGTCCAATTCATCGCCACGCACCAGCCAGCTACGCGAGCGGCCAGGAGGCTCCTGTAGACAGCACCATCATGGGCACCGTGAAGGCTTCCCATGGCGGTCAATTGATAGACCGTGCCCCCAATGGACGTGATCTGGTCTCCATCGGCGGTATGCAGACCACCATCGACGCCGCTGTCGCATCGGGCTTTCTGGTCCGCAATCAGGACGGCTCGTTTGCAGACAAGGCTGCACCTGTGAAGCTGCGCAATCCTGTGGCAGAGACAGAGGCCGCGAAGCCAGCCGAAAAGGATGAAGCGAAGGAGGGCATTGATAGTGACCTGAGCCTCTCCAACGAGACAACAGACGCGCTGACAAAGATCGCCGCTACCGCAATGCAGGGAGACACCATCAAGGCCATGGACAGCATCATCCTTAATGGTGATGTGGACAAGAACACTCTGTCACGCATGGCATCTCAGATGAGCATTGAACCGGAAGAGGCGCAGTCTCTCATCGCTCAAGCGGCACATGGCTTCTATGAAGCAGCCGAAGACTTGCTTGGTGCGGGTGGCATCGACGCCGAAGCATTCAGTGCCTTCGCAAACTCTGACCCGTCAATGGCGGCGAAACTTGCCGAGGCCTCTCGTGCTCTGGTCATGACCAATGACACGTCTGGCCTGAAAGAGCTTGCCAGCACCTTTTATGAGCGGGCCGATAAGTTCATGCCGGAAGAGACACGCGCGGCCCTGACAGAGGCTGGCTATGGCTTCGAAGAAACCCCAACTGGTCTCAAGGTACTGATCAACGGAACCCCTGTGAGTTTCGACGTTGCCGTCAAGCAACAGATCATCAAGTTCACCTAAGCCAACTTCAAGGTGCCCCTGAGCAAAGTCGCTTAGGGGCATCCCATATCTAACTCAGAAAGGAGCCAGTATGGCGACCAACACTCCCTATATCCCCGTTATCACTCAAGGTGCGGGGGGCGGTTTCAACCCCAAGTGCAACCAAAAATCAGGCGCTCAGTTCGCCTCTCCCAGCATCCCAAGCGCCGCTGAGGTAGCGCAGGACGGTATGCGCAAGAAAGCAGCCGAGCGAGTCTCTCAGGAAGCCTACAGGCGCGCCAAGGAGGCCGAAAAGGATAAGCCCTCGAAGGGACCGAAGCGATGGCTTTCGAACGATGACCTGACTTGACCGACGGCCCCCTCTTGGCTTCGGCTTGGTGGGGGTATCAGAGACGCTGATCAACGTGATAGTTTTCCGTATCACAGCACACTTGGCGTGGCGTCCACGACACACCTACACCCACCATCAGTTGCTGAATGGTCATTTATCTATCTGAAAACATTGATTTTATCAGAGGGTTCGATTTAGTTTGTTGCCCACCGCCCGCACCACAGTCGTTTTTCGGAGAAAAACGACAAACACCTTTCAAGCGAAGTACTGGGCGACAGTCGTTCTGAAAGAACGATGAGAGCCATGACGGTTGCAGTTTTTCAATGGGCCGGTCCACAGGCTCTTCCAAGGGAAGATGCCGAACTCTTCGAAACGACCGCAGGCGGCAGTCGCATTCTGCGCGAAAGCGATGAGAGCCCTGGTTCTAGGTTTCTTCTCTCAGCCGCACCACAGTCGTATTTCGGAGAAAAACGACAGACACCTTTCAAGAGAAGTACTGGGCGACAGTCGTTCTGAAAGTACGATGAGAGCCATGACGGTTCCAGTTATTCAATAGGCCGCACCACAGGCTCTTCCAAGTGAAGATGCCGAACTCTTCGAAACGACCGCAGGCGGCAGTCGCATTCTGCGCGAAAGCGATGAACCCAAGCTGGCAAGTCTTTGGATGCGGCTTGTCTACTTTGGCAGCACTTGCCTCCTCGGGGGCTGAACCCCGGCGCGCAGATGCTGTCACCATGTGCCCCGGCGCCGCGCTTCCACGTACCAATACGGGTTGGCTTCACACCGTATTTCTTCGACAGTTCCGCCAAGGCCAGTTCATCGCGGATGACTTCAGGCGAACGGTTCTTTCGTTACTGCATCCGGATCGCTTCTGGCGTCATGCAATCCACCTTGACGACTGATCTGAAGTTCCGCGGCCACCTCAATTGTCGGGGAACCGAGGATTGGGATTGATGAACAAACGACGTGGCCTTGACTTAGGTCAACTCCAGGGATCGGATTTGCTGTTCCAATCCCCGCCAATGTGTCCGTTGAATGCCGCGGGGACGTGTTGCGCGCCACGCCCGTGATCGCCGAGGACGCGGCACAGCCGCAGACGGTTCTTCAGGAACGGTTCTGGAAAGGGAAATATGGTCAACGCACCTCCAGACTCGGTACATCTCAAGCGGTCGGTAGGTCTTACCGGTCTGGTTTTGTATGGCCTCGGCGTCACGATTGGCGCCGGGATTTATGTTTTGGTCGGCGAAACGATCGTGCGGGCAGGCCCCTATGCGCCCGCTTCGTTTTTACTCTCCGCAATCGTGATGGGGTTCACGGCGGCGTCTTTCGCCGAACTTTCCGGGCGCGTGCCCCAAGCCGCAGGTGAAGCGGTTTATGTCGAAAAGTCGTTTGGCCTGCCCTGGTTGACGATCGCGGTTGGTCTGGCTGTTCTTGTTGAAGCGGTGATTGCGGCCGCGACCATTGCGGTGGGTGCCGCGGGGTATGTCTCTGAACTTGTTCCGTTGTCCAGGGAAATACTGGTCACCGCCATCGTCCTGTCCATGGCGGCCATCGCAAGCTGGGGAATTCGCGAATCCGTCGTCATCGCAGGCGCAATGACCGTTGTGGAAATCGCGGGCCTGCTTGTCATCATCTTCTTCGGGCTGGTCAGCGACCCGGGCAGCCTCGGCGAATTGCCAGCCGCGCTTGTGCCGCCCCCCGGGAACTGGCCCGCCCTGTCCGGAGTCCTGGCCGCGAGCTTGATCGCATTCTTCGCGTTCATCGGTTTCGATGACGTCGTCAACCTTGTCGAAGAGGCGAAAAACCCGAGCAAGGTCATGCCCTGGGCCATCGGCATAACGCTTTTCGTGGTCACGATCCTTTACGTTCTGGTGTCGTTCGTGGCAGCGCAGAATGTTCCGGTCGAGGAACTGGATGGCGCATCGGCGCCCATCAGTCTTCTTTTCGAGCGCCTCACCGGGTTGCCGCCCCTCGCGATTACTCTGATTGCGATCATTGCGACGATGAATGGAGTCGTCATCATTCTGATCATGGCCTCGCGGGTCACTTATGGGATGGCTCAGGCAGGACGGCTGCCTGCGTGGATCGGGCTTGTGTCACCTCGCACCCAAACGCCGCTCAGAGCGACAGTCATCATTGCCATGATTGTGCTGGTTCTGGCTGTCTTCATGCCGCTCGACACTCTGGCAGAAACGTCTTCCGAAGTGTTGTTGACAGTTTTCGTGATGATCAATCTCGCGCTCGTCTGGTTCAAGATCAAGGGCGTGCCTGCACCCGAAAATGCGTTCATCGTTCATATCTTTTTTCCGATTGCCGGAGTGGTACTGTGCCTCGCGCTTTTGTTCGGGGCGTCGCTGGCCGGTGGGTGAAGAAAAACGCGGGCTTCAGGCAATTTATGGACTGACGCGCGCGTTGCGAATACCATCCTGGATATCAGCCCGGAACAATCCAGCCGAGGACACAGCCTGGAACAGAATCCTTCATTCGAACCAGAAGCCGTGCCGGACCCGCCAAACGACAATGTCCGCGCCTTTCTGGAAAACCTGACCGGCCCGTCAAGAGGCAGGATAACCTGGCTCGTGTCCGATCACATCATCATCTGTGTCGGGGCTGACAGGGTGCTGCGCGCGGTGCCAGAGTCAAGCAAGGCAAACAAGACAGGCGCGCGCGCCCGGCTGTCGTGGTCGGCGACGACATACGAAATGGAGGCGGTGTCAGATTCCGACATCTGGGTGAATGGACGCAGGGTCGGCACGGCCCATCTGCTGCACGGTGACATGATTGAATTTGGCGACGATGGGCCAATGTCACGGTTCCGTCTGTGCGACCAAGTCTTTCCGACACGATGGTCCGTCGAGGAAATCCTGAGCGACGCGGTGGCATATGCCCGAACCAGCCGCAGACCCATCAGATCGCGCCTCTCGCATGCCCTGTTTGAAAGCGCCCGCCGGATCTTGTTGGAAACGACCCTCGTTTTCCGTGTGACGGTTATCGTTGCATTGATCGCACTGACCTTTTTTGTCACAGGGCAGTACCGCAATGACATTGAGATCCAACGCACGCTCCGGGAGGATGCGCTCAGGATCGAGGTCATCGCCAGCACGTTGGCTGAAGCCCGCGAGGAGGCGTTGACCGCCACCGAGCTGGCGACATTGCGCGACCAGCTGGAGTTGCGATTGGTCACCAGCGCCGACCGCCTTTCCGAGCTTGAACGCCGATTGGGCGCGTCAGGGCGCGTCATCAGCGACTCGATTGCATCGGTGGCGTTTCTTCAAGGGGCGTATGGATTGCGCCAAAAGGAAAGCGGCAAATTTCTGCGCCATGTTCTGGATCCCGATGGGCGACCGCTGCAAACGCCACTGGGCCAGCCGCTGGTAGACCCGGACGGCGCGGGCGCACCGATGGAATTTCAGTTCACGGGCACCGGTTTTGTGCTGAAGAACGGCGGCTATCTTGTCACAAATCGGCATGTCGCCTTGCCTTGGATGGGTGGTGAACGCGCACAAGCCTTTGAACAAAGTGGGCTTGCGCCCGAGATGCTGAAATTTGTCGCGTATTTGCCGGGCCTGACGGCTCCGGTGGATGCGGAATTGCTCGCCTATAGCGATACTGCCGACCTGGCTCTGTTGACGCTGGAACCAGCTGCAACGATGGGTCGCGGCTTGATCCTTGCGCAGGACGTGCCGGACATAGGGGACGAAGTGATCCTCATCGGCTTCGCCACCGGTTTGCGCGCGCTGTTGGCGCAGGCAGGGCGCGAATTTCTCGCGTCACTGGAAGAGAAGGGAGAAACGGATTTCTGGACGATTGCGACCCGGTTGTCCGAAGAAGACCGGATTGCGCCGCTCGCCAGTCGCGGGATCATCGCGCAAATCACTCAAAAGACAGTCATCTATGATGCCGAAACAACCGTCGGAGGGAGTGGCGGACCCGCGCTGGACAGCAATGGCCATGTTGTCGCTGTCAACGCCGCGATCCTGCCCGAGTTCGGAGGGGCGAATATCGGTGTGCCCGTTCTTGAGGTGCGTCGCCTGTTGGAGACCATCCCGACCGAGTGAACACAGCATATCATTCCGTTGTGCGGTAAGGCGAGGACTGCACAACCAGCACCACCAGAAGCGGGACGGCAACGGTGATCACACCAACCACAATCAGCAACTGTCCCAGTTGCGAATAGTCCGCAGCCGAAATTTGTTCTCCGGTGGCAGGATCGACTGCCGCACGCGTGACCAAAAACATCTGGTTCAGGTACTTTGTGCCCAGACTGCTTGCTGACAGCGCCATGTTGGTGAACGACGCCATCACCGCAAAGAACGTGGCCTTGAGATCGGGCGGCGCGTGGCGTGCAATCCACGCCAGCATCGGCACCATGGCGATCTGTCCAAGCGGGGATTCGATCGCTGTGTCGAGAACGGCGATAAACCGTGCATCCACAATGCCTCCGGTTTGCGCGGCCGTCCATTCCTGAACGCCGTAGTAAAGGCCGATGTTGGGCAGAGACAAAACGCCCGCAGCGATTGTCAGAAGCACCACAATGTAGGCGATCGAGCGATGTGCCATCAACGGGCGCAAAACGATCAGTCCGATCAGCGTCAGCAATGATGTGATCAGCGACAGGATCGACAAGAACCTTTCATCGAATCCCAGGTCATCGATCTCGAACCACGTCAAACCGGGTCCGGGCAACGGCACGGCTCTGAAAACGAAAATGATTGTGGCTGTACCAATCAGAACGCGGGCCGCTTCGGGTGGGATCTTTTTCACCAGCTCCCGGATCAGATAGAGGATCACCGACAGCGACGCCACAAAGACGACCTCTTGCGCATAGGCGAAATCTGAAGTGCCCAGCACGATGCTGAGCACCACAAAGACCAGACCGCCGCCAAGAATGTGCCAGTTGACGTCGGTCTTGTCATCCGGGCTTGGCGGCACCAATGCCTGCGCTGCCTTGCGCCGCTGAACGAACGTGTGCAGCACCATTCCGCTGACCGAAATCACCGGGATCGCCAGCGCGGTCAGATAGACCCGCGCATACAACGCCAACCGCGCCTCGCGCGGCAACGCCTCGGCGTCGGTGAATATCCAGATGTTGACGGCGGCGACCGCCACAAAACCGGAAATGATCGCTACTCTGCCGAGCGTCTGCATGGTGGTGTGCATCGCGCGCGACTGTTCCTCGCTGAAGGCTTGCCCCGAGGCATTGGCGCGCGGCACTGCCTCGACGGTCATGGCATCTGCGACGATGTCCTGAATGGCGTAGCCTGATGGTGCCAGCAACAAGGCGATGACATACCAGGTCGCCAACGGGAAGACCGCGCGCATCTCGCCTGGTCGCGAAACCAGGCCATACATGATCAGCAGCGACATGGTGATAAGCCCGGCCCCCAGAAGGATCAGAACCCCCTTCCATCGCCAGAACAAATCCACGACATGCCCGAGGGGCATTTTCAGTATCCAGGGCAGGCCGGCCCAAAATGCCAATCCGGCAATGAATTCGGCCGACAGATCCAGATAATCCTTCAGAAAGAACGCCCCGACCACCGACGTCAGGCCCGACACACCTGCCGCAAAATACACCATCAGCGGTGGCAGAAATGACCATCGCATCTGCGACCCGAGGTCGATGAAAACTCGCTGAAACCAGGAGCGTTCGTCCATTGAGGTGTGTTCGTTTCGCCATGCCATCCAAAACACCATATCATCAAATCACCGCAAGACTTAAAGCGGCGAGACACGCTTGTGGAATTTTCCGCCCCGTTGACGATCCATCGAGTCACTGCCGGAGGGCAGCTTCGTGCTGTCGTCGTGGACCAACGAATATTGTGTTCCGCAGCCTGCCGCGCGACTCCCCCAGACCTGAACCCGATTTGGCAGGCTGTCTCAAAGCAGATTGCCCACCTGCGCCGCAACAGCGCGAGAACCTTCACCGAACTGTTCCATGCCATCGGCTCGGTTTGCGGTCTTCACGATCCCATCGAGTATCGAACCTGCTTATGGGCGGGGCACGGCATGTTGCAAAAAAGTGGCCCGGTTAAACGTGCGGTAACTGTGCTGGTTTAGCACAATCCCATTCCAGACGCCGCCCAATGCGTTGCGCGGTGTGGCTTAACGATAGGTATCACAATGCGAGTTTCGGGGCTTTCGTGGTTCAAACGGTCGAAAATGAACAGTGTTCTGGTCAAGTCAGCCATCATTGCGGGCCTCATGACGCTGGCGGTCGTGGTCACAAAAACGATGCTCGACAGTCAGGCAAAACACGCGTTGATCGAGACTGAGAAAATCGAACGTGCCTCTGATGTGACCGCTCTGCTGGCAATGCAGTCCGGCGACGCCATCAAATTCGGAAACCAGGCCGCAATCATGACAACGCTGTCGGCCGTGGTCGGCCAGGTACAACCGGTTATGGTCGGGGCATCGGCCGCAAATGCAGCCGGGGTGGTTTTGTACGAGACAGAGGGTGCGGCCCTGCAAAACCCCGAGACACTGGCGTTGATGAGACAGGCGATGGCGACACGATCATTGGTCTACTCCGATGATCGCGTGGTCCTTGCCACTCCGGTCTTTTCCGGAAACGACAATGTGGTTGTGGGCGCGGTCGCAACCCGGTGGATGACAGTACACGCATTCAAAGCCCTGCGCGAGTCCGTGGCCGCAGCGACAATGATCAGCGCCCTGGTTTTCGTGATTGCCATGGTCGGCAACATTCTCTTCATGTGGCGCACCATGTCGCGCCCGCTGGATCAGGTGGGGCGGGCCATGGGCGAAGTTGCGGACAAGAATTATGACCTGAACGTGCCCAACACCGGACGGGGTGACGAAATCGGCGCCATTGCAAATCGGCTCGAAGAATTGCGGGGGCGGTTGAAAGATGCGCAAGAATTTCAGCGCGATGCGGCGTTCAAGAGCGCGGCATTTGAAGGCAGCTCTGCCGCCATGATGATGGTGGATGACACATTCAGAGTGAGGTTCGTGAATCCTGAATGCGCCGCTTTGCTGGACGGGCTGATGCCTGACCTTGGCCAGGTCTGGCCAGGGGCGACAGCGGGCGCGTGGGTCGGGCTTGATCTTGCCGCCATGCCCGCGATCGTAGCCGCCGGGAAACAAGGCGATGCTCGCGACGATGGGGCCGGGGGGCAGGCGTTTTCCCTGCGCGTCGGCGATCGCGATATCACAGTACACATCAACCTGGCCTTTGATCACGAATCTCAACCCATTGGCGCGGTGATCGAATGGAACGATTGCACCATCGAACAGCGCAATGCCGCCATTCTCGGCGGGATCGACACGTCGCAAATGCGCCTCGACTTTGATGCTCAGGGGACGTGCCTTTCGATGAATGCCGCGGCTCGGGAACGCCTGTTGAGCGAACCACGGGATGTGCAGGGCCTGTCGCTGGCGCGTCTGATGCCGACCGATCAGCCGCGTGATGTGCGCGGGAACGTGCTGGACGCATCCGCGTTGACCGCGGCGCCGGTCCACGGAAAAATCCGCCTCAAGTCCGAAGCCGGTGAAACAGTTGTCCTGGATGGAGGTTTCGTGCCGGTGCGTGCGCTGGACGGGGCAGTGGACCGCATCATTCTGCTTGGCACGGATGTAACAGATGCCGAAGTGGAAATGGAGACAGCCCGGCAAAGGCATGCCCGGATCGCCAGGGAACAGGGCATGGTTGTGCAGGCCCTCGGAGAAGGGCTCAGGCGCCTGTCGCAAGGCGATCTCTCCGATGATCTGGAAACCGCATTTCCCGAAGACTATGAAGAGTTGCGGGCGAACTTCAATCTCGCGATGTCTGCGCTGCGCGAGGCTGTCGGATTGGTCATGCAGAATGTCGACTCCATCCGGAACGAAACCACCGAAATCACCTCGGCGGCGGACGATCTGTCCCGGCGCACGGAACGGCAGGCCGCAACCCTGGAGGAAACGGCGGCGGCCCTGGATGAGTTGACCACGTCGGTACGCTCCGCTGCGGATGGCGCGGATGAGGCCAGCGAGATGTCGGCCGAAGCGCAGGCAAACGCAAAACAGGGGGGTATGGTCGCAAGTCAGGCTGTTCAGGCCATGGACGAAATCAAAAATTCGTCGCAACAGATTTCCAAGATCACCTCTGTCATCGACGACATCGCCTTTCAGACCAATCTGCTCGCGCTCAACGCCGGGGTCGAGGCTGCGCGGGCCGGTGAGGCAGGGCGCGGTTTTGCCGTCGTCGCGACAGAGGTGCGCGCCTTGGCGCAACGCTCCTCAGACGCCGCGCGCGAAATCAACACGCTCATCTCGGACAGTGCCAATCATGTGCATCAGGGCGTCGACCTCGTGGACCGCACCGGTGCCGCGCTGTCCGCCATCGTGAAATCGGTGTCGGATATTTCCGAGCGGATCGCGGATATTGCAAGTTCGGCGCGCGAACAGTCCGCCGGTCTGAACGAGATCAACGTTGCGGTAAACGAACTGGACCATGTGACCCAGCAGAACGCCGCAATGTTCGAAGAAACCACGGCTGCGAGCCATGCATTGACCTCAGAGGCAGATTGCCTGGCCGCGGCTGTGGCGAAGTTCAAACTGGGTGGTGGTGATGCCCAGGCTGGTCGGGTCAAGGCACCGGCGCAGGAAAGGGTTTATCCTGCATCCGCGCGACCTGTCCCGACCGCACGCGGCAACACTGCCATCGCCGTCGAACGCGATCTTCCCGTACCGGATTCCGGTTGGGAGGAGTTTTGAGAGAGGTGCTGAAGACTTGCCGCATTGTCCACCCGTCGCCGGGTGTCACGCCCAATACGAAGCTGGGACTTGCGACCGTCCCAACCCGGATTCGGCCCGCAACGACCTTGCCAGAACAGCACGGGCCACGGTTCCCTCAAATGAACCTTTGATCAATACACAGCGGGCCCGTGCAGGACCGACACGAGACCTGGTTACGTGTGCGCTGAATTCAGCCGCGCACACCTGAAAACCGTTGCTGCCAATCCTCGCGCGCCGCGTCGGTGATTTTCGCAAACAGGTTTTCGGGCACGGCAAATGCATGGCCCGGCGGCAGCAGGGTCAATGCGGACTTGGCATCCTCTGGCCAGTCCAAGACCTCCAGTCCGAGGGACGTTCGCAAGGCCGCGCAAGCGTCGGGAATGAACGGCGCGGCAAGCGCGGCGTACAGCGCGATCAGGTTCAGACCCATGCGGATCTGCATCGCCGCCTCGGCCTCATCCTCCTTGACGGTGGTCCAGGGGGCGGCGGATTGGAGATACTCGTTGCCCGCCACCCAGATCGCGCGCAATTCCTGGGCCGACTTGCGGACTTCCATCGCGTCCATCAGGTCGCAATAGCGCGTGATGCGGGCATCCAGATCCGCAATCAGCGCCGTTTCGCGGGCTCCGTACGGGGCACCGTCCGGGACAGTCTCG
>CAZITF010000046.1:0-12594 GCA_964542095.1 uncultured Rhodobacterales bacterium
CGAGAATCCGGCTCAGCTTCATCACGTTCTTCGCCTTCTGGCGGAACAAGCCGATCGTCTTGATATGTTCGGTCAGCCCGTCGAGGCCGAGGTCGAGCATCTTCTGCGGCGTGTCGGCGATCTGGAACAGGGCCCGGGTGGCCTTGTTCACCCCCGCATCGGTGGCCTGCGCCGACAGGGCCACCGCCACCACGAGGGTGTAGACATTTACGTGCTCCAACTCGCCCTCGGGTTCGGGATCGACCGCGCGGAAGCGGGTGAAAATCTCGCGGATGGTGTGGTAATCGAGTTGTTTGGCCATGGGGCGAGGTATGCGGATTTTTGAACCCCGCGGCAAGGGAGGGATGTGTCGTGTTCAAGTCAGGCAGAGAGTCGAGGTGTCCCACGCTGGGACAGAAGGCAAAGCCCGGAGTTTCAATGGGTTATAGAGGTGGATTTACTGTTTGTTTGGGCTGGCGGCATGTGAAGGGTTAAAGTCGCAGGCACGCGGCCGCATTCGGGGAGCCGCCGTTTTCCATGCGCATGTACCATGTACATCGAGACTCGGCTGCTCGCCCAACCGCCCGGTTTGGGCGCCGTCGCGCCAGTCGAACCCTTCTTGCGCAGCACCAAAGCCAGAACGGGTGGTGAAACATGCGCCCCGGCCAGACCGCAAATGATGACCTTTGCTACCCATGATGTGGTTGCTGTTTCTTAAACACACGCAAAGAAAATTATTGTTTCGTTAATGATCATTGCACATGAGGACGTATGTCGAATACTGTACGGATGGGTATTGAAAAAAGGGAATACACGGAATGGGACTTTTCAGGACAGTTATCGCCAGCGCGGTGTTTACTGCCGCCATGGCGACGACGGCATTCGCAACGACGCTGCTTGCGATAAACTCGAACTCGTTGATCTCCATCGACACGGATACCAGTACTGTCACCACGATCGGCGCGCTGGGCACAAGCAACAGCTTTGGCGGTCTTGCCTATGACGGCAATTCGGGCACGCTTTACATGGTTGGCGGGCGCGGAAATGAAAACCTGTACACGGTCGACACAGGCACTGGTGCGGCGACGCTCGTCGGAACACACGGCATCAACGATCTGTTCGGGCTGGCCTTCGATACGACGAACAACGTGCTTTACGGGTCCGCCTTCGTTCCGGGCACCCCGCTTTATGCGTTTGACACTGCAACCGGTGCGGCGTCTGCGGTGACACCTGCGATGACAGCGCGCATCGGTAGCCTGGGCTACAATGCGACGAACGACACGCTGTACGGTCTGTCGGCAGGCTCGGGCGATCTGTACGAGATTGACCGCACAACAGGTGTTCAAACACTGCTGGGCAACGGTGGTTTTGTGAACAACGCGGGCCTTGCCGTGGATGATGCGTCGGGTATCGTTTTTGCAGCGGATTTTAACGGCAACCTGTTTTCCTATGATCCCAACAATGCCTTTGCACGGACAACCCTGTTGACCGGCCTCGGTCCATTGTCGGGCCTGACGGTCCTTGCGGATGCGCCGTCACCTGTGCCTCTGCCTGCGGGATTGCCCCTGTTGCTTGGTGGCGTTGCGGCCTTTGGTTTCATGCGCCGTCGCAAGACCGCCTGATCGCCTTGCAGCTTTGAAGAAACGCCCGGAGGCTTGCCTTCGGGCGTTTTTCGTTTCTACGCGCCGCAAGGGCGGTAGCGTGGTGGAATTCCGCATGGAACTGGGGCGCTTTCGGCTTGGGCGGGTTGGGCGGATTCGGCGGGACGAAGCCCGCCCTACGGATGGGTTTTGGGAGCTTGGGCCGGCCTCCTGACGTCCGGTCGCCGAGGTGTTTATAACATCCCAAGAGAGGATGGGCCTTGAGGTGCGGATATTCGGATGAGCAGATCGTTGGGCCAATCCAGGAACGACAAACCGGTGTGAAGGCGCAGGATCCGTGTCGCACCTACGGGAACAGCGATGCCGCGTTCTACAAATACACAGCAGAATTGACCCATGGTTATGCCCAAAGCGGCAGACCGCGCCCATCCATGCCTCACGTTCGCAAAATTGTCGGATTTGTGATATGGTGCCCGTATTACCCATATGGGGACGTGAAATATGACCCGTGCATTTACAATGGCGCATTCGTTTCTCGATCTTTCGGTACCTGTCATTGCTGGCGTGGCGATGTTCGCGGCCACGTCGGCCCCGGGGGCAACGCTGGATCCCAACGATTTCTCTTCGCTCGGCTTGTTGAGCGGTGCGTCGATGACGCTGGATTCTTCGTCACTGACCGTTAACGGCAATTCGGGTGGCGTGCTGATTTCGCAAGGCTCCGGGCTTCCTGACATTGCTGTATTCACTTTCGATGGTGGATCGACGCTTGGCGATGTGACCGTTTCGGGTCTCAATCCGGTGGCCATTCTGTTTCGGGGGTCTGCGTCGATCACCGGCACCATCGACATTGGCGGACGCGACAGAATTGGCGTCGCCGGGGGCGGCAACGGTGGGCTGGGCGGCACGGCGGCGGCGAATGGCGATGGCACCGGCGGCGGAATTGGGGGTAGTTCCAGTGCAAGTGTTTCGGGCATCGGTTCGGGTTCGGGCGGGGGGTTTGGTTCGGTTGGCGAATCCGGCGGTGCCGGCCCGACATCGCGACCGGGCGGCATAACGTACGGAGATCCACTCAGCGACGCGCTTCAGGCCGGTAGCGGTGGCGGTGGCGGCGGATGGGGAAACAACCGTCGCGGCGGCAATGGTGGTGCGGGAGGCGGTGCCCTGGAAATTGGCGCACTCAACAGTCTGTTGTTTGATGGGGCGTCGATCCTGGCAAATGGTGGCACCGGAGGAACCGAATTTTCCGGCGGTGGCGGTGGCAGTGGCGGCGGATTGTTCATTCACGCCTTTGACATCAGCTTTGCCGCGAATACGCTTGTCATGGCAAATGGCGGCAATGGCGGCAGTTTCGGTGCGATTGGCAATCAAGGTGGGTGTGGCGGAGCGGGCCGTATCCAGATTTTGTACAACACCGCCGGTTCGTTTTCCAACCAGGGTACTGTTCAGGCGACGACAGGGACCGGCAGTGCGTTTTGCAATCAGACGGCAAATGGCCTGACCGTGGGGACGGCCGCCAACGTCGGTTTGCCCGGCGTGTCGCCAGTGCCCCTTCCGGCATCGCTGGCCCTGTTCGGTTCCCTGATCGGATTTCTTGGAATGTTCGCGTGGTACAAGGGACGGATCGGGAGCAGCGGCCAGGTTTGATGCCGCCCGAGACAGCAGTGTCATTCGTTTGGCACAAATGTCTTTCATGCCTTTGGTGGCCCGTCGGCAAATGATCATTGCAAGCAAAAGCCTTTCGTGGCCACGCAGACCGCCACCACAACCCGCAGGAAACGGGTCGCGCGCTGCGCGTCCTTGCCATATCTTCCTGCCCATGGAACACAGACCGATCCCCGCGCCCGATCAGGGCTATCATTTCAACGTCATGCGTCGTGCCATCGACCTGATCGATGCCGCCGATGATACGCTGTCCCTTGATGCGCTGGCGGGCGAAATGGGCATGAGCCCGGCGCATTTCCAGCGTCTCTTTTCCCGCTGGGTGGGCGTGTCGCCCAAGCGTTATCAGCAATACCTGACGCTGGGCCATGCCAAGACGCTGCTGGCGAAGCGGTTCACCACGCTGGAGGCCGCCCATGCCAGTGGCCTCAGCGGGTCGGGGCGTCTGCACGATCTGTTCCTGCGTTGGGAGGCGATGAGCCCCGGTGAGTTTGCCAAGGGCGGCGCGGGTCTGACCATCTATTGGGGGTGGTTTGACAGCCCCTTCGGCCTGGCGCTGGTCATGGGCACGGACAAGGGCATTTGCGGCCTCGGCTTTGCCGCCGAGATGGGCGAGGACTGGGCGATGCAGGATCTGCGTCGCCGCTGGCCACAGGCCACGTTTGTCGAGGACCCGATGCGCTTGCGCCCCTGGGTGCTTGCCGCTTTCGGCGCCGAAGAGGCGGAGGTGAGCCATGCGCCGCTGTACCTGATCGGCGCGCCCTTCCAGATCAAGGTCTGGGAAGCGCTGTTGCAGATTCCGAGCGGTCACGTGACCACCTATTCCGAGATCGCGGGCAGTATCGGAAACCCCCGTGCTGTGCGCGCTGTCGGCACCGCCGTGGGCCGCAATCCGGTCAGCTGGCTGATCCCCTGCCACCGCGCTTTGCGCAAGTCAGGCGGCCTTGGCGGCTATCACTGGGGTCTGCCGGTCAAGCGGGCGCTTCTGGCCTATGAATCGGCGCGCGTTGAAGCGTGAAACGCCTGTATTTGTGCGCGTCCGCACCAAGAAAACATGCGCAAGATGCCGCTTATGTGAATTTCCCCCTGTTCCACGGGAACCTCACATGCCTATCTTGTGTTCATCATAAGGTGCCCTGCCCGAACGGGGCCCGTTTTCGAAGGCAGTAGGATAGACCAATGATGAAACTTCCCTTTTCCCTCGCCATGGGCGCCGTTCTGGTGCTGGGCGCATGTACCGAACCGGGTGCGCTGGGCACTGGCCCGGACAACCCCAACCAGAAGCGCAACCAGGGCGCCATCATCGGCGCCACATCCGGTGCGGTGCTGGGCGCGCTGATCAAGGATGACAACCGCGGCGACGGCGCCCTTGTCGGGGCCCTCGTGGGTGGTGCGGTCGGTGCCGGGATCGGATACAACCTTGACCAGCAGGAGCGCGAGCTGCGCCGCGACCTGGACAGCGGTGTGACCATCACCAACACCGGCGACCGGCTGATCGTGTCCTTTCCGCAGGCGATCCTGTTCGCCACCGACAGCTTTACCGTCCGTCCCGGCCTGAACAACGACATGGCGTCGCTGGCGCAGAGCCTGCAACGCTATCCGCAGTCGACGGTCCAGATCGTCGGCCACACGGATTCGGACGGCGATGCCGCCTATAACCAGCAGCTGAGCGAACGTCGGGCCAATGCCGTTGCGGACGTGCTGCTGAACCAGGGCGTGCCATACAACCGCGTCCGTGCCTTTGGCCGTGGCGAGAGCCAGCCCATCGCGTCGAACTTTACCCCCGAGGGCAAGGCGCAGAACCGCCGGGTGGAAATCGTGATCCTGCCCAACGCCTGAGCAGGCAAACCGAGCGAATGATGCAAAGGCCCGCGGTTTCCTCGCGGGCCTCTTGCTTTGGCAGGCCAGCGCGTCATCTTGCAACGCAGCCGAAGGAGAGATGATGATGAGTACGCCGACCCTGCTGGGCCTGTCCGGATCGCTGCGCAAGGCATCCACGAACCGCATGCTGCTGCGCGAGGCCGTGCGCCTGTTTGGCCCCTGTTCCTATGTCGAGGGCGATTTGCAGATGCCCCTTTATGACGGCGATCTGGAACAGGCCGAGGGTGTGATCCCGCAGGCCGTGGCCCTCGCGCGTCAGGTCGCGGCGGCGGACGCGGTGCTGATCTCGACCCCGGAATACAACAAGGGGCCGTCGGGTGTGTTGAAAAATGCACTCGACTGGATCAGCCGGGCGGAAGGCAACCCATGGTCGGGCAAGCCGGTTGCGGTCATGTCCTCGGCGGCGGGCCGTGCGGGGGGTGAGCGCGCGCAGTTGATCCTGCGCACCTATATGGTGCCGTTTCGCCCCCGTTTGCTGATGGGGCCAGAGGTGCATCTGGCGGCGGCTGGCAGTCAGTTCGACGATGCCGGCCATCTGACCGGAGAGATGTATGTCAAGGACCTGACGGCGTTGATGGACAACCTGCGGGCCGAGATCAGCGCCTGAGCGTGCTGACCTCGATCAGGTTGCCGTCGGGGTCGCGCAGGTAGAGCGATGTGATCGACCCTTGTGCACCGCTGCGCGGGACGGGGCCGTCTTCGACCGTGACACCATGGGCCGCGAGCTGTGCCTGCCAGATGTCCAGGCTCGTTTCGGTGAGAAAGCAGAGGTCTGCGCTGCCCGACACCGGGTTGCGCGCCTTTGGTTCGAACTCGGCCCCCGCCTTGTGCAGGTTGATCTTGGAATTTCCGAAGGTGAGCGCATGCCGGGTGCTGCCGTCTGCGACCTGAAAGGGTGCGTGCGCCATGCCCAGAACGACCGTGTAGAAGCCGATGGTGGCGTCAAGATCGGCCACGGTCAGGACAAGATGATCGAGGCCGTTCAGTTTGGGCTGTTCCACGCCGTGTTCCTTGCGCATGATCGGGTCCATGCAGGATGACCTTTCCAATCCCGTTCGTCAAAGAGATGTGCTGGACCCCGCCCGCGCGCAGGCGATGCAGGTGGCGTTGGGGCAGGCGGTAACGCTGGGGCCGGGCGATCCGCTGCCGCCGTTCTTTCACCAGCTGTATTTTTGGACCCCGGTCCCCGCGAGCGGTCTGGGCCGCGATGGGCATCCCCGCGTCGGCGGGCTTATCCCGGATATGGGCCTGCCCCGCCGGATGTGGGCAGGCGGGCAGTTGCGGTTTGAGCGTCCTTTGGTGTTGGGCGTCGAGGCGACGCGGGTTTCGGTCTGCGAGGCGGCCACCCGCAAGGAGGGGCGCACCGGGCCGCTGGCCTTTGTCACCCTGCGCCACGAGGTCTGGCAGAACGACGCGCTGTGTCTGACGGAGTGGCAGGATCTGGTCTATCGCACCGATCCCGAGGCGGGCGCGCCGCGCCCGGTGCCGCCGCTTGCGCCGCTGGATGAAGAGGAGGCGCAGGTTGTGCATTTCGATGCAACGTTGCTGTTTCGCTATTCGGCGCTGACCTTCAACGGGCACCGGATTCACTATGACCAGCCCTATGCGCGCGAGGTCGAGGGCTATGACGGGCTGGTGGTCCATGGGCCGCTGCTGGCCCAGCATCTGATGCTGATGGCCGAAGGTGAACTGGGTCCGCTGACCGCGTTTTCGTTCCGCGCGACGGCGCCCCTGATGCACCACGAAGCGGCGGTGCTGTGCCGCAAGGGGCGCGAGTTGTGGGTGCGCGGCCCCGATGGGCGGCAGTGCATGGCCGCCCGCGCCTAGAGCGAGTCGGTGACGTCAAAGCCCGGTGGGATGGTGTTGCGCCCGTGGAGGATCAGGTCGGCCATGACATGCGCGACCTTTGGGGCCATGCCGAAGCCGATCTTGAACCCGCCATTCGCGATGAAGTGCCCCGGTCTGCCCGGCCATGCGCCCAGCATCGGTGCGCGGCTGCGGCTGCGCGGGCGCAGGCCGGCCCAGCGGGCGAGGATGGGGGCATCGCTCAGGGCGGGCACCGCGGCGCGCGCGCGCGCGATGATGCCGTCGAGTTGGGTGTCCGTGGCGCTCGGGTCGTCGAATTCCCGTTCCGTGGTGGAGCCGATGGCGGTGGTCCCATCGGCGTGCGGAATGATGTGCAGCGTGTCGGCAAAGAGCTGCGGGGCGTCAGGGGCGGCAAAGTCGAGCAGGGCGGCCTGCCCCTTGATCCCTGCGCCGACGCGGCGCGGATGCTGTGCATTCAGCGCATCCAGCCCGGCGACGCCCGTGGCGTAGAGGGTGATGGAGGTTTCGGGGCCGTCCGTCTGCACGGAGACCCCGTGGGCGGCGAGGGCCGCGGCGAGGGCGGTACAGGCTTGGCGCGGGTGGATTCGGGCGCTGAGCGTGTCGTAGATTTCATAGCCGGTGGGGCTGTGCGCCGCCCATGCGGGGTCTTCGACCGCGCGGACGACCCAGGATGCGGCCTGGCCCCACAGAGCCTTGGCCGTGTCGGCGCGGGTGTGAGCGAGAGCGAGGGCCGCATCGTCCGCGATGGGTTGCAAGCGGCCTGTGCGCGCGTAGCCTGCCGGTATGCCCCCGACCGCTTCGACCTCGGCCCAGAAGGGTTCGGCCATCAGCAGGCTTTCCAGCTGGAATTGTTTCTTGGGGTTCCAGTTTTCCGGCACGTGGGGGGCGAGCGCGCCGACGATGCCGCCGCTGGCACCCGCGGCGATGCCGCAGGGGTCGATCAGTTGCACCTGCGCCCCGCGCTGCGTCAGGACCCACGCGATGGACAGGCCGAAAATGCCCGCGCCGCGCACTGTGATCTTGTCCGTTGCCAAGGTTTGCTCCTTGCTTCACTGTCGCGCTGTTTACAGGGACGGATGATGCAGGACCAGCGGGCAGAACTGGAATGGCGCGACGGCGCGGTGCCTGTCTCCGTGCGCTTTGACGATCCCTATTTCAGCCTGGACAACGGGCTGGCCGAGACGCGGCACGTGTTTCTGGGCGGCAATGACCTGCCTGCCCGTTTTTGTGATGGTTTTGCGATAGCGGAACTGGGGTTCGGGACGGGGCTGAATTTCCTGACCACCTGGGCGGCGTGGCGGGCGGCGGATGTACCGGGGCGGTTTTCATTCACCAGTTTCGAAGCCTATCCGATGGAGCGTGCCGATATGGTGGCGGCGTTGGCGGCGTTTCCAGAACTGGCAGAACTGGCCGGGACGTTGGTTGAGGGATTGGACGCGCAAGGCTGTGCGGAGTTTCCGGACGCCAGTTTGCGGGTGGTTTCCGGCGATGCGCGCGATGCGCTGCCCGCATGGGAGGGCCAAGCGGACGCGTGGTATCTGGACGGGTTTTCGCCCGCCAAGAACCCCGAGATGTGGGGGCCGGAGTTGATGGCGGATGTTGCGCGCCATACGGCCCTGCAGGGCACGGCGGCCACCTATGCCGCCGCAGGGTTCGTGCGCCGGGGGTTGGATGCTGCCGGATTTGAAGTGACCCGCGCGCCGGGGTTCGGACGCAAGCGCCACATGACCCGCGCGGTGTTGCGGTGAGCGCGGGAAACAACACACGCATTGGCATTGCGCTGATGATTGCCACGTCGGTTGTCTTTGCCGGACAGGACGGAATCTCGCGCCATCTGGCGGGGGAGTACAACGTCTACATGGTCGTGATGATCCGCTATTGGTTTTTTGCGGCTTTTGTCATCACCATCGCGGCCCGCAAGGCGGGGGGCATCATGGCCGCCGCACGCACGTCGCGGCCCGTTATCCAGATGACGCGGGGCGCGCTGCTGGCCATAGAGGTCTGCGTGATGGTCACCGGGTTCACCATTCTGGGGCTGGTGGAGAGCCACGCGGTGTTCGCGGCCTATCCGCTGCTGGTGGCGGCGCTGTCGGGCCCCATTCTGGGCGAAAAGGTGGGTTGGCGGCGCTGGACGGCGATCGGCGTCGGGTTCATCGGCGTCCTGTTCATTTTGAAACCCGGTCTGGGCGTGTTCAACCCGGCCGCGATCATTCCGCTGATCGCGGCGGTGATGTTTGCGACCTACGGGCTGCTGACCCGCTATGTGGCGCGCGATGACGCGACGGCCACCAGCTTTTTCTGGACGGGCACCACGGGCGCGGTGGTGATGACGGCCGTGGGCCTGTGGTTCTGGGAGCCGATGACGGGGCGCGACTGGATATTGATGGCGGCGCTTTGCATGACCGGGTCGCTGGGCCACTGGCTGCTGATCCGCTGTTACGAGGTGGCCGAAGCGAGTGCGGTGCAACCCTTCGCCTATTTCCAGATGGTGTTTGCCGCGAGCGTCGGGATCGTCGTCTTTGGCGAGGCCTTGCAGATCAATGTCGCTGTTGGGGCGGGAATCGTGGTGGCGGCGGGCCTATTCACCCTGTGGCGCGAACGGCAGCAAGGTTGAGCCGGTGAGTTCCTCGGAAAACGGGATTGGCAGGGGATCGCCCCCCAGCCGCGCGCGGTAGATCGGCAGGCTTTCGGTGACCCGCATCACATAGTTCTGGGTTTCGCGGAAGGGGATGTGTTCGATCCAGTCGATCACATCGAAGTCCTCGGACCCGTCGCGCGGATCGCCGTACAGTTCCATCCAGCGGATCGGGCGGCTCGGGCCTGCATTGTAGGCGGCGGACATAAGTACCACGTTGCCACCGAAACGGCCCGCAAGTTGACTGAGGAAAGTGGCACCAAGTTCGGCGTTGTAGACCGGGTCAGTGATCAGCCGGTCAGTGCTGTGATCCGCGCTGCGCTCGAGGGAGGCGGCAATCTCCATGGCGGTGGCGGGCATGATCTGCATGAGGCCGCGCGCGCCGACGCCGGATTGCACCACCGGGTTGAATTCGCTTTCGCGGCGCGCGATGGCAAGGCTCATCTCGGGGGCCATGGGCAGATCGGCCTGCGCCAGCGGGTGCAGGGCGTAATAGGGCGCGTGCAGCGTAAGGCCACGCTGCGCGGCCCGTTTGCCGATCATCACCGCAAGATGGGGCTGGCCCATGTCGATGGCGGCCTGTCCCAGTTGGCCGAGCGCGGTGCGATCAAGGCGGTCGGCAAGATGGGTCCAGAACCGCTCGGCCACTTCGCGTTCTCCCGAGGCCTGCAACAGCATTCCCGCCTCGAAGAGATCGCTTTGCGCCATGTCCGATGTGCGCCAGTCAGGAAAGACCTCGGAGCCGTCAAGGTAAGGATCGACCGGCAGGCCGCCCCGTTCGGCGGCGAGCAAACCGTAGAACGCTGTCTGGTATTGTGCGCTTTCGGCGTAGGCGGCGCGCGCCGCCTCGGCATTTCCCATCGCCTCATGGGCACGCCCGATCCAGTAGCCCGCGCGGCTCCGCGAGATAGGCGAGGTAGTGGCGTCGCGATGCGCCTGAAAATGGCCAAGCGCCAGTTCGGGGTCGCCCAGCTTGCGCAGGGCGATGTAGCCCGACAGCCATTCCAGATCGGCATAGTCCGAGCCTTCGGTCAAGAAATGTTGCGAGGCCATGGCGTAGGCACGCGCGTGGTCGCCGTCGCGCATTTCATCCCGTGCCATGGCGCGGCGGCGGTTGCCCCATTTTTCCGGCCGCCCGAGGGCTTCGGCAGAGATCGAGCGTTCGAGCAACAGCGCCTTGGCCTCGGCCCACCGCCCCTTGCGGATGCGCCATTCGAAGCGGTCATGGGCCAGGCCCGCATCGTCTTGCAGCGATTTCGGCACCGCCTCGATCAGCGTGTCGACATTGCCGGAGCGTTGTTGCAGGGCGATGCGGGCGCGTGCCAGCGCAACCTGATCGTCGGGCAGGAGGTCGAACATGTCCTGTGCGTTGCCACGCGCCCCGGCCCAGAGCATTGCCGTGGCCCGCGCCGTGTGATGCGGTGCGAGCAGGTCGCGGTAGAGGGTGAGATAGACGCTTTGTTCGGAGGTCTGCATTTGCAGGGTACGCCAGGCTAGCACGACGCTGGCATGAGCCTCGCCCGTGTTGCCCGCGCCGATCTGCGCGGCGGCATATTCCAGAACGCCAAGCGGGGTTTGCGGTGATGTACTGCTGTAAAAGGCCAGAATGGCATTCTGCCCCGCATCGGCCACAGCCGGTTCGGCGCGGCGGCGCAGATAGGCTTCGCCCGGCCAGTCGGGGCGGCGATCGAAGAATGCGATCACGTCGTCATAGCTGCCCCGCCCGGCGCGCAGGCGGTGCCATTCGATGATGTCGGAGGCCACCGGACCGTCGCGCGCCGCGAGGGTTGCCGCGACATCCCAATTGCCATTGCGCATCGCATCCATCGCCCAGCCAAGCGGGCGCGGGCGTTCGGCCAGAGCCGCCACAGCCGTCAGGAAAAGCACGATCAGGGCGGCGGCAAAACGGCTCATCTCTTGCATTTCCCTCATGTGCATGGGTAGAGGCAGTTACCTTATCCCGGTGCGGTGACGTTTCAACTGAACTTTCCGGGATGAGCGGAAAGTCATCCCGGGCCCTCTGCCTGCCATACGTCAAAAAGGAGCTTCGACATGTTAAAAGGTTCCATACCTGCCCTTGTCACGCCGTTTCGGAACGGCGCTTTGGATCTGGATACCCTCAAGAAGCTGGTCGAGTGGCAGATCGAGCAGGGCAGCCACGGGTTGGCCCCTGTCGGCACCACGGGCGAGAGCCCCACGCTGAGCCATGAGGAGCACGAGACGGTCATCGAGACGGTTGTGAACACCGTTGCGGGCCGTATTCCGGTGATCGCCGGGGCGGGGTCGAACAACACCGCCGAAGCGATCCGCTTTGTCCAGTTCGCCAAGAAGGTGGGTGCGGATGCGGCGCTGGTCGTGACCCCCTATTACAACAAGCCCACGCAGCGCGGTCTGATCGCGCATTACTCGGCCCTGCACGAGTCCGCCGAGATCCCGATTGTAATTTACAACATCCCGCCCCGGTCGGTCATCGACATGACCCCTGCAACGATGGGAGAGTTGGCCAAACTGCCCCGTATCGTGGGCGTCAAGGATGCGACCGGCGATCTGGCCCGGGTCAGCGATCAGCGCATGTCCTGCGGCAAGGATTTCATCCAGCTCTCGGGAGAGGATGCCACGGCCCACGGGTTCAATGCCCAGGGTGGTGTGGGCTGTATTACGGTCACCGGCAACGTGGCGCCCGGTCTGCTGAGCCGGATGCAGGAGGCCTGTCTGGCCGGTGACTATGCACAGGCGCTGGAGATTCAGGACAAGGTGATGCCGCTGCACAAGGCGATCTTTACCGAGCCGGGACTGGTCGGTGTGAAATACGCGATGTCGCGTCTGGGTCTGTGTTCGGACGAGGTGCGCCTGCCGCTGACCACGCTGACGGACGAGACCAAGGCGCTGGTCGATGCGGCGCTGGGGCATGCCGGTTTGATGTGAGGCGAAGGTGCGCATTCATTTGCGCACCTTCGCCTAGCGTTTGCCGTAATAAAGGCCGACCACGTGTTCGGCCTCGGCAAAGAACAG
>CAZITF010000046.1:12694-15149 GCA_964542095.1 uncultured Rhodobacterales bacterium
CCTAGCGTTTGCCGTAATAAAGGCCGACCACGTGTTCGGCCTCGGCAAAGAACAGCCAACGCGAGACAAGCGCCCCGGCCACGTGACTGGCCACTGCAAGCGCTGCGAAGATGTGCGAAAAAGGCAGCAGGAGCAGCACAATCGGCAGCCCCGCCATAAGGCCGATCGAGATCAATCGCAGTTTCTGGCTGTGTTTGCGCCCGACGGTAAAGGCGAATTCCCGCAACAGATAGTTGGTGCCCGTGTGCGGCGGTTCGAAGGCGCGCACCTTGCCCCGTGGCCCCAGCCCGGTGGCGGTCGCAAGGGTGGTGCCGGAGTTTGCAAGCGCGCCGTCGCCTTGCGCCCAGAGCAGCACTTGCACCACCGCCGCGATGGACAACAGCAGCAGCGCCCATGTCACCTGGCCTGACAGTAGCGCGCCGCCGGCCAGGGAATAGCTGAGGAACATGGCGGGTGTCAGCGGTGAATTCCAGCGCGGGATGGTCTTGAGCTGGGTGTAGATCATCGAGGTGGTGAACACGGTCAGCAGCGAAAAGACCGCGCCGATCAGCCCCAGAAGCCCCCAACGCTGTTCGAAAAACACGAGCCCCAGCCCGTAAAGCCCCATGGTGATCAGGGCAACCACGGCGCACCAGCCCTCGCGGCTGAGCCAGGACGAACGCCACTGCGTGAACGCCTTGAGCGCTCGTTCGGGGTGACCGAGGTGGAAGGTCGAGGAGATCAGCCCGCCCACCGCCGCCAGATAGGCGATGGCGAAGAAGGCGAATGCGGTAAAGCCCGTGACGCCGGGATAGCCCAGCCCGAGAAAGAAAAGCAGGCCAAAGCCGATGCCGCTGAAGACGGTAAAGAAGATGACGGACGGAGCGGGGTGCATCAGAGCTTCTCCAGCGTTTTGTCGAGCCAGCCGAGAAAGCCCTTGGCGTCCTTGCTGACCGGTTCGAGGTAGGGGGCGAGGATGTCGATGTCGCCCGCAGGGGCGGACAGCGTGTCCTTGGGTCGTGGCGGCAGGTACTTGTTCACCGGTTTGGTGCCCTGTTCGGGCATCAGGTTCATGCCACCCCGTTCAGCGGTCAGTTTCGACACGTTGCTTTCGGGGTCGGCAAAGTCACCGAAATGGCGCGCATTCGACGGGCAGGTGCGCACACAGGCCGGTTCGCGGTCGATCTCGGGCAGGTTTTCGTTATAGATGCGGTCCACGCAAAGCGTGCATTTCTTCATCACCTTTTCCACCGCGTCCATTTCCCGCGCACCGTATGGGCAGGCCCAGGCGCACAGGCCGCAGCCGATGCAGTCGGATTCGTTGACCAGCACGATGCCGTCCTCGACCCGTTTGTAGCTGGCACCCGTGGGGCATACGGTGACGCAAGGTGCGTCCTCGCAATGCAGGCAGGCTTTGGGAAAGTGGATCAGCTGTGCCTCGGGGGCGGGCTGATCGGTGGTCGGGGCGGGCTGTACCTCGTAGCTGTGGACCCGGTTGAGAAAGGTGCCCGACGGGTTCGCCCCATAGGCGTCGGTGTCGGACAACGCTGCGCCGTAGTTTTCGGTGTTCCAGCCCTTGCACGAGATCACGCAGGCATGACAGCCGACGCAGGTGTCCAGATCGATGACAAGCCCGAGCTTTTTCTGGGTGGAGGAGGGGAGTTGGGTCATGTCGTGCGTCCCGCTGGTGGTGCCTGTGGAACCGGGGCGCTGCCGTGGCCATTGGTCGTTGGACCAGTGGCACACCACCGGCGACCCCCGCAATATCCTGGATCGGAGAACAAGGAGGTGATTTGAACGGCGGACGCCCTGACGGCACCGATGGGTTTGGTTTTGCTCTTGTCCCAGTTGGCGATGAACCAGACGAAAGAGCCCAGTGCGATCGTCACGAAGGCAAGGATCGCCAAAAGAGTATACCGGATCGGGGTCATTTGCCCACCTTCCAGACAAGATCGCCCGGATCCTTGCCCACGGGGGATTTGATCGGCGGCAGGCTGGGTTGGCTTTCGCTGGGCGGATCCGTCTTTTCGATCCGCACCTTGAGGTCGAACCATGCGGCCTGACCGGTGATCGGGTCGGAGTTCGCCCAACGCAGCCCGTCGCCCTTGGGTGGCAGCAATTCGTGGATCAGGTGGTTGAGCAAAAAGCCCCTGGTGGCCTCTGGCGCCTTTTCATCCAGCGCCCATGCACCCTTGCGCTTGCCGATGGCGTTCCATGTCCAGATCGTGTTTGCGTTCAGCGCGGCCATTTCCAGCACCGGCACGACGATTTCGCCGTGCGGCGAGGTGACCCGCGCCCAGTCGCCGTCTTGCAGCCCGTTGTCGCGCATCAGTTTGGTCGGCACATAAAGCGGGTTGTGCCCATGCAATTGCCGCAGCCAGGCGTTCTGGCTGCCCCAGGAATGATACATCGCCATGGGCCGCTGGGTCAGCGCGGTGATGGGATAGTCGTCGACGCGGTTTTCCGGTGCCGGGTC
>CAZITF010000047.1:0-14731 GCA_964542095.1 uncultured Rhodobacterales bacterium
CACAAGGAACGGACGCCCCGACAGATCGAGGGCGGCGCGCACCAGCGCGTCATCCATCGGTAACAGGCACGACCCGTACCGCTGGATGCCCTTCTTGTCGCCCACCGCCTTGGCCAGCGCCTGCCCGATGGCAATGCCGACATCCTCGACCGTGTGGTGATCGTCGATGTGCAGATCGCCTGCGCAGCGCACCGTCATGTCGATCAGCGCGTGGCGTGCCAGCTGGTCCAGCATGTGATCGAAAAAACCGACGCCGGTCCGGTTGTCGTAGACCCCGGTGCCATCGAGGTTCAGCTTGACCGAAATATCGGTCTCGGCGGTGGTGCGGGTCAGGGTGGCGCGGCGCATGGTCTGCCTTTCGAAAGGTCGCTTTGCGCTCTCTATAGGCGGGTGGACCCTGCGCGCCAAGTCCCGCCACCCCCCTCTTGTGCAAGCCCGCCCGGACATGTCACTAAAACGGCACCACAACCTCGTGAAAGGGCAATGGCCACATGTCGACATGCGTCTTTATCCAGATCCGCTGCCGCCCCGGCACCACCTACAAGGTGGCCGAGGACATCGCCCTGCGCGAAATCCATTCCGAGCTGTATTCGACATCCGGCGAATACGACCTGCTGATGAAGCTTTATATTCCGGCCAGGGAAGACGTGGGCAAGTTCATCAACGAAAACCTGCTGGACATCGACGGGATCGAACGGTCGCTCACCACGATGACGTTCAAGGTGTTCTGAGGGCCTGACCCGGGGTCACAGGATGAACGCCGCCACAGAAGGTGAAAACCACCACAACAGCCAATAGCTGAGCGGTGCGAGCAGCACGATGCGGATCATCCACGGCACCACCAGTTCGAACCCGTCCAGTGCCTCGTTATCGGCATGGACGAGCGTCCAGATGGTCGTGAAAATCACCAGCGACGCGGCAAAGACAACCAGTTCCGTTTTCTGGAACCCATAGGGCGGATTGAGGAACAGGTCAGGCCAGATGGCGTAAGTCAGGGCAGGCACACCTGCGGATGCAAGCGTGAACAGCCCAAGCGCCAGCAGGAACGACAGCCATTCATTGTCGACAAAGAGAAAGTCGAGCACGTCTTCGAAGAAACCGGATGCGGCTGGCGGGTCGGCGTTGTTTGCAACCTTCTTTGCGGTGGGTTGCGCCAGGGTCGGGCTGACCGGCGCGGCTTCCGGCTCGGGTTCCGGTTTGGGCTCGGGCTTGGGCTTTGGCGGCGGCGTGGCGCTGGCCGGTTCGGGTTTCGGTTTGGTCTTGGGTTTGGGTTTGGGCACGGGTTCCGGCGGTGTTTCGGCCTGTGCGCGCGTCAGTTTCGCGTGCAGCCATCCGCTGAGGAACTCGCCGGAAGTGATCTCCTTTTTCGAGACTTTTTGCAGCAGATCCCAGCGCGGATCGCTATTGTCCACTTCACCGCTGCGCAGGTCGGCAAAGTATTTCAGGACGTCCGAATAATCCTTGTCCGAGATCGCCGAGGCCATGGACCAATCGTGCAGCGCGATACGGGCCTGTTGCACGACATGTTCGACCGGCGTACGCCCGGACCATCCCAGCACGATATCGCCGCGCTTGTTCTGACCGGACTGGTTGAATTTCTGCCCGTTGCCCTGCGACATGATCTCGTCGAGATACCGGGTCAGTTCGTTGACGGTGACGATTCCGTCCTCATTCATGTCGGCCGCGCCCGCGATGCCTTCGACCAGATGCTTGGTCAGCAGGCTCAGGTCATCCTCGGTGCCATCACGCGCCAGTTCGTAGGCGCCGCAGGCCATCAGCACGTAAGAGCCCCCGGCATTGGCATACCGATCCGCCACCGATTGCAGGGCGTCGTCGGATTTGAAGCCGACGGGAAAGGCCCCCGCATGACAGCAATCCAGCACGAGGATGGTTTTTTCCGCGTGGGAATCGCCCATCATCTGCGCCACCCGGCGCGCATCGATGGAGGTGATTTCCAGATTTTCGGTCCGCGTGTTGGGGGCGGCGAGATAGAGGTTGTTGTTGTCGTCGGTCTTGCCATGCCCGGAATAGTAGATCACCAGCAGGTCTTTCCTGCTTTTCTGGCGCAGCGCGTTCTGGATCGCGATCAGGGTCGTCTCGTAGGATTCATCCAGCAGCACCGTGACCTCGTCAAAGCGGCCGAATTTCGGGTCCTTCAGGATCTGTTCAAGCGCCCGGACATCCTTGTGCGGGCTGTTGAGCGGGGCAAAGCCGCTTTCTTCGGGATAGTGCTGGTTGCCGATCAGGAGCGCGTGACGTTTTTCGTCCATCTGTCACCTCAATCGGATTTGACCGCCGACACGATCGTTTCAATCTGATCAACGTTGGCATTGTTGATGGTGACCTCGGTGCCGTCCGCGGTCTTGAAGGTGGCGCTGCCGATCTTGTCCTTTTCGATCCAGGACTTGATGACGTCGAACGCCGCCACCGCCGCACCGCTGCTGAGAAAGGTCATCACGAAAGCCCCGATGGTCAGCGGCTCGCCCTTTGTGCCGCCGGTGCCTTCGGTGCGCGCCAGCGAGGTCCTGGCGTCGGTTGTGGCCTCGATCTCGCGGGTCAACTGGCGCACGCGGGTCTGCTGTTCCGCTTCGCTGAGGTCCGCGCCGTCGAGTGTGATCTGGATGTCGTCCATCTGCCGGGTCCAATCTGTTAACTATAAATGCCGTAAAGTGCCCAAAGCTTAGCCACGAGACGGGCTTCGCGTCAAACGGGAGTTTGCGCGGCCTGCATCGAATTCCGCAGGCGCGCCGTGGCGCGCAAGACCCCCCAAAACAAAAAAGGCCACCCGAAGGTGACCTGTTTTTTATCCCGAATGTCTGGGAAATTGGAGCGGGCGAGGCGATTCGAACGCCCGACCCTAACCTTGGCAAGGTTATGCTCTACCCCTGAGCTACGCCCGCTTCCTTGGGTAAGCCGTCAGATACTTATCCCCGCCCCGCGCTGCAAGTGGAAAATCGTGCCCCCCGCAAAAATCTTGTGCCATTCTGTCTGGTGCAGCGACGGAATGGCGAGGCGGATGCGTATCATGAAGATGCAGTGTGCAAGGCGATATATCCGGGCGCGGCTTGCCCCTGCCCTGTTCGTGATCGGTGCGATGCCGGTTGCGGCCCATGACGGGGACGATGTGCCCGACGTGCTGGCCCGCGTCCTGTCGGCCGTGCAGCAGGGCCAGGTGGTTGCCGTGACGCTGGAACTGACGGGGCTTGGCGGCCCGGTGGTGCTGGTCGCGGTATCGGCTCCCGCTGCCGAGGCCGAACCGATGCAGCCGGTCTATGTCGATTTTGCCCAGGATGTGCAGGCGCGCACCTTGCTGCGCTTTGCCGGACCGCCGCCTGACGTGTTCACCCTGTCGCTGAACTTTGGCCCCGGTGGTGCCGGGGCCATCGAAGTGACCCCCGTGCCCGGTCCGGTGCCGGACCCGACCCGATGAAAAGAGACTCGCGATGACCCAGCGCCCGATCCCGTTCAAAACCATCGCCCTTGCCATCGCGATCCTTCTTGGCCTGGCGCTGAGCGCCAGGGCCGCGCCTGACTGCGGTGGGTCAATCGGAATCCGGGGTCAGCCCTGCGAAGAGACAGGCGGCTAAGCTAGGCCCGCTCGATCAGATCCCAGCGGTTGCCAAAGATGTCGCGGAACACGGCGACGGTGCCATAGGGCTCGCGGCGCGGCGTTTCCTCGAAGATGACGCCTGCCGCGATCAGCCGTGCATGATCGGCGGCGAAATCATCCGTTTGCAGGAACAGCCAGACCCGGCCCGCGCCCTGCGCGCCGATTGCGGCCTCTTGCGCCGGCCCATCCGCGCGCGCCAGCACGAAGGACGCGCCGCCCGCCGGTGGGCGCACCTCGACCCAGCGTTTGCGGCCCTGATCGATGTCGGCAACCAGATCGAACCCCATCTGGGCGCAGTAAAACGCGATGGCCTGATCATAGTCGGGCACGATGAGGGAGACGGAGGCAAGCTGCATGGCGCATCCCTTGCCCCAATGGCGACCCTTGCGCAAGACCTCAGGCCGTGCGCACCCGCACCGCCCCGGCCAGCACGACGATCAGGGCCGCCAGCACCGCCAGCAGGCCGAAACCGGTCCGCAAGGTGGTTGCATCCGCGACAAAGCCGATCAGCGGCGGGCCCAGCAGCAACCCGCCATACCCGAGGGTCGACACACTGGCGATGGCCGTGCCCGGCGGCAGCAGCGGGTCTCGGGCGGCGCGGGAAAAGGCCAGCGGCATGATCACCGCATAGCCCACACCCATCAGCGCAAAGCCCGCAAGCGTCACGCCATAGCTGGTCGAGGCCACCGCGCCGACCGCCCCGACGGTCGCGACCACCCCGGCGATGCGCGCCGTGGGCGTCGGCCCGATGGCGCGCGTGGCCTGATCCCCCAGCAGTCGCGTGATCACCATGGCGATCGAAAACACCGAATAGCCCAGGGCGGCGTGGGCCGCCGTGACCCCGGCCGTTTCGATCAGCAACAGCGCACTCCAGTCCACCATCGCGCCCTCGCCCATCGAGGTGCAGAAGGCGATCAGACCCACAGCGACCAGCGGCCCCTTGGGCAGCGGGAACAGCGGCGTGCCCGCGACGGTGATTTGGGTGGGCGACACCCAGCGGATGCGCGCGAGCGCGAGCGTGATCACGGCCACGCCGGTGCCGGTCGCGATGAAATGCAGGGGGACTGAGATGCCCCAGTGTTCGGCGGCAAATCCGCTGGCCGCCCCCAGCCCCGCCCCAAGGCTGAACATCGCATGAAACGAGGACATGACAGGCCGTGCGATATGCCGCTCGGCCTCGCCCGCCCATGTGTTCATGGCGACGTCCATCGCGCCGTGCGTGGCACCAAAGAGCATCAGTGCAATGGCAAGGGCGGCCACGTTCGGGGCCAGGGCGGTGAGCGCCAGCGCAGCAGTGTAGGCCACCGCGATGCGCAGGGTGAGGTAGGCCGCCCCCAGCCGGTCGGCATAGCGCCCCGCCAGCGGAAAGGCCGCTATCGCGCCCGCTGCCAGCAACAACAGCAACAGGCCCAGGTCGCCCGCATCCAGATCATGGCGCAGGGCAATCGCCGGAATGCGCGAGGCCCAGATGCCGTAAAGCGCGCCGTTGAGCATGAACATGGCAGAGACGGCCATCCATGTGGTGCGATTGGTGGGAGCGGTCATGCGCGCCTGTCCTGCCTGTGATCCGGTCGGGGCAATACCACGCCCCGCCTCAGCAGTTCCCGAGAAAAAGGGCCAGGGCAAGCGTTTATCAAACCGCTTTGGCCGTTTGTTTCAGTCTGCAAGCAGATGTGCGGGCGGGAGCGTTGCGTGACGCCATCGCGCCGCGACTTTATTCGGCGGTTGGAAAAGAGCGGCGGACCGGTTTTTCAGTCCGATCGTCAGGCAAGTTTGCCGGAGCGGACGTTGGAACGAAGCACCACCTGCCCGGAATCAAGCCGCAGGCACCAGGCAATCCACTGCCCGACAGGCGATTTGGCAATGGCCAAATCTGCCGAGAGGGACCAGCCCGTCCCGGCGCATCACAGGTGCGCCGACGATAGGTCGCCATGCCTTTGGCATGACGGGATGGCGATCTATACAGACAGCGTGAGTCGCGACGAACAGGACTCCGCGTCGGGGTCAAAGGGTTAGGTGGACTGCGTCCAACCCGGATCGATCGATTTGATGACGTGAACCGATTTACAAGCCGTCAGGCTCCGGGTTTGTTGCTGCATTCCTTGAAACACCGGAAGTCACAGCCTTTGCAGATCCGGTCAGACGCTTGGACGACCGCGGGTCTGACCACCTCAGACTTGCGTGAGTGTATGTTTTCCGAACCGAGAATATCGAGGCACTGCAGGCGCCCGAGAACGTCCAGTACGCGCGGATTGGCCGCGATCAAATGCAGTTCGTTGCCCCGTTTCCGGGCGCGACGTGCTTCCGAGAGAATGAAGTCGGCTCCGGCGAAATCGATCTTTCCGACACCCTTGAGGTTGAGGATGCACGTCTTGAAACCGTCTTTTTCCTCCATCCTGCCGAATTCGCGCTCCACATGCGCGACCGAGGCTAAAAACCGCGGCCCCTCGATGCGCACGAAGCGAATCTGCGGGCATTGCGGCAGGTCAAAGGCCTCGGCGTTCAGGAAGACGCGTCGACCGTTCACTTCGCTTGGCGCTCCAACGGCGACCACGGGCTGCGCACTCTTGTTCAGGAAGACCGCCAGCGAAGCGACGACGCCGACAAGGATGGCAAAGTCGAGTTCGGACAGGATGCCGGCGAGGAAGGTGGCCGCGAGGATGAAGGTCTCGGACCGGCTGGTCACAATGACATGGCGGATTTCCGCAATGTTGATCAGCTTCCACGCGACATAGAGGATGATCGCCGAAATGGCGGGCAAAGGGCGGCGATGATCGTCACGATGATCGCGGCAAAAAGCCCGTGTTCCGGTGGCAGACCGGCGATTATGGCAAAAGCCACGCCCTGCGGCAGCACAAAGGGTGGGTCAAAATCAAACGCTGAAAACGGGTCAGTTTTGAACGCTCGTTGACAGCCGTTCGGTCAGGACGCCTTGCCGATGTCTTCTTCATCGGTTTGTCCCGCGCCCAAAACCGCATTGAGTTCGGCCTCGTTGCGGTAGCCGATCAGGATACCTGCCTTGGCCTCTCCGAGTTTCGTGTCGCGTGCGGCGATCCATGCGTCAGATCGGGTCGTGCGCTGCGAGGTCCGTCGCGTCCAGTCGAAGAAAAGCCTTTCCAGCCGGGCGATCTCGCCTGCGCAGGCGGGATCGTCACCGACATCGCTCAACTCGTCAGGATCGTTCTGCAGATCGAAAAGCATCGGTCGGAACCGTTCGGCGAAGACGAATTTCCAGCGTCCGTCGAACAGCATCGTCAGCTTGCAGTCCTTGACCTCGACGCCGAGCCGTCGGCGGACGTCGCGCATGGAATAGTCGTATTCGGAAACCACGAAATCGCGCAGGCCGTCAGACTGTCCGTGAAGGATTGGCAGCAGCGAACGTCCCTCGAGGATATGGGGCACCGGGTCGCCGCCGAAATAGTCGAGGATCGTCGGCACGACATCAATCGCCTCGACCAGGGCGGTTGTTTTCAGCCCGCGCGTTGCGTCGGCCTCGGGGGATGGATCGACGACGATGAGCGGGATGCGTGCGGATGCGTCGTGAAACAGTTCCTTCTCGCCCATCCAGTGATCGCCGAGGTAGTCACCGTGATCCGAGGTAAAGACGATCATCGTTTCGTCCGTCAGGCCTTCGGCGTCAAGGAACGCCATCAACCGGCCCATCTGGTCGTCGATCTGCTTGATCAGCCCCATATAGGCCGTCAGCACACGGGTCCGGGTGCCGTCGTCGCAGAATGCGCGGCTGACGCGTTCCTCCATGAAGGCGCCATAGACCGGGTGGGGATTCTCGCGTTCGGCGTCGCTGCGGACCGGGTCCTGATGCGTCTCGGGGCCATACATGTCGTGATAGGGTGCGGGCACGATATAGGGCCAGTGCGGCTTGATGTAGCTGAGATGCAGGCACCAGGGCGCGTCCCCGGCCTCGCGGATAAAGTCCATCGCGCGGCTGGTGACATAGGGCGTCTCGCTTTCCTCATCCGCGGCGCGGGCAGGTTTGTCGGCATTGTCCATGAACCAGCCGCTGAGAAGATTGCCTTCCTCGTCCTCGGCGCTGTTGGCAACGGTGTTCCAGGGGTTTTCGTCGGGCCAGCCACGGTCTTTCATAAAAGCGTCATAGGCGTCGTTTCGCGGATAGCGCGGGCCATCCGGGTGCAGTCCATCCTCGCGCTCAAAGGGTTCAAAACCGCATTCGGCCACCAGCGCGCCGATGGTGCTGTCGGGCGCAAGACCGAGGCGGCGCATACCCTCGACATCGGCAGTCATGTGGGTCTTGCCACACAGCGCTGTGCGCACGCCCAGGGGCCGCAGGTGGTCGCCAAGCGTCATTTCGCCCACCTTCAGCGGAATGCCGTTCCAGGTCGACCCGTGCGAACTGACGTAACGCCCGGTATAGAAAGACATCCGTGACGGGCCGCAGATCGGCGATTGCACGTAGGCACGGTCGAACAGCACGCCGCGCTGCGCCAGCCTGTCGATGTTGGGCGTGTGCAGATGTGGGTGCCCGGTGCAGGACAGATAATCCCACCGAAGCTGGTCGCACATAATGAAAAGAACGTTCCTGGTCATGATCCGGTACCGCTTGAAGTCTGACCGGGGCGTTGCCGCCCCGATCGGTGTTCGTATTCAGCCCCGAGCGATGTCGGGGATCGTCACGCCCAGTTCTTCCAGCGCGCGCAAAGCTCCGGGATGCAGCGGCATGTTGATGTCCTGCACCGCGCCTTCGGGTGTGATCGCGGCAAGCCAGGGCGCACCGTCGCGCATATCTTCGACTCCTGCGTAGAAGGCCTTGGTCATTTCGTAGATCATCTCTTCGTCGGCAGCCACGTTGGTGACGATCCCGACGGTCACGCGAAGCGTGGTTGTGTCGTCGGAATTGACCTGATTGTCGCCATAGACCCCCTCCGGAAGCGTGCCGAGGCCGAAACCGGGGCGATTGGCCAGCGCCTTGATCGCCTCCGACTCCAGTTGGTCCTGCGGGATGCCGAGAAAGCGGATCGGGTTGGTCACGGCGATCTGGGTCAACACTGGGCTCGGCGCATTTGTCGGGTTGCAGTAGATATCCAGATTGCCGTCCTGGAACGATGCAGCGGCGGCATCCCAGCCCAATTTGACCGCTTCGTAGTCGGTGTCTGCCTTCAGGCCGGTGACCGCCTCGAACAGACGCTCCATCGTTGCATAGGCAGCGCCACCGGGAGGGCCGAGGAAGACCCGCTTGCCCTTGGCCTGGTCAAGCGAAGTGATGCCAGAGGACTCGTAGACGGCGATGTGATACACACCCATTGGGAAGTTCAGCACCGCACGCAGTTTCTTGGCAAGTTCCGGTGCCTGATCGATCTTCTCGAACATCGCCCGCTGGTTGGACATCAGGGCATGCAGGGCCGGTGAGGACATGCAGAACGCCGTCTTTCCCATCGCCACTTCCAGCACGTGGCGGGTGGCGGCGCCAGTGGCGTTGATCTGGATTTCGTAGTCCGGCAATTCCCGGTTGATGATATTTGCGAAGGTGGTCATCACGAGGTTCGGGCTGGTGCCCGGCCCAAGGGTCGACATGCGCAGCAATTCCTTGGCCATGGCGGCACGCGGCAGCATGGATGCGGTTGCAGCGGCGGCGGTCCCAAGCAGGACAGCGCGGCGGTTCAGAGTGATTGAGTTCATGAGTTGTTTCTCCCTTTTGGTTTTCATGAAACACGGTTTTCGATGGTGAGGTCCGATCGATCGATATACATCAGACCGATGGCGGCTGCGGCGGCGATCCATGACACGGTCGGTCCGAAGAAGATCAGGGCGATGGCCAGACCCAATCCGACGGGCACCATGTGGGCCTTGCCCCGACGCGGATAGCAGGCTCGTGAGATCAGGATCGTGGCGAGCAGGACGAAGAGGATCGACTGCACCGACTCAGAGAGGTCATACCCCGTCCCGAGCAGCAGCGCGGGCTGGTAGATGAAGGCGAACGGGATCACGAAGCCCGGAAGCGCCAGCCGCGAGGCCTCCAGTGCCGTGGCCATGGGGCCGGAGCCCGCGATCGGCGCCGCCGCGAAGGCGGCCAGCGCCACGGGCGGCGTCACCGCAGACAACACACCGAAATAGAGCACGAACATGTGGGTGTGGATGATCGGTACGCCGAGTTTCTGCAGCGACGGGCCCATGACCAGTACGATAATCAGGTAGGCCGGGACCGTCGGCATCCCCATTCCCAGCAGCAGGCAGGCGATAGCCATCAGCACAAGCGACAGGATCAGCTGGTCGTCCGCGAGACCCGAGAGCAACGAGGCAAAGCGCAACCCGACGCCGGTCATGTTTAGAATGCCGATGACGATGCCCACGGCGCCGACGATGACCACGAGTTGGGCCGAGATCAGACCGGCCGACTTGACGAATTTCAGCCACGCCTGCCCATTCGTCAGGAGATCGGGCCGGACGGCAAAGCCCAGTACTGCGGCAAGCGCCACACCGATGAACCCGGCATAGGCGGGCGACGAGCCGCCGACCATTGTCACCACAATACCCGCGAGCGACAGGACAAAGATCCCCATCTGCACAAGTTCGCGCCAGTTGAAGGAAATGCTTGGCCGGGGCTCATCTGCGAGATCCATGTTGCGGGCGGCGCTCGAGATCGCAACGAAGAGGCCGCCGTAGTAGAGCAAGGCGGGCACCACGGCGGCGGCACAGATCGTGAGGTATGGCTGGCCGGTGACGTCGGCCATGATGAAGGCCACCGCGCCCATGATCGGCGGGGTGATCTGACCGCCGCTGGAGGCCGCGGATTCCACCGCTGCCGCGAAGCGGGCAGAAAAGCCGCGTTTCTTGATCAAGGGGATCGTGATGACGCCGGTCCCCACGACGTTTGCCACCGCACTGCCCGAGATCGTGCCGAAGAGCCCGCTGGCCACCGTCGCCGCGGCCGCCGGGCCGGAGCGCATACGCCCGGTGGCCGCCATCGCGAGGCGCACGAGAACCAGGTCAATCGCGAGCAATTCGAGAAGCGCGCCGAAGATGATGAAGATCAGGATGGTGGAGACGACCGTCGCCATGGGACGGCTGAAAACGCCGTCAAAGGAGTACCACAGAACGGTCATGAGCTCCTCTGTCGAGATGCCGGCATGGCGCAGGAATCCGGGGGCAAGGTGCCCGAACGCGCCGTAGGCAAGCAGCAAGCCCGCGACCAGCGCCATCACCAGGCCAACGGACCGTCTCGTCAGTTCGATCACAGCGGCCAGACCGAGAAGCCCTAACCAGATGTCCGCCCTCGACAGGAAATAGAGCCCGGTCTCGATCTCCTGCGCGGCCCGGAAGTACTGGTAGACGCCAAGGACAAGAGCAATCGCGACACCGGCAAGAAGTGCGCGGTCCACGATGCTGTCGGACTTGCCGAGCCCGGAGAGTGTAACCAGCAGGCCGCCAAGAAGAAGCATGCCGACACGCAGATAGGAATCCGAGAACACGCCGAAGACCGACACGTAGAACACGGTCGCGATGACCACGAGCGAGAGCCCGGCAATGGCATATTCGAGATATGCGTTCCCTCTGATCTCCGACACATCACCCTCCCTGGTGTGACCAGAGGCATCGGTCCCAAACTTTGCCCACAGGTCATCGAAATATGTCCAAAGCCTATCGAATGACTGGATTCGATTCGATTTGCCGTTACACTGGGTGAAACGCCGCTATGACCAAACTCAACCGATCCATCGAACGCGGGCTGACGGTGCTCGAAGTCGTCCATATTTCGGGCGCCATTTCGCTCGCCCACCTCGCGGTACGGACGGAACTATCGAAACCGACGCTGCTGCGCATCTGCGCGACGCTGGTGGGTCAGCGTTGGCTGATCCGCAGGAACAGCGATGGTTGGTACCAGATTGGCTCCGCCTTTCCCTCTGCGGGGGGGGAGCAGGATCTGGTCGATCGGCTGGTGGCCGTCGCCAAGGAAGAGATCGTGCGCCTGTCCGAAGACACCGGGCTGGGGGTCGATCTGGCTGCCGCCATTGGCGGGGGCCGGATCGAAATCGTCGATACAACCCGTGTCTTCAAGAAGCACCGGGTCTATCCCGATGCTGTCGGTTTTCGCCCGTCTCCCATCCTCTCTGCGTTGGGGGCCGCTTACCTGTCGGGCCTTGCGAAACCGGCGCTGGCCGAGGCGCTGCGCGATCTGGTGAAAAGGCTCCCGCGTGAAGATGCTGCCGCCGTTCCGCAGCTGCCCCGGATCCTGAAATCCGTCGCCGAAAAGGGCTATGCGGCCCGGGCGGAGGGCCATTGGGGGCGGGCGGTGGATTACGGTGAACTGCCGTCGGCCATCGGGGTTCCGATCCTGGCGAATGCGGAACCGGTCGGCGCACTCAACCTGGTCTGGAACGCCAGCAACCGGTCTGTCGAAGCCGTTGCCGAAGAACACCTTGGACAGTTGCAAGCCGCGGCAAGGACGATTGGTCAAAGGTATGCCGACTTTGCCTGACGGCTCTCCGTTAAAGCGATGCGACCTATGGACGGGGTCCACGCAATCTGGGCAGTCACGATTGGCCCTCACCGGTGGTCTTTGTCGACAATACACTCCCGGTGCAGGGCCCAAAGCCGATGCGGTAGCCGTCGCCCTGCGCGTGACCGTGAAGGGTCAGGGTATCCCCGTCCTCGATGAAAGTTCGGGTTTCGCCGCCGTCCAACGTCAGGGGGTTCTTGCCGCCCCATGTCATCTCGAGCAGCGAGCCGAACATGCCTTTTTCGGGCCCTGAAATCGTGCCAGAGCCCAGCAGGTCGCCGGTGCGCATGGCACAGCCCGAGGACGCGTGATGCGCAAGCTGCTGCGCGGCGGAGTAATAGAGGGTGTTGTAGTTCGTTTCGCAAATGACCGTGGGCTGGCCGCCTTTCGCGGCCATCGTGACCGACAGGTCGATGTCATAAAGCATCGGGCCGGTGTCCTTGATATAGGGCAGGAGTTCGTGTTCGCGCGGAGGTGTGTCACAGCGGAACGGCTCAAGCGCCGCCTTGGTGACCACCCACGGACCGATCGTCGTGGCGAAAGCCTTGGCCTGAAACGGCCCGAGCGGCTGGTATTCCCAGGCCTGGATGTCGCGCGCCGACCAGTCGTTGAGCAGCACGTAGCCAAAGATCATGTCGTCTGCCTCGTCCACGCTGATGCGCTGGCCCATCTCGGAGGGCGTGCCCACGACCGCGCCCATCTCCAGCTCGATGTCGAGCCGTTTGCTGGGGCCAAAGCGTGGCACCTCGTCCTGCGGGCCTTTCAACTGGCCCATGGGGCGCCGAAACTCGGTGCCGGACACGACAACGGTCGAGGCACGCCCGTTATAGCCGATGGGGATGTGCAGCCAGTTGGGCGGCAGCGCGTTGGCAGGGTCGCGGAACAGCGATCCGACGTTGAAGGCGTGCTGGCGACCGGCGTAGAAATCGGTGTATTCGGTCACCGTGAACGGCAGGTGCATCGTGACGGCGTTCATGTCATGCAGCATGTCGCGCACCGCGTCGGTCGCGCCCCCCTCGCGCAACAGGTCGGTCAAGGTCTGCCGAACCTCCCGCCAAGCGGCCTTGCCCTTGCTCATGAAGGTGTTGAGCGCCGGCGCATCGAAGCCGTGATCGGGCAACAAACCGGCAGATTGCAGCGCGGCGAGGTCGAGCACGCTGTTGCCGATGGCAACCGCACAGCGCTGCGCGTCGCCCTTCGAGAAGACGCCAAACGGCAGGTTGTTCAGCGGAAAGGGGCTTTCGGGGTCATTCGCGGATTGGACCCAGGATCGGACAAGCTCAGTCATGTAGGTATCTTTCGTCAGTTTGCGTCAGTTTGGTTTTCGGGGCGGGCCGCGTCGAAGGCGGAAAGGTCCAGGCAACGCGCCTCGGTCTCGCTGAGCCGCGACAGAGCTGACAGTTCACACCCCCAACGACGGGCGTTGTAGAGCTGCGGCACCAGGCAGAGATCGGCCAGTCCGGGTGTGCCGCTGAAACAATAGTCCGTGTCGGGCGCAATCAATTTCTCGAAGGCGGTCATCCGCCTGGATGAGCTGTGCCTTATCCTGAACGTTCATATCGACGCCTCCTAGCAGTAAGGAAGGCCGTTTCACCGGCCGAAAACCTGCTGAGTTCTATGTCGCCGCTCTTCTTAGGGTCCAGAATTCGTTTCACCTGGTGAAATTCGTGACCGTGGTCGGGAATGGCTGGCCTGCGACCCCTGCCACTTTGTTGTACGGGCCACAGACAGGGCCGCGCCAGTTGTTCGCCAATTCAAGACGCGCACGGATCGCCCATACCTGTTTCGGCAAGAGCGGTCGTTTCTGGCCGACAATCCGGCCGCTGTTCCAAACTTTGCGTTTCGGGGTGACTGCGGGAAGTCGGTCTCTTGGCATGATATGCCCTCCGATCCTACCCCACGCCCAGGCATCAGCGCCGCGCTGACGATGTCATCGTGCAAGCGGCGTGAATGCCTGCTCTCAGAAGTCGGCCGAGAACACCATTTTGCCGATACGTTCGGCGGCAGTGATGAAGGTTTTCCAATGCGGGGCGGCGCGCAAGGCTGGTCGCTGGGCGGCCCGAGGCCCGCGTCGGAAAATCTTCGTCAAACCGGACACTCTCGGCGTCTCGCCTGAACGTCCCGCTCCGCCTTACTCCAACTCGACCAGCAGGTCCTTGGCGTCGATCTGACCGCCGGGGCTGACATGTACGGCCTTGACCGTCGCGTCCCGTTCGGCGTGGATGCCGGTTTCCATCTTCATCGCCTCTATGGTCAGCAGCAGATCGCCTTCCTTGATCTTCTGGCCCGCCTGCACCCCGACCGAGGCCACGACGCCTGGCATCGGCGCGCCGATATGGTTGGCGTTGCCCGCTTCGGCCTTGGGCCGCGCGGCCGTAACCGCCTTGGCTTTGCGATCCGGGACGCGGATGGTACGCGGCTGGCCGTTGAGTTCAAAGAACACCCGCACTTCGCCATCGTCCTGTGTTTCGCCCACGGCGATCAGGCGAATTTCCAGCGTTTTGCCAGGGTCGATCTCGGCGGTGATCTCTTCGCCCTGTTCCATGCCGTAAAAGAACGTGCGCGTCGGCAAAGTGCGAACCGGGCCATAAGTGCGATGGCGTCCCATGTAGTCGAGGAAGACCTTGGGGTACATCAGGTAGCCTGCC
>CAZITF010000048.1:0-14634 GCA_964542095.1 uncultured Rhodobacterales bacterium
ACGGACAGGTGGCCGAGTGGTCGAAGGCGCACGCCTGGAAAGTGTGTAGGCGGGAGACCGTCTCCAGGGTTCGAATCCCTGTCTGTCCGCCACTTGCCCTCGCGAACCCGAGATGAGGTCCCTAGCGGGGCCTTTTTTCTTTTTGGTTCAAAGGAGTTTAAGGGAGGCATCCGACTTGTGGAGACTGGCCGTTGGCATGAAATCGGTCTCCGAATGCGGTTCAGCTGTTGCGACAGGCCAACAGACTATCATGTCCCTGTCTTACGTGAGACACAGTCAGCATGGTTCAAAAAATTCGGTATCTGTCGCATCCGCAAGTCCGCGTTGACCCAGCCAGACACATTACGGATTGGTCGCTGAGCAACCTGGGCCGCCGCCGCGTGAACCTGCTGGCAAACTCCGGGGCTTTGGATGGCACCGGCACGGTTGTCAGCAGCACCGAAACCAAGGCAATCGAAACGGCGCGACCTTTGGCCGAGGCGCTCGATTGCCACTTGGAAATTCGCGACAGGATGCACGAGAATGACCGCAGTTCTACGGGGTTTTTGCCGTCCGAAGAATTTGAAGCCGTCGCTGATCGGTTCTTTGCCGTTCCCGAAACCAGTGTCAGAGGGTGGGAAACTGCTGTGGCAGCGCAGGCTAGAATTGTTGCGGAAATTCTTGCCTGCCTTGAGCAATACAGGGATGACGATGTGCTGTTCGTGGGTCATGGTGCAGTGGGCACGTTGTTGCATTGCCACCTGTCCGGACGACCCATTGATCGGAAATATGACCAGGGCCCGGGTGGTGGATACTTTTTCGAGTTCACCAGTCTGCAACACAGACCGACGACCGGATGGCGCCCGATGGAGGATATGGCTGCGGGTCAAATTCCCGGCGGGGCACCAGCGACATCACAGAGGAGCGCAACTTGAACAGCAGATTTCACAAGGCGACCGAGATAGCCACGAGCGGCGGGGCCCTCGCCCTGGATTATTTTCGCCGCGTAAGCACATTGGACATTGTCGACAAGGGTCTCCAGGATTTCGTTTCCGAGGCCGATCAGAATGTTGAAATACACATCCGGAAGTTAATCGAAGAAGCATATCCCGACGATGGCATCATCGGCGAAGAACACGCGCCAAAGCCAAGCAGGTCGGGCTATACTTGGGTGATTGATCCCATTGATGGCACCACGAATTTCGTCAATGCAATTCCTGCATGGTGCGTTGTCATTGCCGTCGTGAAGGACGACGAGACTCGGATTGGCGTGATCGTCGATCCAATTCATGAAGAGGTCTTTCATGCGGTGCGCGGGCAGGGGGCAACGCTCAATGGTCAGCCGCTGACATGTCGTGCGGACACCGTGATGAACCGTGGCAGCATCGGGACCGGATATTGCAACCGAGCGAGCAAATCCAGCACGACCCGACTGATTGCGATGGTGCTGGAGCAGGACGGCGTGTTTCACCGCAACGCATCGGGCGCATTGTCGCTGGCCTATACCGCCGCGGGCCGTCTGATCGGCTTTGTCGAAGAACATATGAACGCCTGGGATTGCCTTGCTGGGCAACTGATCATCCACGAGGCGGGCGGACGCGTCGAACGGCAATCCGCGGATCAGATGATTGCCAAGGGTGGGCGCGTTGTGGCGGGCAGTGCCGGCATCTTTGACGAATTGGTTCGCATTTCGGATACCGTGTTTGAAGGCTAGTCTGCCGGCAAAAGGACAGGACCCACAGAATCCAGTCCCACGGTTACGTCAGCGCCCACAGTCAGCGGGTTGTCCACGTCTTCGCTGACAACGAAGACGTCGCCAAAACTGGCCTGCAAAGTGTATTCCATCCGGCTGCCGACATAGGTGGCTTTGGACACGTTCATCGCCAGTCCCTCCGATACCGCAAGCTTGAACCGTGTCGGGCGGACCGCGAGCGCAGCAGGTCCTTGCGACAGCCCTCCGGCAGGAAGACGATGCATCATGTCGCCCATGCGGATGTGCGCGACATCCCCCTGAACCTCCAGGATCTCGCAAGGAATGATATTGGCCTCACCGATAAAGTCAGCCACGAAACGATCCGCGGGCGCGTCATACAATTCGCGGGGATGGCCGACTTGCGCGATGGATGCATTCCGCATGACCACGATCTCGTCCGAGACGGCGAGGGCCTCTTCCTGGTCGTGCGTTACATAAACCACGGTCAGCCCAAGGTTTTGCTGAATATCGCGAATGTCCTCGCGAACCTGACGGCGCAGTTTCGCATCCAGGTTCGATAGGGGTTCATCAAACAGCAGGACCTGAGGCTCCAGTACGAGCGCGCGCGCGACTGCGACACGCTGCTGCTGGCCACCCGACAACTCCGACGGCAGGCGATCTCCAAAACCTTTGAGTCCGACCAGGTCGAGCCCATGCTGGGCGCGGTCGCGTGTTTCGGTTTTGTCAAAACCCGAAAATCCCAGCCCGTAGGATACGTTTTCCATAACGCTCATATGTGGAAACAGCGCGTAAGACTGAAAAACCATCGACACATCGCGATCCGTTGCCGGAAGCAGGGTGACGTCCTGATCGCCGATAAAGATCGACCCCTTCGTTGCGATCTCCAGCCCCGCAATCATCCGCAGCGTCGTGGTCTTGCCGCACCCGGAAGGCCCCAGCAGCGTCACCAGCTTGCCCGCCTCGATTTCGAGGTTGATATTGTCAACCGCAACAACGTTCTTGCCATAAACCTTGGTGACATTGCGGAAGCTGACGGGCGCTGCCTTTGCATTGATGCTCATGTCTCTGGGTCCCTAAATATTGGTGCGCGATTGGGTCATGCGTCGCCCGATCTTGGTGCGGCCAACTATCAGTTGCATCGCCAGGACAACACAGAGCATCACGAAGATCAGTGTGGTGGAATAGGCAATCGCAAGGCCGTAGTCGTTGTTTTCAACCCGACCGATGATGTAACTCGTCGCCATGTTGTATTCGGCGGAAACAAGGAAAATCACGGCCGAAATCGCGGTCATGGCTCTTACGAAACTGTAAACCAGAGCCGCAAGGATTGCGGGGCGCAGCAATGGCAAGATCACCCTGCGAAAGGTCTGCCACGAGTTCGCACCAAGGGTCAGCGAGCTTTCGTCGAGCGATTTGTCGAGTTGCGACATGCTGGCGATACCTGCGCGGACGCCGACGGGCATGTTGCGAAAGATGAAACTCACAACAAGGATGATACCCGTGCCGGTGATCTCGATCGGTGGAACGTTGAACGCCAGAATATAACTGACTCCAATGACAGTGCCGGGGATGGCAAAGGACAGCATCGTTCCAAATTCAAAGGCATTTTTGCCGGCAAATGTTTGACGTGTCAGCAGGTAAGCCGTGATGAGTCCAACGATGGCCGTGAGTGGCGCTGCGATGGCTGCGATCTTGAGAGTGGTCCAAAAACTGTCCCAGGCCGCACCGGTCCATCGGATGCCGTCTTCGTCCAACCGCAACGAAAAGGCGGTTCCATAGTGCTTGAGCGTCAGGGTGTTGTTCACACCCCAGAGTTCGACGATGGAGCCATAGAAGATCATGAGATAAACGACGACCGTGAACGCGGCCCAGATCATTGCGATGGCCAGTACAGGGATTGAAAGCGGTGTCGGCATATGCGGATGCACACCGCTGTCACCCTTGCCGGACACCGTGGTATAGTTCTTTTTGCCCAGCCAGCGGCGCTGCGCGAAAAAGGCGCTGAGAGTGAAGAAAAGCAGGACCATGGCGAGCACCGCCGCTTGACCCTGATCATATTGCGCGCCGACGATGGCAAAGAAGATTTCCGTCGACAGCACATCATAATTGCCGCCCAAAACGAGCGGGTTACCAAAATCCGCCATGCTTTCGATGAAACCGAGCAAGAATGCATTGGCCAGGCCCGGACGCATCAAAGGAAGCGACACGGTCTTGAAGACCTGCCACTTGCTTGCACGCAGGGTCTGGGCGGCTTCTTCCATGGAAGGAGAGACACCTTCGACCACGCCAATAAGCACCAGAAACGCGATGGGTGTGAAGGCAAGTGTCTGCGCGATCAGGATACCCGGCAGCCCATACAGCCAGCGGGTCGGTTGCACGCCCAGCAGGTCAGACACCCAAACGGTCACCGTTCCGGACAGGCCAAACAGCAGGATCAAGGCCAAGCCGATGACAAATGGGGGCGTGATGATGGGCAAAACCGTCAGCGCGCGCAACCCGCGCTTGAACCGAAATCCCGAACGGGTAACGACCAGCGCAAAGACGAGGCCCAGGACCGTCGTGATCACGCCGACGCAGACCGCAAGAAACAATGAATTCCACGCAACGCCACAGCGCCCACCCGCAAGGCAGCCAAGCCCCCAAAGCCTGTCATCGAAGAATTTGGAAAAGAACACCGCGACGGAATAACCGCCGTCTTGCGTGATGAACGCAGCGGTCAGCATCTTGGCGATGGGAAAGAACACGAAGGCGGTGACGATCACCACAACGCCGCCAATCGAGCTGACGACGAAGACGTCGCCGTTGATGGCACCTCTTGCGGCCAGGCCTTGCGTGAAAACAAAAAGAAACGCCGAGGCGCAGATCAGCGCGCCATACCCCATGCCGAACTGGCGATCATCAAGATCACCGAACAAGGCCGCGCTCCAACCAAAGTTCCATCCGCGAATGCCAATGGCAAAGCCCTGAAGGACCAACCAACCAAAACCAAACGCACCCGCAACCATCAGCACCTTGGCGTAAATAGGGTCTGACTTACGCTTGTTCAGGATCGCCAAAGGGGCCAGCAAAGGTAGGATGAGCGGCGCGAGCCACAGCTTTTCGCCTTGGGCGATGAGGAAAAAACCGGGCGCATAGTCGCTGTCGAACGGATAGCCATCGGCAAGCCATTCAAACCGGAAAAAGTCTTCGATCCCGTACCAGGGGAGGACGAGAAAGCCGACCAACCCGGCAATGATCCAAAAGACCAGGACCGGGTTGGCCGCCTTATCAGAGGTGGTCTGACGCATGTTTACTGCGGCAGAACAGAAACCTCATCGTCCCATCTTTTCAACAGGCGCTGACGTGTTTCAGACGACCCGTAGGTGCGGAAGTCATAGTCGATCAATCTGATCGAACTCATGTCCGGCGCACTCTCGGAGGTCTTGGCGTTCATGTTCGAAGGCACCTGAAACGCGTTGACCTGCAACGCGAGGTTCTGTGCTTCCGCACTCAGTGCCCAGTCGTAAAACGCTTGCGCGCTTTCCATGTTCCGCGCACCTTCGATGATCGACATGGACCCGATTTCATACCCCGTGCCCTCGCACGGGGCGACGACCTTGATCGGGAAACCGCTGACTGCCTGGGCAACAGCATCATGCATGAACACAATGCCGATGGTGTTTTCGCCACGTCCTGCCGCCTTGATAGGGGCCGAACCCGATTTCGTGTATTGGTTGATATTGGCGTGCAGCCCGGCCATGTATTCAAAGCCTTCTTCTTCGCCAAACAGCTGAACCATCGTCGCCAGCGTAGTATAGGCCGTGCCCGAAGAATTCGGGTTGGCCATCTGCACGTGACCTTTGTATTCAGGCTTCAACAGATCCTTCCAGCAAGCCGGCTCAGGCAGGTTGTTGGCCGCCAACAGGTCGGTGTTGTAGCCATAACCCAACGCGCCGGAGTAGATGCCGATGGTTTTGTTATCGGCACTTTCCGCCTGACTGATCGCCCAGGGATGCAACTGGTCACGCATCGGAGAAATGTATTCAGCAGTCAAACCCTCTTCGGCTGCCTGCAAATGCGGATCGCCCGTTCCGCCCCACCATACGTCACCGCGTGGATTGGAGCTTTCGGCCTTGATCTGCGCAAATGTCTCTCCCGAAGACTTGCGTGTCATCGCCACATCGATGCCGGTTGCATCCTCAAAACTGTTCGCCATCAATTGGCACCAGTCTTCTTGTGCGGAGCAATATAATGTAAGTTTTTCTGCCGCTGCGGCGCCAGCTGTTGCAAATATTGCAAGAACTGATGCGCCTGCCAACGTGTTGATTTTGGCCATGGTAAAGGTCCCCCCTGATTGAACATTAGAAATTGATGATAGCGCCGGTAATCGAATTTGACCTAGCAAAAAGATTTTGGTTCGGTGCGGGCATGGCGATGTGCCCTCGTAACCTATTGATCAGGAATTCAATTTTCTGCAATTGTATTGGACAAACCTTTGATGTCGGTATCGCCAATGACGCGCCAAATTGGTTGCTCCTCGCTGTAGGTACGGACAGGAGGGAAGGGCCGAGATCCTACCCTTTCCGCCCGTTTCGTCCATTCGACAGCGTGTGGTTATCGTGTTTCTGTAAACACATGCCGATACTGGAAAATTCCAGGTGCCGAGGCGCAATCGTGAGGCGCTCGCCTCACGGGCCATGAACCGGGCTGACATGCGTCGGCTGATGGGCAAAGTTAATCCGGTCTTCACCGTTGCCTGGCTAGTGTCAGCGCAAGTGACGCGCTGACAGGTAGGGTTTGCGGAATGACGGGACTCTTCATCCATTTGCCTTTCCGGGTTGATCTGCCGCACTGCGGAACGGGGATCGCGTGTTGACCTTTGCGGTCGGGAACGGGGCAGGGTGGTGTTTTTTCCGTTTTGCGGCACCTGTTCGGTCCATAAAACGGTTGATGGGTATGGTGCCAACTGTTCAGACCGATGAGATGCGGGCGGACCGAACAGATCTTTGCCGGTCACGACCGCACCACTGCATTCCCAATTCGCGGCCTCGGCATTCTGAGGCAGGGATCAGGACAGAATACCGATGCTGCCCCATGTCATCTGCGCCCCGGTGCGACGCGTGACATCAACTCCACCCCCCACAACCAAGAAAGTCGTGGTTGTAGACGACTCTCTGACGATACGCCGCTGGCTGAGCAGCGTGATCGCTCAGGACCCGCGATTGATCCTCGTCGGCATGGCGGGGTCCGCGCAGGAGGCGCGCGAAATCATCAAGGCGACCGGACCCGATGTGCTGACCCTGGACATCGAGATGCCCGGAATGAACGGCGTCGAATTTCTGGCCCACCTCATGCGCCTGCGACCGATGCCGGTGGTGATGCTGGCCAGCGGAAGTCTGAACAGCGATGCGATGACGGAAAAGGCGATGGACCTTGGCGCGGCCGCCTGCATCGCAAAACCGCAATTTCCCACGAAAGAAACGATGGCGGCCCTGTGTGACAGCATTTTTGCCGCAGCATCCGGGCAGCCGGTCGCGCCAATTCCGACTGCTGCGGACAAGGCAAGGTTCTCGGACAAAATCCTGTTGGTCGGCGCATCCACAGGGGGAGTGCCCGCGATCGAGGCGATGCTTGGCAGCATCGACACGCGGGAGATTCCACCCATCGTGATCGCCCAGCACATGCCGCAACGCTTTCTGCAAAGTTTCGTGCGGCGGCTGGACCGGTTGGGGTCGCACGATGTCAGCCTCTCCAGGGATGGTATGCGGCTTGCGCCCGGCTGTGTTCGCCTCGCACCTTCGCAGGATCGGCAGACCTGCGTGGTCTGGCACAGCGGAGCCTGGCACATTCAGGAAATCGAGCGGCAATTTGGCCAGACCTACTGCCCGTCGGTGGATGTTCTGTTTGCCTCCGCCGTGCCTTGGGCGCGAAAAGTGGGTGCGGTACTGCTGACGGGTCTTGGCAATGACGGTGCCAAGGGCATGTTGGCGCTGAGGCGCAAGGGCGCGCGTACCCTCGGACAATCGAGAAGCAGTTGTGTCGTCTACGGCATGCCCGGTGTCGCCCTGTCCCTCAACGCCTCCGAAGACGAGGCAGATATCAAAGACATCGGGGGCGAGATTCTGGAACGCATGCTTCAGAATGACGCCGGAAAAAACCCCTCATGAACGAGACGCGGATTCATATCACACAAGGTCAATTCGCCACCGGTACATCCCCGGATCTGGTGATCACCACCTTGCTTGGTTCCTGCGTGGCGGTCTGTTTGTGGGATGAACAGAAAGGCCTTGGCGGGATGAACCACATGTTGCTGGCGCGCGCCTGCGCGGGAAGCCAGGCACAAACCCTGTCCGGTCTGCAAGCCATGGAACTGTTGATAAATGACCTTCTCAAGCTGGGGGCCGCGCGACACCGCTTGAAAGCCAAGGCTTTTGGCGGCGCACGTATGGTCAATGGATTGTCGGATATCGGCCAGCAGAACGTCGAATTCACCGAACATTTTCTGGCGCAGGAGGGCATCCCGCTGACCACGTCCTCATTTGGAGGAACGCATGCCCGTAACTTGCGGTTCTGGCCGGCCACGGGCCGTGCGCTGCAAAAAATGACACACCCCGAGACGAAAGTCGTGGAGGCGGAACCGCCAATGCCTTCGGGCCAGGGCGTGGAACTGTTCTGATACGCGCGTCAGTTGCATCGAAAACCGAATAGCCGTTCAGAACAGGTCGATGGATCCATGTGCAGCAGGTCGTTCCTTGATCGACGTGTCAAACAGCGTACGGGTGGCCCTGAGTTTCAATTCGCCAAGCGCCTGCGTGCGCAGTGCGCCCGGCCCGGAAAACGCCGCGCTCAAATGTGCCAGATCGCAAAGCGATTGATGCAGGCTGTCCAGTTTTTGCAGGTTCCGGATCGTCGCTGAATCCAGAGACGTCGGCATGTTCGCCGTCAACGCGGATACGCACTTGCCAACCTGTGCAGTGTCCTCTGCCAACTCCAGCAAACGCATTGCCAGCTTTTTGAAAATCTCCGCTTCATCTTGTTCCGCGATCGGTTCGGTCTGCATTACAAAGGCCCCACAACCCTCTCGATGCAGTTGCGCAGGTCGCTCTCCTCAAAGGGTTTCCTGAGAAAGTTGTTCATACCCAGTTTCCGCCCATAATCGATGATCTCTTGTTCTGCGCGCCCGGTGATCAGGATGAATCCGATGCCCCTTGTTTTCGCACCGCTCCGCAAATTGTGCAGCAATTTCAAACCGTCCATTTTGGGCATGTTGTAGTCCGAAATGACCAGGTGAACCGGAGCCGTTGCGAGAATCTGCAATGCGTTGGCCCCATCCTGGGCGGTGGACACGTGACGCACCCCGAGCGAGTCCAGCGATTGTGTGATGATGCCTCGGCTGGTCGACATGTCATCCACAACCATTATTCGGATCCGATCACGCAGTGCCATTTTGTCCTCCGGGCAAGAGCGATGCCGACGATACTGCGGCATCGCATTTCTTGTAGGCTGTGGTGCCGATCGATTTGAAACCGAATTGCGCAGGCGCCGAAATCCGTTCGGAATGACCCAGACACAAAAAACCCCCCGGCTTGAGCATCTTGTGAAAGCGCGGCCAAAGACGTTCTTGCGTATTCTGATCAAAGTAGATCACGACATTGCGGCAGAACATGACGTCGAATTTGTGCCGCATGGGCCATTCGGCCTGCAGGTTCAACTCGCGAAACGAGATGTGCTTTCTGACGTCATCCACGACACGCAATCCATCACCCTCGGCGCGCATGAACCTTGATTTGTCCGAGGCCGACACTCCTTTGACCAACGCTTCGCCATAAAGGCCCTCTTGGGCAAACGCCACGACCTTGGGATCGATGTCGGTTGCGAGAATTTTGAAATCGGCTTGCGCGATTGACGGTTCTTCACGCAGCAGATGCATCGCGATCGAATAGGGTTCCTGACCGTTTGAACAGCCTGCGGACCAGATGCGGATACGCTCGCCAGCGGCAATCTTCTGTTGCAGCCCCCGTAGGATCGCATCTGAAAGCAGTTCGAAGTGATGCGGTTCGCGGAAAAAATGAGACACGTTCGTCGTCAACGCCGAGATCATGTATCGTCTTTCCGCGGCCCCTTGTTCGGAACAGACAAGATCCGAATAGGCGGCGAAATTTTGCAATTGGAGCGCGCTCAGCCGGTGTCGCAGCCTGGATTGCACCATCTTCAGTTTTTCCGAAGTGATGTGAAGGCCGAACTCCCGTTGCGCCAACCCGGCAATCGCCTCGAACGCGCGGTTCTCAAGAGCCAATTCCGGGCCGGACAGTGTCATCATGCGGCGTCTCTTTGCGCGACGGTCACAATGTTGGGCAGGTCAAGGATCCGGATCATGCGATCATCGATGAGGGTCAACGAGCGAATGACCGCCGGCACCGATTGGCTCGTGGCGTCAGGCGGGGGCTGCAGGTCGGCCTGATTTACAGTGATGATGTCCGACACCGCATCAACCAACAGTCCGGTCATGGCTTCCCCATGCTTGACAACAATGATCACGTTGCGATCCGTGTGCTCCCGCCGTGGCAGTCCCAGCCGTTCGGCAAGGTCCATGACAGGCAGAACCGTGCCGCGCAAATTGATCACGCCACGCATGAAACTCGGGGCATGGGGCATAGGCGTGGCTTTGGTCCAGCTTCTGATTTCACGCACGCACATGATGTCGAGCGAGTACTCCTGCTCGCTCAACCGGAATGTGAGCAATTCGACGGTATTGACGTCTGTTGAATTGTCCTGGGTCATGTCAGGCCTCCAGCTTCAAGGGAACGGGTGCGGTCACGTCGGTGGCTTGGGAGATGATGTCTGTCGGGTCGAGTATGAGGGCGATCTGCCCGTCGCCCAGAATGGTCGCGGCGGCGATGCCGGGTGCGCGATAAAACGTGTCATCCAGACCTTTGATCACAACCTGGCGCTGGTCCTGGATGTCATCCACGACAAGGGCGCCAAGACTGCCGTCTTCGTGCGAAATCAACAGCGCGACGCAATCGTCATAGCTGTCCTTCTTGTCGCGGTAACCAAGCAGGTGACCCAGATCGAACAGGGGCGCAAAACCCGTGCGCACCCTCACGACGTCCACACCGGGCTGGATCGTGTTCAATGTCGCTTTGGTCAGGGTAATGGTTTCTGCGACCATATTGAGTGGTATGACCAGAGTTTCGCCCGCAATATCCACGACCATTCCGTCGAGTACGGCGAGGGTCAGCGGCAGCGATATGGAAAATACCGTCCCCTTTGTCGGCACCGAAGCAATGGAGATCCGACCGCCAAGCGATTGGATCGAGGTGCGCACCACATCCATGCCCACGCCCCGACCGGACAGGTCCGATACCGTGGCCGCAGTCGAAAATCCCGGCAAAAACAGCAGATTGTCTATTTCACTGTCCGTCAGGACGGCATCGGGCGAGATCAGGCCCTTGTCGATGGCGATCTGTTGCACGCGGGGCCGGTTGATCCCGGCGCCGTCATCGGAGACGTCGATGATCACCCGCCCGGATCTGTGTGCCGCCTTCAAACGCACGACGCCGCCCGTTGACTTGCCCGCGGCCACCCGCTCCGCGGTGCTTTCCAGGCCGTGATCGACAGCGTTGCGGATCATGTGTGTCAGAGGGTCTGCCAGACGTTCGATCACCGTCTTGTCCACTTCGGTGTTTTCTCCTTCGCAGACCAACCGCACGTCCTTGCCCACGGCGGCGGAAGCCTCGCGCACGATGCGTGACATCCGCTGGAACAGCGATTTCACCGGCTGTGCGCGGATCATCATAACGCTGTCCTGGATGTCGCGGGTCAGCCGTTGAAATTCCTCCAGCCCGTTCATGGCGTCTGAATGAGGCGACAGGCCCGCGCTTTCGAGGCTTTGGGCCAGCATGGCCTGGTTGATGACCAGTTCGCCGACCAGGTTGACCAACCGTTCGATACGATCCAGATCGACGCGCACCACCGACTTGGCTGGCTGACTGCCAGCGGCAGTGCGCTCGGCGGCGGTCTCCTTTGTGTCGGGTGACGGTACAGCGGGTTCGGGAGCGCGGTCCTTCGGCTCCGCGGGCCGAGTTTCAGCAGCAACCGGTGCGAGTGGACCCTTTTCGGGCATATCCCCGGGGGCGTGGTCGGGCAGGCGCGGAAGGTCAATGGAAAGTCCGGGCGCGTCATCGCAACCATCCATCCGGGTGATGCTGTAGGTACACAGCCCTTCAACGAATTCGAACATCGAGGCGATTTCCGCCTCGTCCACATCTGCCGTAAGGTCCATGACCCAGGACAGATAGGGGGTATCCGGCGCAAGGTTCTTGAGGTCGGGCAGGCGCGAGGTGTCGCACGTTATGCGGGCCTCTCCGAGCCCGGCGATGGCACCGAGAACCGGGTAGGCATCGTTGCCGCCTTCGAACATTTCAACCTCGGGGCAGAACTTGATCTGAAACCTCGGGTTGGCAGGCACTTCCTCGTCGGGATCGGCGAAATCGAGATCGAGGTTGAGCTCAAGGGGCTGGAATTCAATGTCAGGTTCCGGCTCGGCCGAGTCATCGTCACCGCCGATATATTGCGCCAGTTCCAGAAGCAGTTTTGCGCCGGTCTCGGTCGGCTCATCTACATCGTTGCGCGCCGCGCGCACGAGGTCGGACAGATGGTCCGTGGAGCGAAAAAAAAGATTGATCAGCGCCGGTTCGACCTTGAGTGTGCCGTTGCGCACCGCCTCGAGCGTGGTTTCATAGGTATGGGCGAAACGCACCAGCGCAGTGAGGCCGAAGGCACCGGCACCGCCCTTGATCGAATGGACCGCACGATATACCACGTGGATGGTTTCGCTGTCCGCGCTTCCTTCGTCCAGTTTTTGCAGGCTGTCCTGGGTCGTCTCGAGCAATTCTTCGCATTCGCCGAAAAACGAAGCTTTGATCTCCTCCATTGGGTCCGGTTTGGTCATCCTGCGGACCTATCCGGCGACCATTTGCAACGCCTTGACCAGCTTGATCGGATCGAAGGGTTTGACGATCCAGCCTGTCGCACCGGCGGCGCGTGCGCGCTGTTTCAGTTCCGGGGCCGCTTCGGTGGTGAGCACCAGGATCGGGGTCGAGCGATACTTGGCGATTTCCCGCACCGCATCGATAAAGGCGAACCCGTCCATGCGCGGCATGTTGATGTCGGTAATGATCACATCAGGGGCGACGGAATCGAGGACTTCGGTGCCGTGGATGCCATCATCGGCGGTGTGGACGGTAAACCCCGCAGGCTCCAGTGCAAACCTGATCATGTCGCGCATGGTACGGCTGTCATCGACGGCGAGGATTTCCAGGCTCATCGCGCACCCTCCGAAAGCTGTAGCGGGGAAAGGCCCATCATGGCCAGTTGGCTGGCAGCGCGTTCGCTGATTGCGGAAAATTCCAACGTGCCGCCAAGGCTGCGCTGCTCGCGCGCCGCGGCGAGGATCAGTTGCGCACCAAGCGCGCCCATATGCGTCACCGCGCCGGCGTCAAGTTGAACCGTTCCTCCCTGGCAGGCCTCGGCGAGACGGGGAAACAAGACGCTGAGTTCTGTCGCATCCAGTTGCGCGGACAGTCGGATCGCCTCTGTCATCGCGCACCGGCGCAAGTATTGGCGGCTTGTTCTGTCATGACTCACCTCGTGACTGATCGTTTCGAGGATTGTGTAGCGGACGCCACGTTAAGACAGCGTTACCGGAATTTATTCTCGGACCCTGAAAACCGCCCCGGCCCGCACAAAAAAACCCGCGCCGATGACGGCGCGGGTTCGGATCGGCAAATCGCAGACCAGTCAGGCGCGGCGACGCCCGCCCGTGCGACCTGCGCGCCCACGCCCCTCGTGGCCTGCCTTGGGCGCTACACGATTGAACCTGATCCATTCGCCGCCGCCCTCATCGTTGTTGGTGAGGAAATTGGCGGCACGGATCGCCTCCATTTCCTTGCCCGCGCGGGGCAGGGTCGATCCAAGGCCAAACATCTGCACAAAGGCCTCGTCATCCATGCCTTCCGGCAGGATGATACCCGCAGCCTCGACTTCGGCGCGCTTTTCGGCGATTTTCGTCACCCCGACGGGCAGGGCGACCGGGTTCATGATGGCAGAAGTCATGCCAGCCCCCATCGCCATGGGCAGAAAGGCGTTGTTGATGCCGTGCCGGTTGGGCAAACCGAACGAGATGTTGGACGCACCACAGGTGGTGTTGACCCCCAGTTCCTCGCGTAGGCGGCGCACGAGGGTGAACACCTGGAGGCCGGCGGTGCCCATCGCGCCGATCGGCATGACCAGCGGGTCCACCACGATGTCATGGGCCGGAATGCCGAAATCGGCGGCCCGTTCCACGATCTTTTTCGCCACGGCAAAACGCACGTCGGGGTCTTCGGAAATGCCGGTGTCGTCGTTCGAGATCGCAACGACTGGCACGTTGTATTTCTTCACCAGCGGCAGGACCAGTTCCATCCGTTCCTCTTCGCCGGTGACCGAGTTGAGCAACGGGCGCCCTTGCGCGGCGGCCAGGCCGTTTTCCAGCGCACCGGGCACCGAACTGTCGATACAAAGCGGCACATCGACAATGGCCTGCACACGCTCGACCAATTCCTTCATCAGTGTCGGTTCGACAAAGTTGTTATCGGCATAGCGCGGGTCTTCGGCCATCTTGTTGGAAAACACGGCACCCGAATTGATGTCGAGAATGTTCGCCCCCGCCGCGACCTGAGCGACCGCATCTGCCTCGATGCGGGAAAAATCACCGCGCTCCAGTTCTTCGTTCAGGATCTTGCGCCCGGTGGGGTTGATGCGTTCACCGATGACGCAGAAGGGTTGGTCAAAGCCGATGATGGCGGTCTTGGTCTTGGATTCGACGATCGTGCGTACCATACGAAGAAAAGTCCTTTTGAGCGGTCGACCGGGACGGTCGCGTTTGTGTGGGCCGACCGGGACGGTCGCGTTTGTGTGGG